>JANODP010000022.1:0-31347 GCA_031412755.1 Schlesneria sp. | reverse complement strand
AGAGTCGAGAGACGAGAGCAAAGATGTCGCCACTGTCTTTGTCTGGCTCTCGTCTCTCGACTCTCCGCTCGCGACTGTTTCCGCAAACGGCCACTGAATCCCACCCGCCTCGTCGAGATGCCGGTAGTCGCGAATGCCCGTGATGTCGCAGGGCTGACCGGCGGACAGCCGCTTCAGGATTTGGAAGACCGCTTCGGGCGAACGCCATTCCTTGAACAGCTCTTCGCAGCCCCAGTAGTGGGCGACCAGTTGAAAGATGTGAAAGTCGGCCAGTGCGTCACCGGGGGCCTTCGCCACCTTCTTGTGCAACCCGTAGCGACGTTCCGAGTTGATGAACGTTCCCTCCTTCTCACCCCATCCGGCGGCGGGGAGGATCAGGTCGGCGTCGCGGGCGGTTTCGGTGGACGAATACATGTCCTGCACGACCAGGAAATCGAGCCGGTCCAGGATGTCGCGGGCTTGAGACTGGTTGATCCACGAATGCGCGGGGTTGGTCGCCACGACCCACAAGCCTTTGATCTTGCCGTCGAGGATGCCCTTCATGATCTCGGGATAGGCCCAACTGTTTTGAGTCGGAATCCGGCCGACGTCGATGCCGAGAATCCGCGCGACGTCGGCGCGATCGGTCTCTTTGGTGAAGTCGCGTCCGCCGAGCAGGCCGGTGGTGTTCGAGAACATTCGCGAGCCCATCGCGTTGCACTGGCCGGTGATCGAGTTGGCTCCCGTCCCCGGCCGGCCGATGTTCCCCGTCATCAGGGCGAGGTTGATGAGGCTCTGCGCCGCGCGAACGCCTTCGTAACTCTGGTTGATCCCCATCGTCCACCAGAACGAGACCCGTTCGCGCTCGTGAATCGTGCGGGCGACTTTGTGAAGGCTTTCGAGGGAGATGCCGGTCGCGGCGGCGACGACTTCGGGTGTGAACGGCTTGACATGCGCGGCAAACCCGTCGAAGCCGTTCGTGTGCGCGGCGATGTAGTCGCGGTCGATCCAGTCGTTCTCGATCAGGATGTGGGCCAGACCGTAAAACAGCGCGAGATCGCTCTTCGGCTGAATCGCCAGATGCTGCGTGGCGCTCATTGCCGTCTCGGTCCGACGCGGATCGACGACGATGATTTCGGGAGACCGCTTGTTCCGCATGACCCGCTCCCACAGGATCGGGTGCGCGATGCAGAGGTTGGCCCCGACGAGGACCATGCAGTCGGTCTCTTCGAAATCCTGGTACGTGAACGGCGGGGCATCGAAACCGAACGACTGCTTGTACGCGACGACGGCCGTCGCCATGCACTGCCGCGTGTTGCCGTCACCGTGAATCATTCCCATGCCGAACTTGGCGAGCGATCCGAGCAGCGCCATCTCTTCCGTCGAGATCTGCCCCGTGCCAAGCCAAGCCACCGATTCGGGACCATGTTCGCTCTGAATCTGCTTCATCCGCGAGCAGAAGAACCGCATCGCGATGTCCCAGTCCACTGACTCGAACTTGCCGTGAGCGTTCCTGAGCAGCGGGGTCGTGGCGCGGTCGGAAGCCTTCAACACGTTGAGCGCTTCCCAACCCTTGGGGCAAGCCATCCCGAGATTCACGGGGTACTCGGTGTTCGGCGTCAGGCCGACCGCCGCGCCGTCCTTGAGATGTACGGTGAGGCTGCACCCCGTCGAACAGAACCCGCACGTCGAGGCAGTCGTCGCATCGGGCCGCTGCCGGTCCGGAACGACTCCCAAGCCAAACCCACCCGGCGCGAGCAGCATCTCGCGCGTGTAAGAACCATCGCGTTGATGGAGCAGATCGGCAAAGGACAACGTGGCAGTCATGGTAGTGTTCTTTGTTAGTCATTAGTCATTAGTCCCTAGCCCTTGGTCATCGCCGACTACTAATGACCAATGACTAATGACCAATGACTAATGACTAATGACAATTCCTTTCACGTCTTCAACGCTCCCGGCATGCGCGGCGCGACGGCGGCTGTGAAGAACAGGGTTCGTTCGAGAGTCTCTCCCAGCAGCGACAGCGCAAACGAGGCGAGGCCGATCCCTGCAATCGTGGGTCCCGGTACCGTGGCCGATTGGTTCAGCATCACGAGCGGCAGCAGCAGGCCGCCGATCGCACCGACGGCAAACCGGCAGCGCGACCAGACCGCCAGTTCGCCCACCATCAGCCGCGCCGACCGGTTCAGCGGTGTCACCTGTTTGCTGGCGAGGTGCCGAAAGAACGACACCTCGTACAGCAGCTTGGCGGCGGCCACGTAAACGATCGCGTGACAGAGCCAGCGGCCATAGTCGGCCATCAGTTCGCGAAGGCTCAGCGAGTCACTGAGACCGGCCGCCATGAGCGACACCGTGAGGACCGCCGACAGGCCCAACCAGACCGTCGTCAGCGAGAACTTCACAAACGTCTGCGAGCCGCTCCAGAAGGGACGCCGCGTGTAGACGTAGATCATCATCGAACAGAACACACCCGTCAGCCCGGCCGCCACGACGCCGCCTCCCAACGCGAGCGGCCACACGGTCGTTTCGAGTTGCGGGAAGAACCACAGCACGGTCGCATAGACCGCCGCCAGCGTGGCGAACACTCCGAACGCGACGATCTCGCGGCTGAGCCACGAATGGCGCAGCCCGAGCAGCGCGCGATATGCCAGCAGCGGCCGACCGAGATGCAGCGTGGCCGCCGACAGCGAGAGCAGTCCGAATCCCAGGGCGCTCAGCGCATGAACGGGCAAGACCTGCGCGAGGGCCGTCGAACCGAGCCGGTTCGCGTGCAGCACCTGGCCGACCAGGAAGGCTCCGACGGAGAGTTGCGTCAGGACCAGCATGATGATGAGCGGCCAGTGGGCGTGTCCGGCCTGCACCGAGTGGTAGTCCGCAGGCAGCGTGTTGCGGGGCAACGGGCGCAACGACTTGTAGTTGGTGGTCGGTTGCGTGTACTGCGGATCGGGCGCGCCCGGCAGGAACGAATCGACTTCGCAGTCGGCGGCCACATCGCTCTTCTTGACCGTGGTGATGCTGATCGCCTCGTGCGGGCAGGCCTGCACGCACGCGGGAGCCTCGCCCACCGCCAGCCGCTGGCTGCACATGTCGCACTTGCGGACGATGCCCCGCTTCGCGTTGTACTTCGGCACCTCATACGGACAGGCCAGGATGCAGTACTGACACCCGAAGCACTGGTCGTCCAGATGCTTCACGATCCCCGTGACGGAATCCTTTTCGTAGGCCCGTGTCGGGCAGACGTTCATGCAGGCCGGGTCGAGACAGTGATGGCAGGCCGTCGTGACGTGTTGCAGCACAGGCAGCGAAGCCGAGCCGCCGTGCAGCAGACCGACCTCACGCCAAGACTCGTCTTCATCCAACCCGTTCAACGAGTGGCACGCCGTCACGCAGGCCTTGCAGCCCGAGCAACTGTCCAGATCCACCTCGAACGCATACTGCTCACCCGGCCCCGGCGGCGAGGCGGGGAGCAGGGTCGAGTAATACCGAGCCTGCAGCGGTTGCGAAGCCCCCGTGTGAAACTGCGAGAAGCGTTCGACTGCGGTCAGATCCTGCTGCTCGGCCAACAGCTCTTCGAGAAACGACGGCATCGGACTGACCGTTCGTTCTCGAGGCAGCGACTGATTGAGGAGCAGGGCGGACATGGGATGGGTAGTGGATGGTGGGTAGTGGGTAGCCAAACAGAAGAGCGAAAAGAGGACGATGGTTTGGATGACTTCTTGCGATCCACTGCCCACCATCCACCACCCACTCTCATACGGGAGCACACGCAAAACACGAACTGCCACATTTGCGCTGTTCGATCGCCGGGACGTTGGCCAGTTGTTCGGCCGGCGGCAACAGCAACAACACGTCGTCTCCCTCGATCTTCACGGGATAAGTGCGAATGGAGTAATCGGGATCGTTCAGACCCGCCCCGTCCTGGAGCGAGAACGTCTTCTTGTGGACCGGGCAGGCGACCTTCGGGATGCCGTTCGTGTCGCCGATGATTCCGCGCGACAGGACGAACTCTTGTTTGTGCGGGCACATGTTGTCAGTGGCGTACCACTCGCCGCGGCTGGCGAAGTTGAAGACCGCGATCTGCGCGTGACCGTGCTTGATCGTCGCCCCCCCCTCGTTGGGGAAGTCCCACGTATTGCCGACTCGGGTCCATTGCGGGGCAAGGGACGAGGGCTGAGGGGCGAGGGACGGAGTAGAGTTGAGGATCGGGAGTGGGATGACGCTGACGTGGGAACCGTTTTCTTGCCCGTCGCCCGCCCCTCGACCCTCGGCCCTCGACCCTTCCCACGGCGCGGGATGAGCCTGTCCCCGTTCGCTGACGACTTCGATCGTCGGTTCGGTTTCGTCGGTGTTGACGAACTGTTTGAACAGGCGGCGGCGTTCGGGATCGTTGACGACCTCGGTCCACTCGCACTTGTAGGAATCGACGCAGAACTGCATCTGGCGTTCGAGGTCGGCGCAGATGCCGAGCTTGTCGTGGACGATCACTTCCTTCAGGCGGTCGATGCCTCCCTCCATCTTCTCCAGCCAGACGGAGGTTCGCGTGAGGCGGTCGGCGGTCTGGATGTAGTACATCAGGAAGCGGTCGATGTACTGGATCGCGGTTTCTTCGTCGATGTCGGAGGCGAGCAGATCCGCATGACGGGGCAGCGCGCCGCCGTTGCCGCAAACGTAGAGGTTGTAGCCCTTCTCGGTCGCGATCAGGCCAAAGTCCTTGCACTGGGCTTCGGCACATTCGCGGACGCAGCCCGACACGGCCGACTTGACCTTGTGCGGAGAACGCAGGCCCTTGTAGCGGTTCTCGATCCGGACCGCGAAGCCGACCGAATCCTGCACGCCGTACCGGCACCACGTCGAGCCGACGCAACTCTTCACCGTTCGCAACGCCTTGCCGTAGGCGTGTCCGCTTTCAAAACCGCCGGCAATCAGTTCCTCCCAGATGTCGGGAAGCTGGTGAACGGCCGCACCAAACAAGTCGATCCGCTGGCCGCCCGTGATCTTCGTGTAGAGGTTGTACTTTCGGCCGACCTGTCCGAGGACGATGAGTTTCTCAGGGGTGACTTCACCGCCGGCGATGCGGGGGACAACGGAGAACGTGCCACCGCGCTGAGTGTTCGCCAGGAAGCGGTCATTGCTGTCCTGCAGCACCGTGTGGTCCATGATGTTCTCGTTCCAGAGGCTGGCGAGAATCGAGGCGACCGCCGGCTTGCAGATCTCGCAGCCGTGGCCCTTTCCGTGACTGGCGACCAGTTCGGCAAAAGTGCGATAGCCCTTTACTTTGACAATCTCGAACAGCTCCTGCCGCGTATACGAAAAATGCTCGCAGAGCGAGGTGTTGATCGCCTTGCCCGCCTTCTTGAGTTCGCTGTTCAGCAGATCGGTCACGAGCGGCACACAACCGCCACAACCGGCTCCCGCCTTGGTCTTCATCTTCAAGTCGGCGACCGTGCAGAGGCCCGAGGCGATCGCCGCACAAAGCTTGCCCTTCGAGACGTTGTTGCACGAACAGATCTGGGCATTGTCGTCGAGTTCGTCCAGGTTGCCCGGCGCCCCGTGCCCCTTCGGCCCGAGCAGCAGTTCGGCGGGCGAGACTGTCAGCGGCTTGTCCGACTTGCACGTCATCAACAGCCGCAGGTAATCGTCGGCGTCTCCGACCAGCATTCCGCCGAGCAGTTTCTTCCCGTCGAGCGAGACCAGGATTTTTTTGTAGACGCCGTCGAAGGGGTCTTCAAACGCGATGGCCTTCGCGGTCTGCTCGTCCGCCTCGTAGTTGCCGAAGCTGGCGACATCGACCCCCATCAGCTTGAGCTTGGTGGACATGTCGGCCCCGATGAAGAGCCGGGGAGAGTCGAGAGTTGAGGGCCCAGAGTCGAAAGCCCGAGAAGAGTCGAGAGGGGAGGGTCGAGAGTCAAGAGCCGGAGAAGAAGACGACGACTCGCCGTTAGCCGCTTGTTCTGGCTCTTGACTCTCCACTCTCCGCTCTCGACTCGTCTCTCGACAGAAGTTCCACGCCACGATGTCGGCCATGTCGTAGCCGGGGGCGACGAGGCCGTAGATCATCCCGCTGTGCAGCGCACATTCGCCGATCGCGTAGATGTCGGGGTCGCTCGTTTGCAGGTGGTCGTTGACGGCGACGCCGCCACGCGCGCCCAACTCCAACCCCGTCGCCTTGGCGAGATCGTCGCGCGGCCGGATCCCCGCCGAGACGACGATCATGTCGATCGGCAGTTCCGAGTCGTCGTTGAACTTCAGGCCCTCGACACGGCCGTTGCCAAGCACCTCCTTCGTCCCCGTGTTGAGATGAACCTTCACGCCGAGGGCCTCGATCTTCGACACCAGCACCTTCGAGCCCCGGTCGTCGATCTGCCGCGGCATCAGACGCGGCGCGAATTCGATGACGTGCGTCTCCAGCCCCAGGTCGTAGGCCGCCTTGGCCGCCTCCAATCCCAACAGCCCGCCGCCAATCACCGCGCACCGTTTGGAGTGCTTCGCGTACGCGATCATGTGTTCGAGGTCTTCAATCGTCCGGTAGACGAAGACGCCCTGATTCTTGATTCCCGGCACCTGGGGTACGAACGGGAACGAGCCGGTCGCCAGGACGATGGCGTCGTAGGCGATCTCGACCTTCTTGTCGGAGCGGACGACTTTCCGTTCGCGGTCGATCTCGCTGGCGCGGTCGCCGATGTGCAGTTCGATGCCGTGTTCGAGATACCACTCTTTGCGGGCCAGCATCAGCTTGGCGGCGTCGCGATGTGCGAAGAACGTGGTGAGGCCGACGCGATCGTAGGCCGCGCGCGGCTCCTCGCAGAACGTGACGATGCGGTACTCGCCCGAGACGTCGTACTCGATGAGCTTCTCGCAAAAGCGATGGCCGACCATTCCGTTGCCGATGACGACGATGGTCTTGCGAGGGCGGGGGGCGATCATGACGGAAGTCTCTGTTCAATCCAAACTTGGCAACGCCGCAATCACTTCGACGTGCGGCAGCAACCTTTCTGCTAGGCAATCCCCTTGCCGCGCGGCACCCGATTGAATCCCCGCGACAAAGAATTCGGTTACCCGAACATGCGAACGGCAAAACTCCCTCAAACGACGTCGGTGTTGAATGGCGTGCGGCTTCGTGCCTCGGGCCTCATCAAACTTCGCCACGGTCAAACGCGGGCACGATTGCCCGAAATCGGGGCAAGCTGGGGAACACATCGACCGCTGGCTGACCCTCGCGCCACACAGGGTTGCGTCGTGATTCCCCCAAGAATTACGGGACGAACACGCCGGGCGCGGTTCGTGAGAATCCGAAGGTTTGTCATTTCGACACTACCCCATCCATGGGGAGTTTCGTCCGGCACGCTGGTTGCGACTGCGGTCCCTTCCTTATGGTCGCCCTCGCATCACCGCCGTTGTTATGGAACTCGATGTCGCCGACAGCCGAGCCCGTGGTCTTCGTCGTGGGAGAAACCGAATCCGCTCGCCAGTGGTCGGGCCTGCTGAAGGTTCACGAACTGGCGTCGCGCACGATTCGGTCCGTGATCGACTTCCCGCGCGAGGACGATTCGCCCGGCTGCGTGCTGCTGGTGCTGACTTCGGATCGCGAGCTCGACGGTCTGCAAGTCTGTGCCCGGTGGCTCGCGTTGGGAGACGAGCGGCCCTTGATTGTGCTGGCCTCATCGCCCGAACTCGTGCGACTGCTCAAGCGGCTCTCCGCCGGACGCCTCGAAGTGTTTGAGGCGACGGAATCGGCCGACACGATCCTCATTCGGATTCGCAGCGCCGTCGCGGGCGACGTCGAACGTCGTCGCCGTCACGCCGCCTGGGGCGTGATCGCCACCCGGTTCAGTTCCTTGACCGTCAAAGATCGCGAAGTCCTCGAACTGTTGCTGGTCGGTCTGCCGAACAAGTCGATCGCGCAGCGCCTGTCCGTCACCGAGCGCGCCATCGAAATGCGCCGCGCGGGACTGATGAAGAAGTTGCAGGCACGCTCGCACGCCGAGCTGATTCGCCTCGTCACGCGCTACGAAGTCTTCGCCGGCTTCGGCCTGCCGCTGCCGATCGAGTGAGCAGTCCGTTCGACGCGCGCCTTCGTCCGCAGCACTTGCGACCACCTTCTGCGCTTGACCTTGGTGTGGAATCGCGCTGGGAAATCGTCTGCCGGGTGAATGACGGGACGTATGGGACTGACGGGACGCATGGGACTTGGGCTGATCGGATCGATAAGTCTCTGACGGCCCTGCGTTGGATTGGTCCCATTCGTCCCATGAGATCCCATTCTTCTCATGAGACTGAAGCGCCCGCCCCCAAGGCCGGAACAGACACGCACGTCACGGGCAGGTCTGCTTGGGCATTGGACAGCGACCTCACTTGCACTCCGTTTGCTCAACACAACAGACGGCTTCGGAATGCCGAAGCCACAGCGTGCAAGCTGCTTGGCAATGAATTTCCAAACCCGTGCAGGCTTGTCTGTTCTGAAGGCAGGCAAAGTCTGATCTCGCGTCGACTCGGTGAGAACTTTGAACATTGTGGTCGCGTGACAACTGGCTGTTCGGATATCCGCAGAGATCGCGCGTGCCTGCTGAGTTACCGAAGTTGTTTTGCGGTTGTCCACAACGTGCGAAGAACCCAACGGCTACGACGGGCTCGCGCTGGCATCGCGGTTGCTCCGCGATACCGATGTCTGGTTTCGCGTTCATTCCACCGAAAGGGATTCACCATGCCTCGTGGTTCTGACTTCACTCGCCGCAGCTTTCTCGGAACAGCAGCGGCGGGAGTGGCATCAGGCCTGTTGTCGGGGTGCAGTACTTCCACCTCCACGCCGAGCGCCCCCGCCCCATCAACCGGACCGGGGACCAATGCTCACGTCGCGCCGGCCGGCGACGCACCGGAGACGCCGGACCTCAAGTTCGGCATTATCGCGCTGACCGACTGTTCACCATTGGTCATCGCCCACGAGAAGGGCTTCTTCAAGAAGTACGGAATCAACGCCACGATCAGCAAGGGTGCGAGTTGGGCGGCGATTCGCGATTCGCTGTCGAACGGCGACATCCAGGGCACGCACATGCTGATCGGGATGCCGATCGCCTCGACGATGGGGCTGCTCGGTTCGCCCAAGAAGCCGATGGTCATTCCGTGGTTGCTGAACCGCAACGGCCAGGCGATCACGCTGAAGAACGAATTGAAGGGAAAGGTCACCGACGATCCCAAGGCCCTCAAACCGCTGGTCGATGCGGCGAAGGCGGCCGGGACGCCGATGACGTTCGCGATGACGTTTCCGCCCGGCACGCACGCCATGTGGATGCGGTACTACCTCGCGGCGGGGGGCATCAACCCCGACACCGACATCGCGTTGTCCACCGTTCCGCCGCCGCAGATGGTGGCGAACATGAAGGTCGGCAAAATGGATGGCTATTGCGTGGGCGAGCCCTGGAACGCCCGGGCCATCGCCGACAACATTGGCTTCACTTCGCTGAACACGCAGGACATCTGGAAAGACCATCCGGAAAAGGTCTGCGCGTTCACGGCCGAGTTCGCCGAGAAGAACCCCAAAACTGTCAAAGCGGTGTGCAAGGCCCTGCATGAAGCGAGCGTGTGGCTCGACGATCTCGGCAATCGACCCGAACAGGCGAAGATCGTGTCGGCCGCTTCGTACATCAACTGCCCCGAAGAGATCATCCTCGGTCGGCTGTTGGGCAAGTACGACTATGGCGACGGCCGGACCAAGGACGATCCGAACTACATGATCTTCAGCCAGCGGAACTGCAACTATCCGCAGGCCAAGTATTGCACGTGGTGGCTGTCGCAGTTCCGGCGCTGGGGCATGGTCGAAGGCGCACCCGACTACGAGGGTGTGGCCAAGCAGGTCATGCGGGCCGACCTCTACGAAGAGGCGATGAAGGAAATCGGCTACGCCCACGGTGGGCCGAACATGGAGCCGGAAACGCTGTTCGACGGCGTGCAGTTCGATCCGGCCAAGCCCGAGGAGTACGCGGTGGGCTTTGCCGTGAAGAATCTCAAGGGTTGAGGCAACTGAACGGTAGAACCTCACTCGGCCCCGTGCAGTGACTGAGGGAAGGGCGACAGCATGCCGGGAACCGGAGCCACTCGGGCCTTGTGGAAACAAGCGTTGATGGAGCGCGGGGTTTGGCGGCGATCGTTGATGATCGGACTGACGGTGGGTGTCCTCCAGATCCTGGTCAATCAGGGCGACCACTGGTGGCGGTTCCAAGTCGATGCGGTGATTGTGTTGAAGACGCTAATGACACCCTTGATTGCGATCGGCGTGGCCTTGTTTTCGGCGGCCGGATCGTACGTCCAGGTGAATCGGGACCGGTCGATTTGAAATGATCAGGAAATGATGCAATGAGTGATCGTCGATTTCCCCTGGACTGGTTGATCCTCCCGCTGGTCGGCATGTTGGCCGTCCTGCTGCTGTGGATGATCACATGTGCGACATGGGCTCCGAACCTGCCGACACCGTGGAAGACTTGGCAGGTCAGTCTGCCCTACCTCGTGAAACCGTTCGAGAAGCGGGGCGAGTTGGATCAGGGGATTCTGCGCTTCACGTGGTACTCGCTGATCCTGGTGGGGAAGGGCTATGCGATCGCGCTCCTGATCGGAACGCCGCTCGGTTTTCTGCTGGGCACTTCGAAGATGCTGACGCGCATCTTCGATCCGATCATCCAGTTCTTGAAGCCGGTCTCTCCGTTGGCGTGGCTGCCGTTGGGATTGGTCTTGTTTGGAAAGTCGGAGCCGGCAGCGCTGTTCACCATCGCACTCTGTTCGATGTGGCCAACCGTGCTCAACACGGCGGTGGGAGTCCGCGCGGTGCCACAGGATTACCTGAACGTTGCGCGCGTCCTCAAACTCTCCCGCCTGAAGACCCTCTTCAAGATCCTGCTGCCCGCCACGTTGCCCTACATGTTCACCGGCTTTCGGTTGAGCCTGGGGATCGCGTGGCTGGTGATCGTGGCAGCCGAGATGTTGACAGGCGCACCCGGCGTCGGCGGCTTCCTGTGGCAGGAATACAACAGCCTGATCTACGAACACATTTTGCTGTGCATCCTGACGATTGGCGCCGTGGGCTTCATCCTGGATCGCCTGATGAGCGTCGTCGAACGACGGTTCCAAACCGCGTGAGGTGTTCCATGACCGTCATCACCTGTCGATCGAACGTGCTGCGTGGCGTTCGGGAACTTTCCAAGAGGCGACCGATGGAGGCGCTCTACAACTATCTCGGCGGCACCACGGGATCGTGGCGCGTGACCGGCGCCACCACGCGCTCGGGTCCGCCGCTGAAACAGGTCACGCACATCGAGATCGTCAACGGTCCGCTGAATCGGCTGCCGTCGGGGACGGCCTGGGTTCTCCGGGGCGTCGTCAGCAATACGCGCTACGTCACGTGCGAGGAGCGCGGACAACTCGAACTGAAGCAACCGGCCCTCGGCCGATCCGAGGCCACGTGTGCGGCCCTGATTCCGATCAGCAAGTCGGCCCAGTGGTGGACTCTGGCTCAGGACGAGCGACGGGAGATTCTGGAAGCCCGGTCGCGACACATTGAGACGGGGTTGCGGTTCCTGCCCGCCATCGCGCGCCGGTTGCAACACGGCCGCGATCTCGGCGAGCAGTTCGATTTCGTCACGTGGTTCGAGTACGCCCCGGGCGACTCGGCGGCCTTCGACGAACTGGTGGCGATGCTGCGGTCCTCTGACGAATGGCGCTACGTCGAACGGGAAATCGACATTCGGCTGGTTCGCTCATCCTCTTAGCGGTTCGCTGGTAAGTCAGCACACAACGTCCGACCTCTCTCTGGTGATGCCCCGTGACCGACGAACCGTTTCTCACTCTGACCGATGTCTGCAAAGGTTACGGCTCCGCAAGGCAGCGGACCGAGGTCTTGCACAACATCAACCTCGAAGTCCGGCGCGGCGAGTTCCTGGCCATTGTCGGTTATTCGGGTGCGGGAAAGACGACGCTGATCTCGCTGATCGCGGGGTTGATCGCTCCCGACAGCGGCCGCATCGAGTTGGCTGGCCGCGAGATCACCGAACCCGGTCCCGATCGGGGCGTTGTCTTCCAGAACTACTCACTGCTGCCGTGGCTGACCGTCTACGAGAACATCGCGCTGGCCGTCAACGCGCTGTTCGACTGGCCCGCCGAACAACAGCGGGCGTACATCGAGAAATACATCGCGATGGTCAACCTCACCCCGGCGAGAAACAAGAAGCCGCACGAGTTGTCCGGCGGGATGCGACAACGCGTCGCCGTGGCCCGCGCGCTGGCGATGAACCCGGCGATCCTGCTGCTGGACGAGCCGCTCGGCGCACTGGACGCCCTCACGCGGGCCACGCTGCAGGACGAGATCGAACGGATTTGGGAGCAGGATCAGAAGACCGTGATCCTGATCACGAACGACGTGGAGGAGGGGCTGTTGCTGGCGGACCGCATCATCCCGCTGAGTGCCGGGCCGCGCGCGACGCTGGGTCCGAGCTTCGATGTCGACTTCGACCGGCCCCGCGATCGAAAGAAGCTCGGCACCGATCCGCACGGCAAACGATTGAAGAAACAGATTCTGGACTGGCTGCTCGGTCCGGGGAGCCGCAAACAGCGGAAGAAGCTATCAGCGGTAAGCTGTTAGCTCGTACCCCGAGGCAGAGGGCGTCCTGACAGTCGAATGACATCCTTCAAACAACATTCAGTAGTGCCAAGTTTGCAGATTTCGCAGTTGTCTTTACTCCGAAGCAGTTGTCTTTACTCCGAAGGAGTTGCGTCTCATAGCCCGGGGTTGCGAGCGAAGCGAGCTACCCTGGGGAAACGGTTCAACCGACCCTGTACCCCAACGGGGTTCCGTCATCGACGATTCTCGAAGGCCGCAACCCTTTCAGGGTAGATCGCCCGAGTGTTCTCTCTCCCAGGGTAGCCCGCATGCGCGGGCAACCCTGGGCTATGTGACAGAACTCCTTCGGAGTAAAGACTCCTTCGTTCAACCCCAAACTTGGATCTACTGACATTGGCCGGCTAACCGCTGATCGCTAAAAGCTAAGAGCTACTCATGAGTCACCCTGACCGATATCTCGAACTGTGGCGATTGGCCAAGTCGTATCCGACCAAAGGGGGCGGGACGGCGACCATCGTCACCGACTTCAACCTGACGTTGAAGCAGGGCGAGTTCGTGTCGATCATCGGGCATTCGGGCTGCGGCAAATCGACGGTGTTGTCGATCGTGGCGGGGCTGAGCGAACTGACCACGGGCGGCATCGTCCTCGCCGGCCGCGAGATCGACGGCGCGGGGCCCGATCGAGGCGTGGTCTTTCAGTCACCGAGTCTGCTGCCGTGGCGCACCGCCTTCGAAAATGTGATGCTCGGCGTCGAGCAGGTTCATCCGGAAATGACGCGGCGGCAGCGGGCAGAGATCGTCGTCCACTATCTCGAACTGGTCGGCCTGGGCGATGCGCTGAAGAAGCGGCCCGCGGAACTGTCAGCCGGAATGCGACAGCGCGTGGGTCTGGCGCGAGCCTTCGCGCTCAATCCCAAGATGCTGCTGCTGGACGAACCGTTCGGGATGCTCGACTCGCTCACACGCTTCGAGTTGCAGCAGGTGCTGATCGACCTGTGGTCCACCGACCGGAAGACCGCGCTGATGGTGACGCACGATGTGGATGAGGCTTTGTTTCTCTCCGACCGCGTCGTGATGATGACCAACGGTCCGAACGCCACCGTCGGCGACATCCTGACGGTTCCGTTCCCCCGCCCGCGAGACCGCGCGGCGATGATGGAACATCCCGACTACGACGCGCTGCGCAGTCACCTGGTCGGGTTCCTCGAACGGCAGGGCCATAAACCCGACCCGGCCGCTGAGGACGTCGCCCCCACGGCGGCTCCTCCCGCGATTCCGGTGACCGCCGTCGAATCGACTTCGCCCAAGTCGGCCCCCGCGCGTTCGATCGCAGCGCGGGCCGTGGCGTTGGCCTCGCCGATTCATTGATCGACGCACCGGCCATTTCCGCCGATCAGGGCCGCGCTCGAACAGGTCGGATCGAGGTCTTTCGTTTGTCCTTCGATCGTCACCGCCTGGAAAAGTTCACGTGACCGGCGCAACTGCAACGAAGATTGTTTCTTCAAGAGACCGCTCATTGGGGCTTCGGAATTCCACCCCGAGCGGTTCTCTCAGGCTGACGATATAGACAGCCAGAACGGTTTCTTCCGGTCCCTCGACGGTTAACTTCGCCGCGTAGTCGAAGCCACCGAACCACCCGAACGGAATCGAGCGACCCGCCTGGAACACCGGCGAGCCTCGAAGGAGCGAGATGCGATGCGACGTTGGACGTGCCTGGCCTGCAGTGTCGGACTGAGCCTGTCGTTCGGTGTGCAGGCGGCAGAACCGACGATTCCACCCTCACCCGCGATATTCGGCGACGCGAGCCAGCTTCAATTGGTCGAGTTCCTCGCCCCTCCGATTCCCGAGGGGGCTGTCCCCCCCTCGCCCATCGATCAACTCGGACCGAACGACGGCGCGTCGTTGCCCCCGATCATCGCCTCACAGGCGGGAACCTACGCCTCGCCATCGACGGGTCCCGGCATGGCGGCGCCCGCGCCGGTCGCCGCGAAACCGGGCGCTCCCAAGCCACCACCGCAGCCGTGGAAGCCGTTGTTCTTCGACAACGACTTCAGCTACAAGAAAGACCCGAACCACA
Organism: Schlesneria sp.; assembly: GCA_031412755.1. GTDB lineage: Bacteria > Planctomycetota > Planctomycetia > Planctomycetales > Planctomycetaceae > Schlesneria. The sequence continues at coordinate 16,690 of JANODP010000022.1, read as the reverse complement.
CGTATCTGTTGGGCGAAGAACTCAAGGACATGCCGCTCGATTCGATCTTTCCGTGGGACGCCGGCGAGGACACCCGCCTGTCGGTCGGCGGCGAGCTTCGCCACCGCCACATGAACGAAGAGAATCGGCTGCGCGCCCCGTTCGGCGCAGGAGGCCACTCGACCTACGACCTGCTGCGCTGGCGGCAGTACTTCGATCTGAAGCATTCCGACTGGGTGCGGGTCTACATCGAGATGATCGATGGTTCGATCTATAACGCCGACCTGCCGATCACCGGCATCGACAAGAACCGCTGGGATCTGCAAAACGCGTTTGTCGATCTCAAGGTTCTGGAACGCGATGACAAGCCGGTCTGGCTCCGCGTGGGACGGCAGGAACTGCAGTTCGGCTCGCAACGGCTGGTGTCGGCGCTCGACTGGTCCAACATCCGACGCAACTTTGAGGGCGTGCGTCTCAACAGTCCCGGCACGACGTGGGACTTGGATGCGTGGCTGGTGAATCCGGTGAACACGGCCACCTTCGGAACGGCCGGTGGTGCCGGCCCCGGTTTGGGTGTCAACGAGAACGACCACGCGTTCGACAAGCGTCAGGATGACATCGTTTTCGGCGGCGCGTGGGCCGCGTACAAGGGGATCAAGGATCACACGATCGACACGTTCTTCCTGTATGATCGCCACGACGCGCTGTTCGTTGGCGGAGCCGGCTTTGATCCCGCTTCTCCGTTCCCTCCCGGAGACCCGCGAAGGAACAGCTTTCCGTTGGGAGACCGCTACACCCTGGGAACCCGCTGGCTCGGAACGTATCCCGCCGACAACGGCGACCGGGCGTATCTGTCGGAGATCGAAGGCGGCTATCAGTTCGGCAACGACAAGGGTCAAAGCGTGCAGGCCGGATACTTCATGTGTGGCGTGGGCCACACGTGGAAGAAGGTCATGTGGGAGCCGACCATCTGGGGCTTCTACGACTGGGCGTCGGGCGATGACAACCCGACGGATGGCGTGAACGGCACCTTCTTCCAGCACTATGGCCTGGTCCACGCCTATATGGGCCTGATCGACAATCTCGCACGCCAGAACCTCACTGACGTCAACTACCGGGTTGCGGTGAAACCGACCAAGAAGCTGCAACTTCAGGCCGCACATCACTTCTTCCAACTGGAGAGCGCCAACGATTCGCTCTACACGGTCACGGGGCAGAAGTTCGGTTCGCAGACTGGTACCAACGGCAACGACGTCGGACAAGAACTCGATCTCGTGGCAACCTGGACCTACAACCAGAACTTCAGTGTCGAACTGGGCCAGTTCTGGTTCTGGTACGGCGACTACATCACCAGCGTGCAACCGACCCGCGACGATGCTCGGCAGTTCTACGTCCAGACGACGTTCCGATACTGACCGCACGCCGGCCCGTTCGGAAATGTCTCACTGTGCATAACGCTTGTCACAGTTCGGGCGACAGGAACAGCGTTCGCCCGGCGAGGAGACAGAAGACCACCGTCAGGGCGGCATACACGAACATGCTCGCCAGCAATCGTGTTTCGTTGTAGTGCAGGAACGATTTGCGATAGGCGGCGGCAACGGTTCGATTGTCGAGGAAACGGAATTCCCTGAGCCGCTTGCGCGCCATCTCCCAGGCTCCCGCCATCCAAAACGCCAGCATCAACTCCAGGCCGGGAGGTTCCGCAGGGAGCACCAGCAGCCAGCCCAGCAGCAGGCGGAGCGGACTGTTCACGGCCTCGCAGAGAACGTCGATGTAGGGGAGATCTTTCAGCCGGACGGGCGGGACGTTGTAGACCAGCGACATGAGTTGAAAGGTGACGGCGACCGCGAAGAAGGGGAAGCCGATCCACACCGCGATGACCAGACCGGTCGCGGCCAGGACAAACCACTCGAAGTACGCGGCGGCCGGCAGAAGATCTCCCGCCGCGAGCGGACGCCGGTCTTTCAGGGGGTGAAAACGGTCGCTGGCGGCGTCGAGGATTTCATTCAGCACCTAGTTGCTGGAGGCGATCAGGCACGTGGCAACGACCCCCGCCCCGACCAGCCACAGCAGCCCGGGGGTAAAAGCCCCCGGCTGATGAAAACAGGCGAGCAGAAATCCCACGATGACCAGCAGGTTCTTGGGATAGTGATGCGGCCGGGCAATCGCGAAATATTTGAGCAGGGGTTGATAACGCCAGGGTGCGGACGAAGCGGCGGCGGGTACGTCAGGGGTGTCCGGAATCGTTGAAATGTCGTCTCGGCTGCGGGTTCCTGCACCAGAACGGTCACGGTCGTCAATGGGGGAACTCACGTTGCGTTGACCTCCTCACGGCGATGACCGGCGAATGCTCCGATCGGCACCTCGCCTGGTGGCAAGGCCTAGTTGTTCGGACCGATGTCGCAGACGACTCGAAATCCGACGAACGGATTGCTCTTCCAGGAGGGCAGCACCGCATAGCTGAGCTTGCAGCCTTCACCGATAAAGGTCCAATCGCTTCCTCGAATCACTTTGAGATAGCCCAAGTGAGGTCCCTGTGGGTCGGTCTTGGGGGATCTGGCGTAGTAACCCCGATCAAACCAGTCGGCACACCACTCCCACGCATTGCCGCGCAGGTCATACAGCCCGAACGGATTTGGCGGGTAGCTTCCGACCGGACACAGCGGCAACGGTGGCGCAATTCCGGCGGCATCACCGGAATCATCCGACAGACGACGACTCGTAGACCACTGATACGGAGTGCGGCTGCCGGCGCGACAGGCGTATTCCCACTCCGCCTCGGTCGGCAGACGGTACCGGCGACCCGCGGACTTTTCGGCCGTCATCGCGGAAAGCCGGCGGCAGAATTCTTCCGCGTCGTTCCACGTTACCTGCACCATCGGAAACGAACCCGCTCCGGCCTCTTCCGTGGAGTCCGCGCGTCCGTCGGCAGATGTCGTTCCCATGACCTGCGAGTATTGCGACCGGGTCACCTCGTGAATGCCGAGGTAGTACGACTTCGACAGCCGCACGGTGTGTTGAGGAACCTCCACCGGCAGATCGTAGTCGTTGCCCCTGTCGGGCATCCCCATTTCGAATTCTCCCGCCGGAATCAGCACAAACTCCATGCCCAGAGAGTTCACGCTAGACGGCCCGACCTCGTGATCCGGGGCCGCAGCGGCGCGATCAGACGAGGGCTTTTCCCGCGCAATCATGCTTTCAGCGATCAGGGCGTCCAAGTCGCCCTTCAGAAGTGTGCGCGGCGTTTCTCGAGAATGCATGACGTGCCACAGTCCCGGATCGATCGCATCGGAAACAAAACGCGCAGCGCCATCGACCATCAACAGATTGATGCCGCCCGGATGCATGCTGCGCGCAGCCGCCTGAGAGTTGAAGTTGATGTAGTTCACGCAGGGCATACCCAAATTCGACAGTTGCTCTGCCCCGATGGTCTGGTTGATCAGGTCGCCATCGAGGAGATCATCCGACTTTGGGTGCGGGTTGTTCGGACCGTATGCATCGCCATTCACGCCATGCGCCCAGGTTACGCTCCCCCCGATCTGGCCGAGTGCCCAAACACCGCGCGGATCGATCGCGTGAACCCCGGCTCTGACCTCCTCGATCGCAACCAGGCTTCCGGTTCCGTTCTCGAAATCATCCAGGGAAAAGGAGACGTTGAATCCGGCGATACCGTTACCCCAGTACCGAAATTCCCGCGTCGAGCGGTCCATGACCAGATGCGCCTCGTCTCCGGTCCGAAGGGAGGTTGTTCCAGAACCATCCTTCGGGCAGTGTGAACCTCCATTGATGGCGTAATTGCCGCGAGCGAACGTGATCGACGTGCTGCTGTCGGGAGTCAGGCGATACGGATTCCCCTCCGTGTTAAACGTGTCACTGGGGCACTTCATGATGGGCGGCCGCGAATTGCGGATCGCCTCGTTTTCTGGGGCGGCGATCAGCAGATCGGAATGAAGCTGGGCGGCGAGTTTGTCCTCTCCCGCAAAGGGCAGAAGAGACAGCGCCCAATTCGACTGCGTGTACAAGTCGACGCGACGGCTGTGGTTCAAGGCCAGCGAGTCGAGTTGCCGCGTGGTCCAGACTCCCGCAACGGGCAATCGGCCGTGAACCCCGTGATACGAACTGAGTGCCGTTCCGAGCAAACGCAGATTGGACTGGCAGGAACTTCGACGAGCCAGCTCCCGTACCGACACAATCCACGGCCAGAGCAGCGATAACAGCAGGCCGATCACCGCGACGACGATCACCACCTCGACTGCCGTGACCCCGCGACGGCTGTGGGAAGCCGATCTCTCACGTGGTCCTGAGTTCGAGCTATTCATTCTTCTGCCCCCGCCTGCGGTACAGATAGATTCCCACAGCCACCACCAACAGGATATTAAACTCGATGATGGCATAGGTCCGCACCGTCGCCTCATCCATCCCGAGTGCTTTGGCAATCGGAACCGCCGGAGGAACGACGACCGACTTTGACTGCACCAAGGCCCCCGGCGCGAGCGCTTCCAGCCCGTCGTCGGAAGCCAGCTCCGTGCGGTCGAGCGACCCGTCTTTGTTGGTATCGGCCCGGCGGAAAGCCTCTTCGATTCGAACCAGTAAAGTCTCCAGCCCCCGATCCACGGGCCCTGTCGATGCCGGGCGTCGCAGATCTCCCAAGACCTCGTCGAAGCTCAACAGCCCATTCCCATCCCGATCCCGTTGTTGCAGAACGACCTCCCTCGGCACCTTCACGAGATCGATGGCAAAAGGCCATTCCTTGATCGCCAAGAACCCATCCTGGTCGGTGTCGAGCCTTCGGAAATACTCCATCGATAGCGCCGCCAACGCCGGCGCTGGCATGAAGCGGAATTCCTGCGGACTCAGTTTCCCGTCGTGATTGGTGTCTTGTACGGCATGCCAGTTCGCAAGCAGGTTGATGTGCGGGATCAGGCGGAACTCCTGCAACGAATACGCACCATCGCCGTCATCGTCGAATCCTGCGAGCCAGTTTTTTCCCGGCGGCCCCCAGCCCACCGGAATTGCATCCATTTCGCCCGGACTCAGTCGACCGTCCAGGTCCACATCCATTCCGAGGAACTGCGAGATGGGATCTGTTTTGTGGTTGCTGGTGATAAATTCGTTAACCCCAAACGTCTCATTGCCCGTCGCATAAATCGTGGGGAACCACTCTTCTGGCTTGTTTGAGCCCATTAACTTGACATAGGCCTCCCGCCGCACCTTTCCATTTTTATCGGGGCTCATTCCAAGGAACCCTCTCCAATCAACAACTTGTCCGAACTTGTTCCGTAACAACTCCTGCGTGGGAGAGCGAACTCCAAACGCGATGTCCAGCAGCAGGGCGGCTTCCTCGCGTGAGACCTTGGAGTCATGATTTAGATCCCAGTCGCTGAAGCCGGTCATTTCCATTCCGCGAACTCGTCGTCCGACCGTGGAAGCCTTGAACTCGCCGGCATCCAGTACGCCGTCGCCGTTCTTGTCCCATTCTCCCCAGTTCTTGGTCAGATCCGACAGGCTCGCTTCCGAGAGCAGCACCACGGGGTCTGGAATCGTCCCCCGCGAGCCTTCCGGAACCCAATGGGGAATTGTCAAAAACTCCGTCTGGGTCATTCGATCGTTGCCATCTGTGTCGAACACCTTGAAATCCCGGCGCAGCCGGTCTGCCGGCAGGCTTGCTTCGGCAAGGAATTCGGCTTCCGTGAGCTCACCGTCTGAATCGCCATCCAGAACCGTAAACTTCGCCTTGGGGTGGCTGGTTTGAAAGGGCCATTCGCTCAACGACAACGATTGATCCTGATCCAAATCGAGTCTTCGGAAATACTCCGCCGCCACCGCCGCGAAAGCCGGCGCAGGCGCGAAGCGAAACTCGTCCAAACTGAGCTTTCCATCCTGGTTGGAGTCTTGGGCGACATGCCAGGCTGTGATGAGGTTGATATAGGGAATCCGCAAGAACTCACGCAGGGAATAGGCTCCGTCACCATCATCGTCAAATCCTGCCAGCCACTTTTTCACTGGTGGCCCCCACGGAACGGCCTTCAATTCTTCGGGACTCAATCGACCATCCAAATCCACATCCAGAGCGAGAAAATGTGTGACCGGGCTCGTTCGGTGGTTGCTGACCACAAATTCCGCGACACCGAAACTGTCGCCTCCATCCTTGGCAATGCCGCGATACCACGCGTCTGCGTCCGGCACGGCACTCATGACGCGCATGTACTCTTCGCGGGTCACTCTTCCGTTCCCATCGGGATCCAAAGTGCGAAAGAATCCCCAATCGACCACGTGCCCGGACTTGGAACGCAACGCTTCACCGGTCGCGACACGAATTCCAAACGCGACATCCAACAGGCGGGCCGCTTCTTCTTTCGAGACCTTGCCGTCGTGGTCCATAATATCCCAGTCAGCAAACCCAACCGCTTCTAACCCGCGAAGACTTCGACCGGGTGAGGCGGCTTTGAACTCACCCTCCGAGAGTGAGCCGTCGCCGTCCCGATCCCATTCCGCCCAGTGCTCCGTCAGACTCGACAAACTCGCTTGTGAAAGCTGCACCACGGGGTCGAGAACCGTTGTCTGATGGTGTTCCCCAACCCAGTGCGGAATGGTCAGAAATTCCGCCCGGGTCATGCGACCATTGCCGTCGGCATCGAACACCTTGAAATCCCGACGCAGTCGGTCTGCGGGCAGGCTTTTTTCGGCAAGGAATTCGGCTTCCGTGAACTCATCGTCCGCATCGGCATCCAACACCGAAAATTTCGCCTCAGGGTGGGATGTCTGAAAGGGCCATTCGCTCAGCAACAGTGATTGATCCTGGTTCACATCAAGTCTTCTAAAAAACTCGGCCGAGAGCGCCGCCAAGGCAGGCGCTGGCACGGGGCGAAACTCTTCCAGACTGAGCTTTCCATCCTGGTTGGAGTCTTGAGCGGAATGCCACACTGCGAGCAGGTTGACGTGGGGGATCAGCATGAATTCTCGCAACGAATACCCACCATCATCGTTGTCGTCGAATCCGGTGAGCCACGTTTTTGCCGGTGGCCCCCAATCGGCGGGGATTGCCACCAGTTCCTCGCGAGTCAATCGGCCATTCAAGTCGGCATCCATGCTCAGGAACATCGCGACTGGAGTGGTGTGATAGGGGCACGCGATAAACTCTGCGATGCCAAAACTGTCGGCGTCGTCTTTGGAAATGATTCGATACAACTCTTCCGGATTCGGCGCACTGCTCATCATGCGCAAGTACTCCTCGCGGGTCACTCTGCCGTCTCCATCGGGATCCATACCGCGGAACCCTCTCCAATCTGCAACATTCCCGGATTTGGAACGCAACCGTTCGCCGGTTGCGACACAAACCCCAAACGCGACGTCCAGCAGCCGAGCCGCTTCCTCGCGTGTGACCTTGCCATCGTGATCCAAATCCCAGCCGTCAAATCCCGTCGTTTCCAGCCCGCGAATGCGTCGTCCGATCGCGGCCGTCTTGAACTCATCCGCCGCCAGTGAGCCATCGCCGTCCTGATCCCATTCGCCCCAATGCTTTGTCAGATTCGACAAGCTCGCTTCCGAAAGCAGTACCACGGGGTCTGGAATCGCGCTCCGCTGGTTCTCCGGAGTGAAGGCAGGTACGGTCAAGAACTCTGCCACGCTCATGCGACCGTTGCGGTCAGCGTCAAAGACCAGAAAGTCCCGGCGCAGTACCGGAATTTCCTGGCCACCGCCAGCCACAAACTCTTGTTCCTTGAGAAAACCATCTCCGTCGGCATCACGACTGCGAAACGCTTCCGGAACAGCGTTGTCCCCAGGGACGACCTGAGCCGCGACCCCCGTCGTCGCCTGGGCAAGACACTCCCTGGTCGCCCCCATCAGAGGGGACATCGCCAGCAAAAGTCCGATAGCAAACCGAGCGGTCATTATTCGTCGATACATCGAACTGACTCCTCATCGAAACTTCGCCAATTCCGCGAATCAACCATTTGGAGGCGCGGGCTCCTCGGCAACAAAACTCATTGTCGACTTGTCGCTGAGCGCGAATAGAGCCGGACGATCAGACCGGCGACCCACTCTTGGTATCGCTCTTCTCCCACCAGTTTCCAGTCCGCAGGAAGCGGCACGCGCCCGTACGACTCCGTGTCCAGTGTCCATATATAATCATGCTCGGTCGTCCGTATCCACTCCGAATCAACGTACTCGTCATCCCGCATGACCGGAGTCCCGTGATACAGGGGAAAACCGTGAGCGGGCCGAAAGTTATAGACTCCCGTTCGATCATGGATATATGTTAACACCGACGTGAAAAACATCGGATTGCAGACGATGAGCGGATCCTGGCCGCGGACGGCATCCAGTCTCGCCACCGCAGCCTGCGTTCCCGGCAGCTTTGCGTTTCCTTCCCGCCACCGGTAGTGCGCCTGACAGGGGCCATACAGCCCCCACACCATGACGCCGATAGCGGCGTATCGCCCATACCCCGGGACACGGCAGGCCAGATTTGCGAGGGCAATGATGAGAAACACCTGGCTAAACATGAAATAACGCGCAGTAATGATCGGTTGAGAGACCCATGAAATCAGAAATGCCGCCGCCACCGGCGCCGCCGCGGACAGGGCGACGAGATAGTCGGCGGGCCTTCGCCCCATGATCAGAATCAACAGCGCCAGTAGTGAAGCTTGCGCGATAACCAATCCGATCGTTGACGAGTGGGGAACGCCGACCCCCACCCATAATTCGTGCATCGTAGTCCCCAACAGTTCCCAGCTCGCCTTGGGCAGGTAGAATTCGTGATGGACTCGACTTCGCTGCTCTAGAAAATACGGGAGCCACGGTTGCCAGGCCAGGCAGAGGCAACACCCAGACAATACAATCGGGCTCAGCCGATCGAACGGACTCCCGGTGCCGAAATACCAGCGATACGCACTGGCGTAGACATACTGGGCAACGAGCACGAACAAACCGAAAATGTGTGAGTAGGCAAGCAACACGGCGGCCACCGTATACGCTGACCAATCGCCAATGCTTGCGGAATTTCGCCTCAATGCGCGGATCAAGAAATAGCTGGACCACAGCGTCATCGCCATTGACATCGAGTACATTCGAATCTGTAACGTCCAAAAAATCTGCAACGGGGCCAGCGCCAACAGGGTGGCGGAGACGACGGCCGGCAGATCCGCCTCCCGAAAATTCTCCCGCTCCGAGAGTTCATTTCGGCGATACGCGGTCCTCGCAAACATATAGATCCCGCAGACTGACGCGAGTCCCCAGAGAACTGCGAAGAGACGCCCCGCGACAACTCCATTGCCGAAAACCCCCACCCAGGCCTTAAGCATGACATAAAATAGCGGGGGGTGAGTATCCAGGCCCAGGCGATCGCAGAGTTCACTCCAGCGGAACTCCACCATTCTCTGACAGAAGCTCTCGTCAAACGAGACCCCCACTGTCGAAAGCTGTTGCGTACGGAGAAAGGTCGCCAATAACAAGACGGGAACCATGAGCCAATGGCCAACCGGAATCGCCGACAACCAACGGGTGTTAACGTTTGCGGTCATCGCTGACTCATGATGATGTTGTTGTTGACGGTCCGGCGAATCGTGGTTGATTACTGCGCGACACATCAGGGGATTCCGCCGGGACTTTGCTCGAGCAGACTATTTGCCAGGTTCGCCCCCTGCGGGCTGACAATCGCCGCGTAGACCGAACCATCAATGACCTGTGAGACAAACTGCACACGCCCGTCTCCGAACGACATATTAACCCCGCCGACATGAAACGAATTGGGAATCGGAGAAGTTCCCTCCGGTCGTCTCAGTCCCGAGTTGATGGCCGCTTCGCCCGAGTTCGACCGCTGGTAGTCGACGTTCCCGGCAGTGCAATTCCCGTCCAGGCAGGGGTCGCCAATATAAAAACTGGTGATGAACGAACCTGGCGAAGCCCAGCCAGAAGTCCAGGGATCAACTCCGGCTGCCGGATTATAGCCGGTTCGTACATTTTCAGAGAGTATGACGGTGTTGGACATGCCATCTGTCACCGAAGCGATCGTATGGTGCCGTTCCGAAACCCCTCCCTTCCAGGTTTCATTGAAGAATAACCCGAGCCGCAGAAAGAGCGCTTTATCAGGATTGTTTCCTCCACTGGGGGGGCAGCTGATGCCGTCTCCATCCAAATCAAGCTTATGCCCCTGAAAATCCACCGGGCAATCATGAACACTTGCATAATATGTTGTAAATCCTACTCCACCATTGACGACATAGCTCAGATTCCCGTAGGTCGTTGTGCCTTCACTCGGCTTGACGCTAATGTCCGAAGGACAATCGAGGACAGGAAAGTTTAAGTGTGTCAGCGGCGCATTGATCGGATCCGAGGGTGAGGCGTCCTTGTTCCACGAATTCGCGACGTTCGCCTGGTCCAGCCAAGGCAAGACATCCACGACCCAACTATGCCGGGTTTCGAATGGCGGCGTGTCCGTGAAGTTGCCGCAGGCGGGAAATCGTCCGGTCGAATCGGCCACATTCAACATCGCCACCGTCACGTTTCGCAATCGGGACATGCATTCGATACGGCGTGCCGCAGCTCTGGATTGCCCGATGGCTGGCAACAGCAGTGCGACCAGCAGGCCGATCAGCGACATCACCACGATCAACTCAACCAGCGAAAAACCCCGGCGCGTTGTCCGGCCTGCGGAACGATTACAAGTTGAGGTGGTTTTCATTTTAAGGGATCCCGTTTGGAGAGTGACCATCACCGCGGTTTTTGGGGAAGAATCACAAATTAGTGAGACTGTGTCGTCAAACGCCGGTCAGTGTCCTGCACCATGCCATAGCAGCACCACATGTATACTCCCACATCTACCAACTGACGGACTCATTTCCGGCGATTGTAAACAGCGCCTGGAACAGCTTCGTATCGACTTCGTTCGTGATAAACCGGACTGACCCATCGCAGAGCAGAAAATTGGCTCCACCACCGTGCGAACTCCCAAAGCCTCCTCCCCGATTCAGCGGCGTGCCTCCATTCCCCGTGCCGGACAGAGCCCAGCCATGATCCGACGCTATTTCTCCCACAGCGATCGTATTACTTTCACCATCGACAATGTCGGTCAGTTGAATGCGGGACGCAAGAACCTCTTCGCACCCACGATAGTTCGATCGTCCGAAGCCACTCGGCAGTTTGGGTGTTCCCATAAATGAAGGACAATTAAAAACCGGCAGAGTCTTTCCAGTGGTGGCATCATCCGCCGTTGCAGGTCGCACGCTAGACAGGGGCGACAATTGGTTGAAGAGCGCCCCTTGTTCCAATTGGGGCAGCAGAAAGACCCCGAATCCCCAGTCATTCTCGCCGTCACGTGGGAGTCTCCCGGATTGGCTGGCGGAATTATGAATGGCCGTTCCGAACTGCCGCAGATGATTCTTGCATTGCGTGTTGCGGGCAGACTCCCGCACATGCTGAACCGCAGGCAGCGCGATCGCCAAGAGCAAGCCGATCACCCCGATGACCACAAGGAGTTCCACGATCGTGAACCCCTTTCGTGCCGCGGCAAAGAGAAGCTCATTCGGGAAGCCGCGGATGGGCCGTCTTATCATCTCTGTTCCCTCCATTCATCCCCACAAATCCCAACCGAGCCTACGCGCTTCGTTTCAGTTCTGCGATCACCCACACATACTTAATTTATATGGGAATGTCGGCCAACCCGATCAGCGCCATCCGCCATACCACCGGGAGCGAGAAAGCACAACTCTGCCTTCCATCGTGGCAGTACAGCCTCAGTTGGCAATCCCGGTCAGATGCAGTTCAATTTTAATCGGCTGCCAAGGATTCCAGCCAGCGTGCTCCAAAATATCCGGCCACGGCGCTGACCAACACGACATCAACAAGTATAAAGTTGTATTCCACCGGCAGGCACGGGCCGAAGAACGGAAAAACCGTTTTGCCCGCCGCGATCCACTCGGGATTGGGATATCTGAGCGTATCGTAATGCGACCAACTCGTCACCCCCCAACCTGTCAGGGCAGCGAACGCGGCGGAGCAGCCGCCGCGGAACCACCAGGCAAGTGTCTGCCGGGAAGCAATCCGGTCCAGTCCGCGACACAACGCTCCCAGTCCGGCCACTGTCCCGATCCAAAAAAAAAGACTGACCATAACGCTGACGACGGCTCCGATCGCCGCCCCGCACCGATAAAACGAGCCCAGCACCGGGGCCATCACGACAGACAAGCTTCGCGTCGACTTTTCAGGCAGATTCAGTGGCGTATGGCGGCGGTCCCACTCCTCGGTAGCCGCACCAATGGCGGCCGCGATTTGGCCGTCAGCGGCGGGCTCACCCTCTTCGCAGTCGCCACCCGGATCGCAGTCCACAGACGGCAGCATTTCCCCCTCGTCCGCAGCCAGCACGTCGTCGGTCTCGGTTTGGTCCGGTCCTCTCACCACAGAGAGATGAGCGACGTCAGCAAGTGAACGCATGCCGCGAGAACTCAACGACTCCTCAGACTCCTCAGTTCTGATGCCGGAAGGCATCTCCAATTCGGCTGGCACTTCCTCAGGCCTTGGGACTGCCACTCGCTGCGCCATGTAGAACAGGCCGGGCACCCGATCTGCGGTCTGCCACTTCTCCGGGTGTTTGTTCTGCGGGTACTTCGGTCTCACGAGATCGTCTTCGTTGAGAACGTGATCCCGCACCATCCCCGCCAGTTCCTGAAACGAGACGGGCCCCTTCTCCTGTTCACGATCCAGCCAATACCAGTTGGTTGCCATTTTCATCCACCGATAAGCGGTCTCGCGATGAGAACATCGTTATCCGCTTTGCGAGATTCAAAGCTCAGACGTGCATGTGCAAATTGTACACACGAGCTTTTTGCTACGCTACTTGGAATCACGGCGGTGGTGTCGCAGCCGCAGACTCCGCCACAGGAAGTGCCCGGAAAACGCGAACGCGTTGCTCTCTCCACGGCCAATATGTCTGAATGCGTTGCTCGCCTTCCAACTCCTCGAAGCGATGCAGGCTCTCAAACATGTGACTCGGAATCGGTACTTCGGCCGTGACGACGTAACCCGGACGGACCTGGGTGGTCACGCCCCCAATCCACCAGGGAGATCCATAGGATTGCAGGTTGGGGAGAGGATACGACGAGGGCCACCAGGGGCCCATCTGAACCAGAGGTGGCGTTTTGACGGCGGCGGATCGCTCGTACATGAACCAACCGTCAAAGGCATACCCGGCATCGATTTGTGCGGGATCAACGCCGCTCTCCACCAGCCGGGCTCCCTCAAGAAATACCCCCCGCGAGACAGCATGTATGTCGTGTGTGCAGACAACCCCATAGACGGCATAAACCACGAGTGCAACCGCTGGCACAAACCTCCGCGGGCACACGTCGATCGGTGCTGCGAGCGCCGCCAGACCGATGACCGTGGGGGCGAACAACAACAGATGCCGGTCGAACAGGACCGGGGCCGTTGCCAGCGCATAAGCCGCTTGAAAGACCAGCAACAGCAGTAACAGTCGCCGAGCACGACGCAATTCCGCGTGCACGACGTCTCCGTCTTTCGACGGTGTCGCAGGAGTACTGAATCGACAGATCACAGCCAGGAACCAGATGGCCGACAGCAGCCCCACCAGTCCAATCGCAATGCCCCACTCCAGCCTCCACAGCGGAGCGGTCTGCTCCTGAATCGCGAAGACATTGGGGCCGAACATGCCCCACGGCGTAATCACATTGCGAATGTACGGAAAAAACCAGCCGCGCAGCGTGTAATGAAGCAACAAGTTCAGCCCGACACCTCCCCCGACGACCACCACAGCCAGCCGCCAGCCCTTGAGGGGTGTCATCCCGCGAAATCCAAGTGCCAGACACATCGGAAGTACAAACAGACCGGCATAAACGGCATAGCTCCAGACAATGAAAGGCAGGTCGAACCAGGACGGGTGAAGGACGAAATTCCAAACCACTTGCGTCATGACCCGCAGGGCGTCCGTCGGTTCCTGGGACAGGCGCTGCCAGACGATCCCACCCACGGCCACGGCCATGCCCGGCAGGAACATGGCAGCAACCAGACGGATGCGACGCAGCAACGAGCGGTCGAAGCACACGAGGTACACGGCCAGTGCCATCGGAATCGCGACGCCGTGCTGCCGCGTCAGAAACGCCAGCCCCCAACAGACCGCTCCCCCGGCGGCCCACCACGCCGAATGCCGCCCCGATTGCCGCAGCGCGATACTCAAGGCCACCAGCGACAGCCACTGCCAGGTGAGACTCGTGACATCCGTCATGTACATGAAGATGTGAGGCAAGAACAGCGGATTGAACAGCAGAGACAGCCCGGCCAGCAGGGCTGTTGCCGCCCGAACACCATGGCTCCTGACGAACCACTGCACACACAGAACCAGCACCACTCCGGCGCAGAACGTGGCAACCTTCGTCGCAAAGAACGAGAAACCGAGTAGTTTGGTAAAGAGCAGCCCCCACAACAGGTGCCCGATCAATGTCATCGGATTCCAGTCCAAGACCACGAGCCGCCCTTCGACGTGCAAGTGCTCCAGCGACTTGGCAAAGGCCCAGTCATCCAAGATGACATACTCGCCAACCGGCCAAACGACCAGAAAACTGACCACAGCGACACCAACCAAAGCAAGCTCATTCGCATAGCGAACGAGCCACGCTGGCCGTGTATTCGACGCCGTCCCATTCATGCAGTTCTCCACGGACTCAACTGGTCGCCCCTGCTCCGATTACTCATTACTCATCCACACAATATCGATCTGGCAGTTGGCGGGGAAATAGAATACGTCCAAGTACACATCCGCTGGACGGGCACAGAAACACTCCCGGGTCCACTTGACTGTTTTGAAAAAACGGATCCGTCATTCGGTGCAGCGAAAATCCTGCGAAGCATGTGGCAATGGAGCGAACGGAACGATGGTGTCCGAATTTGGTGAAGCAAACATCCGGAGTCCACAGAGGCTCCGAATGTTTTGGGCATATCCCAGCTAAATTGGGACAAGACAAACGAACGGCCGAACTCGGATGGGCTGGATAGCATCGTCCATAATTGGAATACTTGCCAGCCTGCGCGAAAGAAATGGAGTGGCTGAGAACGGCGTTGATCCAATGTGGTGGGTCTGGAATAACGGAAGTTGGGGTTCGGTCATGCCGGTGTTCGGTTCCCATCTGTCAATTGCGGGCGGCTATTACAAGGCGGTCGAGGCCGCCGCGTCGCTTAACATGGACACGGTGCAGCTCTTCACGAAGAACAACAACCAGTGGAAGGGAAAGCCGCTGTCCGACGACGACGTGCGGCGGTTTCGCGAGACCATCGAGCGGACAGGCATCCGACGTCCCTGTGCGCACAACAGTTATCTGATCAATGTCGCCAGTCCGGACGACGCCCTCTGGCAGAAGTCGATCGACGCGCTGGTCGATGAGTTGCAACGGGCCGAAGCGCTGGGACTCGATGGCGTCGTGATGCACCCCGGTGCGTTTGTCGGCTCGTCGGAGGAGGCCGGACAGCGGCGGATCGTCCTCGCGCTGGATGAGGTTCACTCGCGAACGGCTGGGCTGAGAAGTCAGCTCTGGCTCGAAACGACGGCGGGACAGGGGACGTGCCTCGGACACCGCTTCGAGCAGATCGGTTTCGTGCTGCAAGAGGTTCGTGATTCGGAGCGGCTCGGAGTGTGTGTCGATTCGTGCCACATCGTCGCCGCCGGCTATCCGCTGCAAACGGACGACGAGTACGCCGCGACGATGGCCGAGTTCGACAAGGCCATCGGCGTGCAACGCGTCCGCGCGTGGCACCTCAACGACAGCAAGAAGCCGCTCGGCAGCCGGGTCGATCGGCACGAGCACATCGGCGAAGGGTTTCTCGGTGTGGAGCCGTTCCGGCACATCGTCAACGATCCGCGTTTTGCCGACACGCCGATGTATCTCGAAACCGAAAAGGGCGAGCGGGACGGCGAGGAACTCGACGCGATCAATCTGCGGACGCTGCGCGGTCTGCTGAAAACAGACCCCCGCCGATCAACCAAACGCTGACCTTCCCCGTCGCGGGCTCGATCCGCCGGTTCTCCCTTGAGAATCCCCTGCCGTCACGACAATCTTCCCGGTGCGGGGATTTGACCCGGAACTGCCTTCCTTGTTGTCGGAGTTGATCATGCGAGCCTGCCTCTGTTTGTTTGCCGCTTTGCTGAGTTGTTCCATCACAAGCGCTGCCGAGTGGAAACAGTTTCGTGGTCCCGGTGGGCAGGGCCATGCCGATGCGAAGAACCTGCCGGTGGTTTGGAGCGAGACCGAGCACGTTCAGTGGAAGGCCGCGATCCCCGGGCGAGGCTGGTCGTCGCCGGTCTTCTCGGGCAACACGATCTGGCTGACGACGGCGGTCGAACAAACGATGACCGACGAGGAAATGAAGAAGGCTCGCGCGGCGAAGCTGGCGTTCAACCCGATGGCCAAGGAGATGAGTCTCGTGGCGTCCGCTTCTCTCCGTGCGGTGAGTGTCGATGCGACGACGGGGAAGGTCTTGACCGATGTCGAACTGCTGACCGCGAAGAGTCCGCCGCCCATCCATTCGTTGAACAGCTATGCCTCACCGACGCCGATCCTCGATGGCAATTTGTTGTTTTGTCACTTCGGTGAACTGGGGACGGCGTGCCTCGACACGTACACCGGCAAGACGCTGTGGAAGGCGACGCTGCCGTCGGCGCATGGCGTTGGAGCGGGCAGCTCACCCGTGGTCCACGGCGACCTGC
>JANODP010000021.1:0-12550 GCA_031412755.1 Schlesneria sp. | reverse complement strand
GGGGGCAGTTTTTTCCCCTCCCCTACCCCTCTCCCCGCTCAACAGGGCCTGTAAAAAACCCGCCCCCCACAAGTTTTCAACGTTCTGTCGGGAATCTTGTCTGATGAACTCGCCCGAATTCATCGGCCTTGGCGAACTGCTGTGGGATTGTTTTCCGGATCGTCGTCTGCCGGGTGGCGCTCCGGCCAACGTCGCCTTTCACGCGCAGCAGCTTGGGCTGAGTGCCGCGACCGTCACGCGAGTCGGCTGCGATGCGCTGGGTGATGAGATTCGCGAGTTTCTCAAGTCACAAGGTCTCAGCATCGACCTCGTGCAGCGTGACCCGCTTCACGGAACGGGGACCGTCACCGTCGAGCCGACTGCGACGGGCACGACCTACACCTTCCTGCTCGATTCCGCGTGGGACTTTCTCGTGCCGCAACCGGAACTGATCGCGGCCATGCGGTCCGCGCAAGCCGTTTGTTTCGGCACGCTCGCCCAGCGCTCGGCCATCAGCCGCGAGACCATTCACTCCTGTCTCGCCGCCGCGTCACCGGTTTGCCTGATCGTGTACGACGTGAACCTGAGACCGCCGTTCTACAACCGCGAATGGATTGAACAATCACTCCGCCGCGCCAGGCTTGTGAAACTGAACGACGACGAGGTGCGAGTCCTCTCAGAAATGTTCGCGACGGGGACCGACAGCGACCTCGACTTCGCGCGGTATCTGCTCGACGATCAGCCTCAATTGGAACTGGTCTGCGTGACGCGAGGAGCCCATGGTTGTCTGGCCGTCAGCCGTTCCGAGGCCGTCGAAGTACCCGGCATCGCCGTACAAGTGGTCGACACGGTCGGAGCGGGCGATTCCTTCACCGCCGCTCTGATCCAGACGCGACTCGCAGGCTGGCCGCTCCGTCGCTCGGTCGAGTTCGCCAACCGAGTCGGCTCGCTCGTCGCGAGCCGTCCCGGTGCGATGCCCGTCCTGCGCGACGAGCTGGCCGCGCTGAGACGCGATTTCGCGTAAGGCAACGTCAACCCAACTCCTTTCGGAGCGGGGGACGTGGGTCCCCGGAATTCGCGTGGTGTGCAATTGCGAACTGGTTCAGGGGACTCACGTCCCCCGCTCCGAAGGCAAGTGCTCCGAAGGCAAGTGGTCGGCTGCTCACTTCAATGTCTTCACGCGCACGTTGCGATAGCGGACGAACTGCTTGGTGAAGTCGCCGCCGCCGTGGACTTGCAGGGCGATGCTCCCCGCGTCGGGGTGACGCTTCTCGGTGTCGGTGAACTCCATGAAGCGCACCTTGTTGATCCAGGTCGTGATCTTCGGCGGGTTGCCTTCGATCCGGGCACGCAGTTCGTTCCACTGGCCGTGCTTCCAGAAGGCGGGCCAGTCGGCGGGCTTGATCGGGCAGGGGATCAGCGAGTCCCTGGTCTGAATCTTCGTGACATCGTCGAGGATGTCGAAGTTCTTGTGATTGATTCCGCCCGACAGCCCCTCGCCATAGATGCCGGCCAGGTTGCCGTTGTTGTGGTAGTCGACCATGTACTGGTACGCCTGCCCCCGCTCGTTGCTGCGCAGGAAGAGGCCGCTGTCGGGACCGTAGTCGTTCTTCATCTCGACAATCACTTCAAAGTTGCCGAACTGGCGATCGGTCAGAATGATCCCGCCGTTGCCCGGAATGTCCTGACTGCCGACGACGGCTCCCTCTTCGAGCACCCACTTCCCGCCGCTCTTGTTCATGCTGGCTCCGCTGTGGCCGGTTTGAGCGCTCACGTGCCAGCCCTTGAGCGACTTGCCATCGAGCACGGTTTCAAACCCGGCATCGTCCAGCTTGTCGACCGGAAAATCGGCCGCCAACGCGGCAGCGGCCGAGAGAACGCAGAGAGACATGACAGCGAAGCGCATCATCGGGGAACCTCTTTCTGAGCGAGAGACATAGTGAGTCATCACACGGTACGCGTTTCGAGCCGAGACTTAGACGTCGAAGCCGCAGCAAGGTAGCTCTCTCGCTCCGCGAGAGGAAGCGCGCAGCGAGGGTTATCGCACTGCTCGTAGGATGGGCACTCTTGCCCGTCCGGCTTTCCGGCTTCAAACGGACGGGCAAGAGTGCCCATCCTACGAGCCGGTTCATCGCCCGCTGGTCGTCGCTCCCGGAACCTTGACCGAGGGCGTGGTGAGCGTCTTGTTCTCGACGTCCCCTTCGGGCGACTCCTCGTCCAGGACCGGCTTGGCCGTGGAGCGCGAGACCGGAACCAGAACATCGGTGATGTCGGCCGTGGGGCCGCTGCGCAGCGACAGTTTCACATCGTTCTGCTCCAGCGCCGATACGCGGTAGACGGGATGCTGACGACTGGAGAGCGAGACACCTCCCGCGCCGTCGGCCGCCAAGCGCGAGTCGCCCGCTCGCGCCTTGAGCGTCAGCTTCACCGGAGCCGAGTCCGGATACTTGATCGTCACGGCGACTTCACGTTCATCCTGGTTCGGTGCGAGCGGCCCTCCGAATTCGGCGATGCCATCAAAGCTGATGAGCATCGCATCGCGGCCGGCTGCGACGCGCGGAGACGTGAACGTCTTGTCGCCGATGTGCAGCGCGATCGTCGCCGTGTGAAGCTGCCACGTCGGACTGGCCGTCAGCACAAAGTCATCCTTGCCGAACACCAGACGCGGCGTCCCCTGCAGGGACGACTGCAACTGATCGGACACCGGTTGCGGAATGGCCGGAGCCAGCTTGGCCGCGCACAGCATGAGCTGCGCGGCGGAGACTTCCTTCACCCACTCGGGGTCGGTCAGCCGGGCCGCCAGCTCCGGACGGTTGTCGCTGTGGTAATAGACGCCCAGCAGCGCGACGCGGCTTTGCGGTCGCTCAAGGTTCACGTCGATGTTGCGCAGGATCGCGTCCTCGGCTTCCTGATGACGGCCGTACTTTTCCAGGACCGAGGCGCAGACGAGGTTGGCTTCCCACGCATCGGTCGAGAATTCGAGAGCCTTCATCGCCGTCTCGGGGGCGCTCGGCTGACCGAGGAACGCCTGAATGAACGCTCGATTGGCGAGGCCCGCCGCCAGCATCTCGTCCTTGCGGAAGTGGCCGCTGCCGAGCGTCGCCAGCTTCTCGTAGGTCTCCGTCGCGGCGAAGAGCTGCCCCATCGACTGCTGCGTCCGCGCCACGTAGTAGTAGTACGGCGGATAGCACTCCATGAACGATTCCATCCGTTTGAGGACTCGCAACCGCACCGTGGCGTCCTTCTCGTTCCAGGCCTCTTCCAGTTTGTCGAGGTCGTCATTGCGGACGAGCCACTTGTCGGGAATCTGCTTCGCGCGGGCCATCTTCCACGACGTGTCGAGGAACTGGTTCGACTTGTCGACGACCGTCGTCATCCGCTTCTTGTCCACCTGCCACAGGTCCAGATCCTTCGAAACGACCTGGTTGCGGTGGTCCCACCAACTGTTGGCTCCGGTGCGAACCGCCGAGGCAAATTGAACGGTCGCGACCTGGTTGGCGATCTCAAACGCACTGAATCCGACGTTGCGGTTGAACGCGCGGCGATACTTCTCGCGCAGGACCTCACGCTCGCGGTCGGCGATCTGGATCTGCGCGACCTCATCCAGGACCGACGAGTACAGTTTCATCACCTCTTCGTCGGCGATGCCGTTCAGGTTGAGGTGGTTCAGGATTTTCTCCTGCTCCTCGACCATCACGCGCACGGACGGATTGCGACGAATGCGGTGCAACGCGGCGCGGCTGTAGTTGAGCGCGACGGCGGCCGAGCGACGCTGCGCATCGGTGGTCGCGACGGCGGCGGCTGGCGTTGCGGGTGCGGCCAGCGTTGCGGGTGCGGCCGGCGGGTCGGCGGCCCACGCGGGCGACCAGTCACTCAGCATCCAAACAGCCAACAGGAGATATCGCATCACGGTTCCCCACCAGTTCCGATTCGGCATGGCTTCCTCTCGCGGTCTCAAGAGAGACAAACTCCTCGCGGTGACGGTTCGTCCGCGACGAACTCGTCTGATCCGGCAAGCCGCACCGTCGTGGCACGCATCCCCGGCGACATCCCGTCGCCCTCCGACAGCCTGGAATAGAATGCACACGCGATGCCGCGGGCTCGTCGCCGGACGAAGCCGTTGCACGGTATGAGGCCATCGCAAGACGGCCCAATTCTAACCGGCAGAACTTGCTGCCGACTGAGCCGACTTGGCGTGATGCACCGAGATTGTCGCGGCTCGCGTCGGTTCGACCGATCACCGAAAGACCACCGATCGTGGCAATCCTGCCGACTGGCAAACCAATCCGGGTTGGACAAACTCTGACGACGGGTTCCCTTTGAGCAGGATATACAAACGTCCGGCGAAATGCGGACCAAGACCTTGCAACTCTTACAAGCAAGCCCTCGGGTGCCAGCCCTGCTCCCCGTGCATTCTGACTGCGGCGACACCAGCCACCGGTTCTTCGGACAACAATCGGTTTCCTCGACCGTTCTTCGTTCAAAGAAAACTGCACGGCACCTGCAATGCCTGCCGGTTGTCTGTGGCATCGTCTATACTCGGGGCCAACTGCAAATCTGTTGGGTAGCGAGCAGCAATGAACACTCTGAGGAATGCACCTCAACGCCAGCGAGTCGCTTTCTATTTCGCGCTCGCCAGTTTTCTGTGGGTGGCGGCTTGGGCTGGTACCGAGGCATTTCTCGATTGGAGTGGTGACAGTTTCGATCGTCGAATGTATGTCCTGCATCCAAACTTGATTGGTACGTTCCCCATCGCGGCACTGTGTTGGATCATCGCAGCCTCCCTTGTTGGAGCCAGCGTTTACGATACGAGACGGGTCACTCGATACGGAGTCGCGACACTTGTGATGCTGCTGATTCCAGCAACTCCGCTGGCAATCGTCGTGATTGGTGCCTGGTGGCAATTCTTTGAAAGCCTTTAGCAATACCGGATGACGCACGACTTCAATTTCTCTGGAAAGCACAACGATGTCCACCGCCGCTCCCACTCAGTTCAAGGCCGTGCTCGATCAGGACGAACTGGCGAAGATTCCCCGCGACCTGAGCTTTCATCCGGTGGCGAACGACTCACCGAAGGTCCTCACGCGCGAGCAGGTCGAGCAGTTCAATCGCGAGGGCTACGTGAAGGGGATTCGCGTCTACTCCAGCGCCGAGATCGCCGACATCCGCGCGTACTTTGACCGACTGCTCGCCCAGGTGGTCGCTGCGGGGGGAGACAGTTACTCAATCAGTTCGGCCCATCTGAAGTACGGCCGAGTCTGGGACATCGTGACCAACGCCAAGATTGTTGCCTGCGTGAAAGACCTGCTGGGCGAGAACTGCGTCGGTTGGGGATCGCACTTCTTCTGCAAGATGCCGAAGGATGGGAAGAGCGTCGCGTGGCATCAGGACTCCAGCTACTGGCCGCTCACGCCATCGAAGGCGGTCACCGCGTGGCTGGCCGTGGACGACGCCGATGTCGAGAACGCCTGCATGCGATTCGTCGCCGGCTCACACCATCACGGTGCGATGACGTTCCGCCCGAGCGACCCCAAGGAACACAACGTCCTCAACCAGACAATCGACAACGTCGAACAATACGGCCACTTCGTCGATGACTGTCTGAAGGCGGGTGAGATCAGCCTCCACTCGGACCTGCTGCTGCACGGCTCCGAAGCCAACCTGTCCGACCGCCGTCGCTGCGGCCTGACGCTGAGATACGCCCCCGTCGATGTCCACGCCTACATGGACTGGAACCTCAAGGGCGTCTGGGTCAGCGGCAGCGATCCCACGGGCCACTGGTCCAACCGGGCTCGGCCGAGCGAAGAGTGATCGTTGAACGCGACAAGTCCGGTGTCATGCGAGAACACAAAGTCTGAAGGAACGTGACAAATGACCGCAACTGCCGAACAGGTTTTGGAAGCCGCATGCACGCTTACCGAAGAGGACCGGGCGCTGCTGATCGACGCGTTGCTTGCGACGCTTTCCACACCGGAAAGTGTCATCTCGGATCCGGTATGGCTCGATGACATCCACCGCCGCTCAAGAGAAGTTGCAGAGGGGCGGGTGACTCCGATCCCGTGGAGCGAAGTCGAAGCCCGCGCAGATCGACGGATTCAAGGTCATGTTTGAAGTCACGGTTCATCCCGAAGCGTCGCAGGAATACGAGGACGCGGTGGCTTGGTATCACGAACGCAGTCCGACGGCCGCCGAACGGTTTCGCCGGGCAATCCGCAGCCGGTTGGACGAGATCGCCCAAGCTCCCCAACGGTGGCCTCGCCTGGATGAAGACCATCACTTTGCATTGATCGAGCGGTTTCCGTACTTCATTGTTTATGTCCCTCGTGTTGACGACGTGCTGGTCGTCGCGATTTCCCACTCGCGCCGTCGCCCGGGTTATTGGATGGGGCGTCACTGACAAACCGGTTCGACTCCGCACACCGTTCGATCCCTCTGGCGAAAAGTTGGCACTGTGTCTTCCAACGCGAACACCCCCTTGCCACAGCGCCCTCGCCGCACCTGGCGTCAGTGGTCGAAGCTGGCTCGCGTGCGGATCGGCATTGTGTTGATGCTGCTTGCTGGCTTCTCTCTGTTCGTTTTCTGGCTGCCGCGAAGAAACCTGATTGCCATCGTCGTCTCTGGCGGGGAGGCGACGGACATGGCACTTACAACGGCCTTTCAGAAACGTGTTCCTCCGGGAGCTTCGTATCCGTATATTCCTTGGCAATGGGCGAATTCAGTCTCGACGGATGATCGAATCGTTTTGGTCCACCTTGGTGAATCGCAAATCGATCCGCAATGGCTCCATCGGCTCCGGCATTTTCCCCGTTTGAAGCAGGTCAGCCTAACGGGTGGACAACTCTGTTCCGAACTCGATCTGTTGAGGCCGCTTCCGATCAAGGAGATCGTTGTTCAGGGGATGGTCGCAGAATCCGATCTCGGCCATCTCCGAAACCTGCCGCATCTCTCCAGTTTGAAGGTGGTCGCACCTCCGGCCTCTGGAGGCGGTTGGAAAAACCTGGCGGCTGCCACAAGTCTGCGCGATGTTGAAGTTATCGACGCGGCCGATAGTCGAGACCTATTTCAGCAGCTTGGTGAAGTGCCCCAGCTAGAGTTCCTCGCGGTCGAACTGGTCGAAGGTCTCGTGTCGGAAGATGATCTTGCTGCGCTGGCGCGTCTGGCGAATCTTCAGTTTCTGGCCTTCCCCGGTCACGGCGTTGACCCACGTGCCTTGAAGCACATTGCACGCCTCACGTCGTTGACGTTTCTGGATCTCGGTCCCTGCCACGCCACCACTCGCGAGTTGGAGCCACTTGGCAAGTTGCCCAATCTTCAGACCGCCATCGTCAACGGTTCGCCCCTCGACCTTGAAGCGCTGCGCGAGGCGGCTGCGAAATGATCGAACCACGCCGACACGCCTTGCGATTTCCGAGGAGCGTATCCCAACTGCCATGCCGATCCGTCAACCTTCCATGAACGACTCCTCACAAATCACCGGCATGCGTCAACTCGTCTCCTGCGGATTCATCGCTGTCGCCCTGACGCTCCTTTTTTGGGGGCCGCTCTGGGTAGGTTACGGCTTCGTCGGTGGCGACCTCTATCCGTACTTCTTCCCGCAGAAGGCGTTTCTGGCGGATCGGCTGAGGGCGGGAGAGTTTCCGCTGTGGAACAACCTGACCGGGTTCGGCTATCCGGTGCTGGGGGAGAGTCAGACCGGGGCCGCCTATCCGCCGCATGTCGTCGCGACCTATTTGCTCGACCTCAACACCGCGTACAACGTCGAGCATCTGCTGCATTACGTGTTGTGCTTCGTCGCCACGTGGCTGTTCGCGCGGCGGGTCGAGCTGGGGGCGAGCGGATCAGTTCTGATGGCGCTCGTCTTCACCTACGGTTGGTTTCCGCCGCGGGCCTGTCTCGAATGGGCCATCGTGACGGGAGCCTGGTTGCCGGTCGCCCTCTGGTGCGTCGAGTCGTTCGTGCAGACCCGCTGGTGGCGGTATGCGATCGGGCTGAGCTTCGCGCTCGGCCTGCAATTGCTGGCGGGGCACTTTCATCTCGCGTTCATTACGCAGTTGTTGGTGGTGGCGTATGGCGCGTGGAGGCTGTGGGGGACAAGGGGACAAGGAGATGGGGAGACAAGGAGATGGGGAGACAAGGAGACAAGGAGACAAGGAGAAGAGCGTGCGTCTTCCGTCCCCTTGTCCCCTTGTCCCCGTGTCCCCGTGTCCTCTTCGATCGCCCTGGTGCTCGCCATCGCAGCCGGCTTCCTGCTGGCTGCGGTTCAACTCCTTCCCGCGTGGGAACTGAAGGCTCGCAGTTCGCGCGCGGTCGTCGGGGGCGAGCACTCACCGGAGAGCGGGCACCTGCCGCCGCTGTATGTCTCGCAGTTGTTCGCGCCGTTCTGGTGGTACAGTCCGCACGCGATTGAGGGTGGGTACGTGATCCGCGACGTGGCGGAGTTCGGTGCGCCGTGGCACTGGTTCGGGCCGTATCACGACCTCGAAGCGGCGGTCCAACAAGCGAGGTTCGGCGCCATCCGCGCGGGCACGAACAAGGTGGAGGCTCATCTGTACTGCGGCCTCGTCCCGCTGGGGCTGGCGGTGTGGTGGCTGATTATCGGGCGCAAACCAAGGTTGAATGTCGAGGGTCGAGGGTCGAGGGGAAGAGCTGGACAGGGATCGACGTTGACCCTCAACCCTCAACCCTCAACCCAGGCTTCTGGCTGATTGCCGGCGCGATCGCGCTCGTGTATGCGACCGGCTGGTTGATGCCGGTGGCTCGGCATCTTCCCGGCTTCAATTTCTTTCGTGGTCCGGGGCGATACGGCATCGTCACGACGCTGGCATTCGCGCTGCTGGCCGGTCGCGGGTTGGACGTTCTCGTCGCGCGGCGCGGTCGGTTCGGACGCTGCGTGATGATCGGCCTTGTGTTCTGGTCGACGTGTGGCGACTTGTGGCTCGTCAGCCGGATGGTCACAAATGTGGTGATCGTGGCGGAGCCCATGATTTCGTTTCGCGAGGCCAGTCAAGTTCGCCGGTTGTTGCGGGACGAACCGTCTCTGCCGCGTCTGTACTGTCCCGGCCAGAACGTGGGCAACCTGCTGGGTGTCTCCTGCCTGCCGGTCTATCTGGGGATCTCACCAACCGAGTACGCCGATCCGAAGTTCTCGGGAGCCGGGATGCCGACGCCCGCGAATGACGGGCGACCCGTCGCCGCAGAGGACGAGTTCTCGCAATGGCTGCGCGACTCAGGCGTCACACATGTGCTGAGTTTCTATCCGCTCGACGAATCGTCGTGGCGAGCCACGCTCCTCTGGCGTGGCGTCGATGAGATGCTGAACTTCTCCTGGCAACGGCGCGAACCGATTTACCTTTATCGGTTGGAGCCGGACGCGTCGGGCCAGTCGCCGAGCCGCATCGGGTTTGCCGCGCGGGGCGAGGACTCGCGCGACACGGAAGCGAGTGCCACCCTTCGGGCACAAACGGAGGCGAACCGAGTCGTCATCGAGACCGAATCGCGGAGTGGAGCTTGGCTCGTCCTGAAGGACCTGGGTTATCCCGGTTGGTCGGCCCGGATCGATGACCGGCTGGTGGAGGCGGACGTGGACGGATTTCGCACGGTCCACGTTCCAAGGGGCGTGCATCGTGTCACGTGGACGTACCGTCCGCGCAGCGTGCTGGTCGGTGCGGCGCTGAGCCTGCTGACTCTGTTCGTGCTCGCCACGCTGGGACATCTCCGCTTCTGGCATCGCGCGTGGCTCGATCGGTGTCTGGCGCGGGTTCTTCCCTGCCTTCCAACGGCATCTTCGGTGCAAAATCGCTGATCGTGGACTCGCCGTGGCGGCAAGTTTGCGTTGCCTCATCGACGTGGCTACGCTGTCGCCTCGAACTCTTAGACTGCGGCCGCATCGAGCCGCGTTTGCTTTTCTCTGCCCGCGTGCAGAACACACGAAAGAGCCTGCTATGCGCCCGTGGATTGGTTTGTGTTCGCTCCTGTTGACACTCTGTTTGGTGGGCTGTCCCGCCGCGAAGCCGAAAGCCCCAGCCCCCCCGCCGCAAGATCAGGGTTCGATGAAGGAGCTCGGCCCGCCGGACGACTCGGCGACAATCTCGCTGCTCGAAAAGGCCGGGGCCAAGCTCACCCTCAACGCTTCCAGCCAGGTGGTGACCGTCGATCTGTCGGGTGAATCGCTCGACAAGGTTGAGGAGGCGGATGCGGTCTCCGACGCGCTGTCCGGCTTGAAGAAGTTGCAGAAGTTGCAGATCTACGGCCCGGAGATTCGCGATCCGCAGATCGCCAAACTCGGTGGGCTGACGGAGCTCACCGAGTTGCAGGTGATCAACTCCAACGTCAGCGACGCGGGGATTGAGCATCTCGGCAGTCTCACCAATTTGAAGAACCTCTATCTGCGGCGGGCCAACATCACGGATGCCGGTTTGGAGAAACTGGCTTCGCTCCAGAACCTGGAGTTGCTCGACCTGCGGTTCACCAACGTGACCAATGCCGGGATGCCGTCGATTGCCAAGCTGTCCAAGCTGCGCGTGCTGCTGCTCGAAGCATCCAAGGTCGGCGACGCGGGCCTCCAATCGATCGTGGGACTCAAGAATCTGGTGAAGCTCAACCTGTGGGGCGACCTCTTCACGAGCAAGGCGGCGGACCACATCGCTCAGATGACCAGCCTGACCGCGCTGGAGATGGACGACTCGAAGCTCAAGGACGACGGACTGCTGAAGCTGAAGGGACTCACCAAGCTGCGGGAGTTGTCGCTGGTGCGGACCCACGTCTCGAACGTCGGCCTCGTCGTGCTGCAGGGCATGCCGGAGATGCGCGTGCTGCAGTTGCGTGACACTCGGGCCACCGATGCGGGCCTCGAAAACATCGCCAAGCTGACGAACATGGTGAAGCTCGATCTGAGCGAAGGAGTCTTCGGCGACGATGGCGTGAAGCATCTCGCCGGGTTGAAGAACCTCGAAGACTTGAACCTCTGGAAAGTCCCCGTCAGCAACGAGGGGCTGGCCCCGATCACGGGATTGACCAAGCTCAAGAAGTTGAATCTCTCGGAGTCGCGCATCAACGACGACGGGGTCAAGCTGCTGAAGCCGCTGGCCGAACTGGAGGATCTGAACCTCAGCCAGACCGAAATCACACCGGCCGCGCTGGAGCAGATCGCCGGGTTCAAGAAGCTGCAGAAGTTGACCATCAGCTTTTGCACGATGATCACCAGTGACTCGAAAGAGACACTGCAGAAGTCGATGCCGGACCTGAAGATCATCGGTCCGTGATCACGCCGTGAACCCGGATTATTCATCGTCGTGTCGCTGAATTCGCAAGAACTCAGTGGTGAAGCTGCGTTCGGCTGAGTTCTTGCGAGCTCAGCGACAGACAGGCTGTGGAAACAGCTCACTTGTAGCCGACCTGTTCGTGACGCGGCAGTTCGTCGAGGCTGCGGATGCCGAACAGGGACAGGAATCGCGGCGTCGTGAGATAGGCCACGTCGCGCGGCTGGTCGGGCTGGCGTTCGACCGCGATCAGCTCTCGCCGCAGAAGCTGCCTGAGCACGGCCCCGCTGCCGGGCTTGCCGAGTTCTTCAATCGCGGCGGCGGTGATCGGCTGGCGATACGCCACGACGGCCAGCACTTCGAGGGCCTCCTGCGACAGCCGTACCTCCTTCGGGCCGAGGCCGTACGCCTTGTTCCGAATTCGCTCGAAGTCCTCGCGCAGCGTCAGTCGATAGCCGCCGTCACCGTGTCGGATCTCATACGGCCGGCCTTCCGACGTGTAGAGCGTGTTCAACTCATCGAGTTCCCGTTCGATGTACTCGACGGAGAATTCGCCGCGCAGCACGCCGCGCAGTTTCTTGGCGGTCAATGCATCGCCTCCGACAAACAGACACGCCTCCAGAATTTGCCGCGGCAAGACGGCTGGCGGCTGTTCCGGTGATGCGGCAGCGTGCCGAGCGGCCAGTTGCTTGAGGTCTTCGGCCGCCTCGGCCCGTTCGGCGGGGGTGATCGTTGGGACTTCGCGATGAGAGGACGCATCAGAGACGGCGGAAGTTGGAATCGTTGCCGATGGAGGCAGGTCGTCAGACGAGGCCGGTTCCGAATCGACCGCTGCGGGCAGTTCGGCCTCGGAGGCTTCGAGGACTTCGATCGCCCGCAGGTATGCCTGCTCAAGCTCGTCTCCCGACCAGTCGGCCGGCTCGGGCTGCGGCTCCTCACCGAGTTGGTCCCTGTCGGACGGCTCGTCCGGCGATGCGTCGTCTTCCCACGGCAGAGACATCTCGGCGCGACTCCTTCCTGCACCAGACCGAATAATTGCATGTAGCTGAGTTCGCAAGAACTCAGCCATACTCACCATCATGCGCTGAGTTCTTGCGAACTCAGCTACAGACCCATGAATAGCGCGAAGATAGTTCTGCCGGCGGAATCGGGTCAAGACCGCTCGCGCGAGGCGCAGGGCCATCGCCAAGTACCACTTGACTGGGGTGCGTAGTATTCGGCGAGTTTGAGGAGGCCCAAGTTTTCTTCACGGAGGTGTTGTTATGGAACCGGCTCGCGCCGGGGGCTTGTTGACGTATTTGTCGCAAGTTCCT
>JANODP010000020.1:0-1757 GCA_031412755.1 Schlesneria sp. | reverse complement strand
CTTCATCGCTCCGCGTGAAGTGAGCCGATTGTGAGAGGACCATGGCATCAGCCCTCGGCACCGAACTCGCTCACGGCTTTCTTCACGCGGAGCGATGAAGGCTACTTTGGCTGCGGCCGATGGCCGCGCTGTGCTCTTCGTTCGCTTCTGTTCCAATGGCCTTCCGTTTCTCGCAGGACGGCCCCCTGGAACGGGGCTCGGATTGGCAGCACGTCAGTCTGGCCGTTGGCGGACGAATGTTCTCGGGCAAAATCTCGCATGACGTTCAACCATCTGCTCGTCGATATGAACTCGTACTTCGCGTCGGTCGAGCAGCAGAACCGTCCCGAGTTGCGGGGCCGTCCCGTTGGTGTGGTCTCGATGCTGGTCGAGACCACCTGCTGCATCGCCGCCAGTTACGAGGCCAAGGCGTGCGGAGTGAAGACCGGCACGCTGGTGCGGGATGCCCGGCGTCTCTGTCCCGAAATTCAGTTCGTCGAGGCGCGGACCACGCTCTACGTGGCGACGCATCACAAGATCGTCGAGGCGGTGGAATCGTGCCTGCCGGTGACGCAGGTGCTGTCGATCGACGAGATGGTTTGCGAGTTGCGCGGGCCCGATCGAGAGCCCGCCGCCGCCCTGACAATTTGTCGAGACATCAAGACGGCGATCCGCCAGCGTGTCGGTTCCCACATGAAGTGCTCGATTGGACTCGGGCCGAACCGCCTGCTCGCGAAACTCGCCGCCGACTGGCAGAAGCCCGACGGCCTGACGACGATCCGGCGCGAGGAACTTCCCGAACGATTGTTCTCGCGCAAGCTGACCGACTTCTCGGGGATCGGCCGGCGCATGGAGGCTCGACTGCGACAGAGCGGCATCACGACGGTGGAGCAATTCTGCCGCCTCTCCAAGACCGAGATGTCCCGCATCTGGGGGAGCGAACTGATCGGCCGAAGCTGGTGGCGGCGGCTGCGGGGTGAGGACGTTCCCGACCCGAGAACGCACCGCCATTCGGTCGGTCACTCGCACGTTCTGCCTCCCGCCCGGCGAAATCCCGCGGCGGCCCGGGCGATCGTGATCCGGCTGCTGCACAAAGCCGCCGCGCGGCTGAGAAACATCGGTTACTGGACCGGCTCGCTCACGCTGTCGGTCTCGTACCTCGGCCGCGACGGCTGGCACGAACGGGTGAAGGTGACGCCCTGTCAGGACACGCTCACCCTGATCCGCGACCTCGGCCCCCTGTGGGATCGCCGCCCGAAGGGGAAGCTGCTCAAGGTGGGAGTGGTTCTGGGTGACCTGGTCCCCCAGTACGAGATCGCCCCGTCACTGTTCGAGGACGATCGCAAACTGACCACACTGGCTCACATCATGGACCAGCTCAACGGCCGGTTCGGCGACAACGCGGTCTTCTTCGGCGGCATGCACGGAGCCGAGGAAGCCGCCCCCCCGCGCATCGCCTTCAACCACATCCCCGACATCCCGCTGCCAGAGCTCGAGCAGGCCGACGAGGAACTGCTCGACGAATAAACGCCGCACGGCTTTCACCAACGAGGAGTCACCACCGGCAGCGGTTGTCCTGCCAGTTCTCGACTGGTTGTCGGCACACGCGTATTTCGTACGCGGGACTTTCTGGTCAGGCTCGTTGGAAACAGCGGTTGCGACAATGTTGATCGGGTGCAGTCGTTAATTGGTGGTCACTGTTTCTTGTCCCCTCTCCCGCCCGTCGTGGGGGGGGGGGGGGTTTGGTGTGGGGGGGTGGGCGGAAGGGGTGTGGTGCG
>JANODP010000019.1:0-20673 GCA_031412755.1 Schlesneria sp. | reverse complement strand
GTGGGTGTGGGGGGGGTTTATTGGGGGGGGGGAACGTGGGGGGGGGTTGGGGGATGGCGCCCCCCCTGTTTTTTTATCTCTTCGCCCGCGGCCCCGCCCCCGTTTTCCCGCGCTGCCGAAGCTTCCCCGCATGGTCAGCGTGCAATCCACCGGCTGCGCTCCGATCGCGAAGGCGTTCGAGTTGGGATCTCGCTTTGCCGAGCCGTTCGCCAACGCGGCCACGATGGCCAGCGGCATTCGAGTTCCCGCAGCCGTCGGCGACTTCATGATCCTCGACGCGGTGCGGGAGAGCGGCGGCCTGGCCTTGCAGGTCGAGGAAGCTCGGATTCGCGAATGGATGCAACTCGTCGCGGCCTCCGAAGGGATCGCGATCTGTCCCGAAACGGCCGCCTGCATCGGTGCACTCGAACGACTGACTCGCGAGGGCTGGATTCGCCCCGACGACAAGGTCGTGGTGTTCAACACGGGGGCCGCGCAGAAGTACGTGGAAGTCATGCAGTGCGAGCTGCCAAAAATCGACATCACGCGCCCGGTCGATTGGGATTGGCTGTCGGAATCGTCGTAGCACCAGCTGCCAGCAGGTGCTACGGATGTTCGAGCTTCGGATTTGAGTCTGGTCAGGAGGATGCCATGCGACGACCTTTGTTGTGTCTGGCAGCAGCGATGCTGATGGTCTGGATTGGATTCCAGTTGTCGGCGGATGAACCGCACGCTCCGCAGAATCCCATTCAGCAGGCGGCCAATATCGAAGCCGCGACGAAGCCGCCGGTCATTCGTAAATCGAAAAAACGCGAACGGTCCGGACAGGTGGCGGGGCAGGCCCGGCCCTACCCCGTCTTCGGCATCGACGAGGTGCTCGATCATCTCTCCAAGGCCGGAGCCAAGCTTCACAAGGCGGGCAAGACCAGGGGCGATGTCGAACTGCGCAAACAACTCGACCGCAGGACGTGCGAGTTGACGCTCCCGCCAACGACCGACGAACTGATCCCCGATCGCGATCTGTACCTGCGCGCGTGCGAAAGTGTCTTCATCGTCTGCAGCCTTTACAAGAACGACGGCGAGTGGCAAACGTCGCTCGCCACGGCCTTCGCCGTGACCGAGGACGGCGTGCTGTCGACAAGTTGCCACGTCTTCGACAACGAGGACACGGCCGACGCCATCGTCGTGATGGATGCCAGGAAGAACATCTACCCGGTGACGGAACTGCTCGCCGCGAACAAGCTGACCGACACCTGCCTCTTTCGCATCGACGCGCAGAATCTGAAACCGCTGCCGCTGGCCGAGGACGCCGTGCCGGGCGCCCCCGCGCGAGTCGTCGCCCATCCCGGCGACAGCTTTTACTTCTTCTCCAGCGGTCACGTGGCGAACTACGAGCGAGATGGTGAGAGCGTCACGTGGATGAACGTCACCGCCGACTTCGGCCAGGGTTCCAGCGGCGGCCCGGTCTTCAATGAGCACGGCCACGTCATCGGCCAGGTCAGCCGCACCTTCACGCTCTACGCGGGCGGCTCGGAAACGAGAAGCCGCCCGCGCCGAGTCGCCGGCGACACCAAGCACGCCGACAAGAAGCAGGCTGAAAAGAAGGCCGCCACCGACGAGTTCATGGACCCACAAATGGTCTTCAAGTCGTGCGTGCCCGTGCAGGGCATTCGCGCGCTGGTGAAGACAAAAGAGACTTCCAAGGCAGACGAAAAATAGACAGCAGCTTCACAGGATCTCCCGAATCGGCGTGCCTTCCGTGAGGATCGGGATCGGGCGGCCGGAGTGGTCGGGGAACGAGAGGCTGGTGTCGATCCCCATGACCTCGTAGATCGTCGCCATCAGGTCGTGCGGCATCAGCGGGCGTTCGATCGGGAATTCGGCGCGGGCGTTGGTCTGGCCGACGACCGTGCCGCCGCGCAGTCCCGCGCCGGCCATCATCACCGAGATCGCGTCGCCCCAGTGATCGCGGCCGGGAATCGGGATCCCCGGCTGGCCGGTGTTGATCTTCGGCGTGCGGCCAAACTCACCCATCACGATCACCAGCGTCTTGTCGAGCAGATCGCGGTCGACGAGATCGTCCATCAGCGCGCCGACCGCCCGGTCGACCGCCTCCAGCTTCCCGCCGTGGCCGACCTTGATGTTCGAGTGATCGTCCCAGTGCGGCATGTCGACGGTGACGAACGTCACGCCCGACTCGACCAGCCGCCGGGCCATCAGCGTGTAGCGGCCCCACGGATTGTTGCCGTACTTCGCCGACAGCCGCGGGTCTTCCAGATCGAGATTGAAGGCGTGCCGCGCCTTCCCGCCGAGCACCATCGACAGCGCGTCCTGCTGATGCCGGTCGATCGTGTCCATCACGCCGCGCTGGTCGATCTTGCGTTCGAGATGGTCGAGGCCCTGCAGCAGCGACCGGCGATCCCCGGCCCGCGCCGCCTCGATCGACTGCAGGCTCTCCAGACACTTCGGCCGTCCGACCGGAACGTTGTACGAGAAGTGCAGGTACTTCGATTCGGTATCGACATCGAACGGGTTGTAAGCCGCGCCGAGATATGCCGCCCCCTGATAACCGGGGAACAGGTAGATGCTTTGAGCGGCGGGGAGCCCGACATACGCGGGCATGCCCGGCGCATTCGGTCCGCGCACGCGCGAGACATACGAACCGACCGACGGGTACTTCTGCGGCAGGTTGACGGAGGTCGATCCCGCCCGGCCCGTCAGCATCCAGTGGCCGCCGGCGAAGTGGTCTCCCGTTCCATGATGCAACGAGCGGATGAAGACCATCTTGTCGGCGTGCTTCGCGTGCTGCGGCAGCGTCTCGGACAGAAAGATCCCCGGCACGTTGGTGGCGATGGCGTCGAACGGCCCCTTGTAGTCCGACGGGGCGTCCGGCTTGGGGTCATACGTTTCGAGCTGACTCGGCCCGCCATCCAGCCAGATGAGGATGATGGCCTTGTCATTTTTGGTCGCCGCACCGTGAGCCCGCAACTTCAATAGGTCGCCCAGCGACAGCCCGGCGATCCCCAGAAACCCCGCCTTCAAAGCGGTCCGGCGCGAGACTCCCGCACAATTGGCGAATGGCGTCCCGGTCTCAAGCTGCAACATCGGCGAATCTCCCCAAGTCACGAGCGGCCCGAACAGCCGAGCCGTATCCACTATCATCGGCACACAATAGCCCGGCCTTCACCGATGGGTCAATCGGAAGGTCCCTTCGACCGATTGACCCAGTCGGCTTGGGCAATCTGTTGGACGCAGCCTGGTCGTTCCTGCTTCATGGGGGCGAACTACTTCGCCTTGGTCTGCTCGACCTCGTACTTGACCTTGAGGTGCAGCGTGAACTGCACGACCGGTTCGATGATCACCGGGTTGATGACCTGATCGAATCCATCGCCATCCAGACCGTTGAAGACAAACGTCCTGCTCTTGCGCGCCAACTGAACCGTGTACTTCTGCCGGTTCAGCGCGCCCTGCATGGCCTCCGATTCGGCAGCCGTGTACGAGTCGTACATTCCCGATGGATAGTAGACCGCCGGGATTTCCGCGAAGACCTGCGCGGGGGGGAGCAGCTTGATTCCCAGCAGCCTGTCATACCGGGCGACCTTCTGCTGGATGACCTTCGTGGCCTCCTCCATCAGCTTGTCCTGGACCAGATTCACGTCCTTCACGACATAGTCGACCTTGATCAGATCGTAAATCTTGGAGCGGGCCGCGGTGACCACGAGCTTGTCGAGCAGAGACCGATCCCGGTAATGGACCGAGAGGTTTTTCTTCAACTCGAAACCGACGAGCTTTTCGCGCGCGATGTCGCCCATCACCTCGAAGCCGTAGATCTTCGTCTGGGTCACAAAGTCGAGGAACAGGTCATCCTCGCCGATCTTCATCGCCTTGAGTGCGTCGGTGAACTCCTTGACGACGGCCTCCATTTTCTGGCTGCACTCGGCCACGGTCTCGCCCTCCTGCGCGAGGCCGAACACGGCCACGAACTCGTCGGCCTTGACGTTCATCAACACGTCGGCATCGACGAACATGCTGGTGCCCGTCGGAGGCCGTTCGGCTTCGGGCACCACCTGCTTGGCACGCTCGCGCTGTTCTGCACGTCCCTTCGAGCCGCTCTCGGAAAAAGCCAGATTGCCGCTGACCTGACCCCGGCAAACACCGGGGGCCACGAGGAACCATGCCAGGAGGACGGTGATCGATGTCTTCATTTCAACACTCCACGGATTCAGGGATGGATGCGAACACAAGGTGAGCCGGGTGCCGTCAGGCCCCGGATTCCGCGACGAAAAACCCGGGGCCTGACGGCCAATGGCACTTACTTTACGTTGCAAGTAGCAGGCACATTCCATGTGCCGTCCGCAAAATGCAGGTCACGGCACATGGAATGTGCCTACTACTTTCTAAAGTAAGTGCCATTGGCCTGACGGCACCCGGCTCACCTGCGGCTTGGACGTTATCGCAGCTTTCTGAGCAGCACCGGCATGCCGAACGTCTCTTCAAACAATGAGCCGGATTGTTTGAGGGCGAGTTGTTCGAGGCTGAGATCCTCGACCTGCGGGATCGCGATCACGAGGCGGCCCCCCTCGCGCGAAAACCTCAGTTCGTGCAGCCGCTGGCCGCGAGAGGCTTCGAGGGCGTCGGCGACGCGCAGCATCGCGGCCATCTTGACCACCGCGATGCGCTGGTCGCGGTTGAGCGCCGTGAACACGGTGTGGATTGGTTTGGGAGACGACCGCCGGTGATAGCGGGCCGTCAGCGCGACGAGTTGCACGTCGGAACGGCTCAGCCCGAACAGTTCGCTGTTCTGGATCAGGTACATCGTGTGCTTGTGGTAGCTCCCCGTGCTGACGAACTGGCCGATCTCGTGCAGCAGCGCCGCCACGCACAGCAGCAGTTCAAAACGGGGGGCCAGTTGGTGCTCGTCGCGCAGGCCCTGGAACAGAATCTTGCACAGCTTCGAGACCTGCCGCGCGTGCGGCTCGTCGAAGTCGAACTTGCGGCCCAGATCGATCGCCGAGCGGATGACCTGATTGCTGAAGTCCTCATTCCAGCCGCCGCGCGTCGCCATTTCCTTGAGCAGCCCGTCGCGGAGGTTGATGCTGGCGACGATGACCTGCTTCAGTTCAAACGCCCGCGCCAGCATGACGTACGCCAACAGCGCCGGACCGAGCGTCCCGGCATCCGGAAACGTGATGTGATACTTGTGAACCAGCTTGTCCTCGTTGAGCGACAACACGGTGTCGGTCAGTTCTTCGAGATCGCTCAACGGGATGCGGGTCAGTTGATCGGGGTCCCAGTCGGGAATGATCTGTCCCGCCGCGAACCGCATGTCGCCGCCCAGCGTCACCATTTCCTGCGCGTGCTCGGCGGGAACCTGCTGCAAGACCTGGTCGATCACACGCTGGATCTGCGTCTCCATCAGCCGCCGTGTGGTGGTCTGCGAACCGTGATACGCCTCGAGCGTCTCGCGGATGCGCAGCGAGCCGAGCCGATAGGTGTGGGCAAACAGCACGTCGGCGTTCTGCACCTGAAGCAGTTCCGTGCTGCCGCCACCAACCTCGGTGATGACGGTCCGCGCGTCGGTCAGTTGCGGGTCGAGCCTGAGCAGCGGCTGAATCCCCAGATACGTGATCCGGTTCACCTCGGCCTCGTCGATCGGGACGACCTGAATGCCGGTGGCGGTGTAGATGCGGTCGAGAAAGCTCAGCTTGTTGAGCGCCTCGCGTACGGCACTCGTCGCCACCACGCGGACCTGCTCGGGCCGCTCGATCCCGTATTCGGCGAGGACCCGCTTGTAGCTCTTCAGGACGCGGACCGACTCTTCAATCGTGCTCTTCTCGATCGACCCGCGCGTGAACGCGTCCTTGCCGAGCGTCACCGCCTGCGACAGCGCCGACAACAGCCGCACGTTGCCGAGATCGTCGATCTCGGCAATCGCCATGCGGATCGAGGTGGTGCCAATGTCGATCACCGCCGCAGGGCGGGCGGTCGAGGTCCGGGTGGAAGTGATGGAGTCGGCGGGCATCGGTGCAGCGAGTTTACGAGTCAGTTTCAAAGCATTCAGAATGGGTCACGCTTCGACGCAGCGTCTGGCCCAGGCGGCCGCTCCCATCGCGCCGGCGTCGTCGCCCAGTTTGGCCACCTTCAATTCGTAGGTCTTCTGGAACGAAGGCATCACGTGTTTCACGAGCGACCTGGCCACTTCGTCCAGGTACAGCTTGGGCAGGGCCTCGACGAGGCCGCCGCCGAGCACAATCACGTCCGGCAGCAGCAGGTTCACCGCGCCGGCGATCGCCGTGCCCAGATGCCGCGCGCCGTCGCGCAGGATCTGTTCGACGACCGCGTCGCCCGCTTCAATCGCCTCCTTGATCGTGCCGCTGCGGATGTTGGCGAGGTCCGTTCCGGCGACGCGCAGGATGTGCGGTGCCTGACCGCGATACGCGGCCTTGGCGATCTCGGCCGACATCGACAGCCGACTGGCAACCGTCTCCAGGCAGCCTCGCCGCCCGCAGCCGCACAGCGCGCCATCGGGGTTCATGAGGACATGGCCGATCTCCAGACAACTCGACTTCTTGCCGCGAAAGATGCTTCCTTCATAGACCATCCCGCCGCCGATGCCCGTCCCCGGAAAAACTCCGAGCGCCGTGCGCGCCCCCACCGCGGCGCCGAAACGGTACTCACCGTACACGCCCGCATCGACGTCGTTGCAGATTGAGACCGGACAGCCGAACTCCTTCTCCAAAATCTTCTTCAGCGGCACGTTCTTCCAGCCGAGGTTCGGCAATTCCAGAATGACGCCTTCCTCCAGATCGAGCGGTCCCGGGCAGCCGACCCCGATCCCGCCGAGTCGATCCTTCGAGACGAGACCATCTTCGAGCAGCTTTTCGATGGTCGACAGGATGCGTTCGACACCCGCGTCGACGCCATCGGCTCCGCGCGTCTTTTTCTTGCGGCGCGTGAGCGGCTCGAATTTGCGGTCGAACAGCACGGCGCTCATCTTCGTCCCGCCGAGGTCGAAGCCGAGCCAGACAAGTTCGCCATGCACGGGCGGCTTCTTCGCGACGTCATTGTCCCGTGTGACGGCCAACGAGACGGCGTTCTCAGCCAGTTCGATTTCTGGCGCAGGCGTTTCG
Organism: Schlesneria sp.; assembly: GCA_031412755.1. GTDB lineage: Bacteria > Planctomycetota > Planctomycetia > Planctomycetales > Planctomycetaceae > Schlesneria. Next base: position 13,564 of record JANODP010000019.1, on the reverse strand, counting down.
ATCATCTCAGCGATTCCATGCCAGGGGTGCTGCCACGCAACGGCGGCTCGACGAGCGCGGGCGAGAGAATAACACAATCGCCCCCACAACGGGCACTTGGATCGAACACATCCTGTGGGGCGGACGTTGGGAAATCCCAAATCTCAAAACCAAAGATCAAACGAGCACCAAATCTCAAAAACCAACGGCCAAACAAAACCCCGCGTCCAGATCTCACAAACCCGCTCCCTCGCGATTTCATCCTTTGAGATTTGGGATTTGAAATTCGTTTGGGCTTTGGTACTTGAGATTTGGCTTGATTGCTTCTTCGCCGCGACAAGGTGCAGGCCGATTCTTCATTTTCACTTCTCACCCTCCAGCAGCGTCCGCAGATGACACGCGACCGATTCGGCCAGACGATCGACGTGGTAGCCCCCTTCGAGGCAACTCACGACGCGGCCCGCGGAATGCGTCTTCGCCACTTGATGCACCAGCTTCGTCAGCGTCTCGAAGTCCTCCGTTTGCAGGCCGAGCGAACCGATCGGGTCTTCGGCGTGCGCGTCGAAGCCCGCGCTGATCAGGACCAACTGCGGCTTGCACTTCGCCGCCGCATCGGTCAGCAGCGACTCGAACTGTGTGAGATAGTCTTTCCGCGACGTGCCGAAGGCGACGGGCAGATTGAACTTCGTCGCCAGTCCCTTCCCCATTCCGGTCTCATCCTTTTTGCCCGTTCCCGGATAGAACGGAAAGCGGTGCGCCGACAGGAACCAGACGTCGTCCCGTTCGTAGAAGATGTCCTGCGTCCCGTTGCCGTGATGCACGTCCCAGTCGATGACGAGGACTCGTTCGAGTTGGTGGTGCTTCACCGCGCGATCGGCTGCCAGCGCGACGTTGTTGAACAGACAGAACCCCATCGCGTCGTGAGCCAGCGCGTGATGCCCGGGCGGTCGCACCAGACACAGCGCCGTCTTCTCCGGCCCCTTCATCACCGCATCAACCGCTGCCTGACACGTCCCCACCGCGCGGCACGCCACGTCGTAAGACTTTGGCGAGACAAACGTGTCCTGCTCGATCCACCCGCCTCCCATCGTCGCAAACTTTTCGAGCCGCTCGCGGTACTTGCCGTCGTGCAACCGGGTCAACTCGTCGATGGACGCGACGCGCGTCGCCCCCGCTTTGCACCGCGCGGCCAGACCGGTGCGAGCCAACTCGGCCGAGATCGCCTTCAACCGTTCCGGCCGCTCGCGGTGGGTCCCGGTTTCGTGGTCGAGGAATCGGTCGTCAGTGTAGAGGATGGTCATCTGAGTCCTTCCGTCCTGTGAGTGTTCCCCATAACCGCCGCGTTTCATTTTTCTGCCTCTCTCTTTCTGTCTCCATCTTTGTCTGGGCAGGAAGAGGTAGACAGAAAGAGAGAGGCAGAAAGATGAAGCGCAGGGCGGGGAAAGGGAAGTTCGACATCTGTCACAGTTCCAGTCCTACGTCAAAACACAAACAGGAACTCGTTGGCATTGAGCAGCGCGCGGCAGAAGGCGGAAAGGCCGTGGGCCTGCACAAACTGAGTGGCTGCGGTTTGCTCATCGTCTGTCGGGGGGCGGAGGAATGTCAGCGAGTAGGCTCGGCGGACTTGGGCGTTCGCGTCGGGACCGGCTTCCTGTTCGAGGCGGCTCGCGAAGAGAGACGACTGCTGGACGATGAAGCGGCTGTTGAGCAGGTTCAGTGCCTGCAGGGCCGTGATGGAACTGGTCCGCTTCGGGGTGATCTGGCCGGCGTCGGGGCAGTCGAACTGGCCGAAGGTGTCGTCGAGCTGCATCCGCGGCTTGGCCTGATAGACCATGCGCCGCCAGTCGGCCGGGCCGAACTCCTGCTTCGAGTTGTAGACCTTCACGTAGTTCGTGTTCGGTTCAAACAGATCGAAGCCCGGCCCGCCCATCCGATCGTCGAGGTTGCCACACACGGCGAGGATCGCATCGCGCAGCGGCTCGGCCTCCAACCGCCGGGGTGGATAGCGCCAGAGCAACCTCGTCCCGGCATCGGCCCGCATCGCGTCGGCCCGCACCGCGCTGCTTTGGCGGTAGGTGGCGGACGTGACGAGCAGGCGGTGAAGACGTTTTGGCGATTTTGGATTTTCGATTTTGGATTTTCGATTGGAAGGCGAAGGGGACGAGGACTCCAGCTCGTTCTTCAATCGAAAATCCGCAATCGAAAATCCAAAATCACTCGCCAGCCAATCCAACAACTCCGGATGCGACGGCAGCGCGCCGTTGCGTCCGAAGTCGCTCGGCGTGGTCACGAGGCCCTGTCCGAAATGGAAGTGCCAGAGGCGGTTCACCAGCACGCGCGCGGTCAGCGGATGCTGCGGGTCGGTGATCCACCTGGCCAACTGCTGGCGGCGCGAGGCTTCGGGCGCGTCGAGCGGCAGCGTCCATGCCTGGCCAAACGACGCGAGACTCGCGGGTGCGATTGGCTCCTTCGGTTGCAGCGGGTCGCCGCGATGGAAGCGGTGAGTCGGCTCGGGAGCCACGAATCGTCCGGCGTAGACCTGCGATTGCATCGTCAGTTGACGCAGCGTCTCGTGGAGTGACGCCTGTCGCGCGTTGAGGCGTTCGGCTTCACTCTGGTCCTGCTCGTGGACGGCCACTCGCGTCGGTTGCGGTGTCGTCGGACTGCCGATGGGCTGACGGTCATCAGCCGAGGCGACGACGTGCAGGTTGTCGGCGGTCATGCCGATTTCGATGCGGTACTTCGTGGCGATGCGATCGCTGAACTTGCCGTCGGCGGGACGGTCGCGACTCCACAGCACGCGGTCGATTTCGACGGCCTCGGGCAACTCGAACAGCACCCAGCCGCGTCCCGCTTCGTTGGAGATCCAGCTCGCGCTGTTGCCGTAGCGTCCGTCGTGGACGTGCTTGAGTTGATGAATCTCGTAACCGGGCAGGTCCGACGACGACGTGACCTTCGTCCCGTCAGCAGACAGCGCGACGTTGCGCGGCCTGGCTTCGGTCGTGAAGATTTCCACTTCGTCGAGGCACGGCTGTGAACCGTTGTTGGTCTCGTCGACGGTGAACCGGACGAACTTGGCGCGCGTAGGGGCGAAGCGGTCAATGTTGGTGCGGCGCTGGACGGCTACACGAAAAGGACGCGGCTCGGGTTTGGTGTTTGTCGGGGAAGACGGACTCAGGCTGGCAGCCCGAGCCACGGGTTGGGCGAGCGGCTCGAAGGCCCACAGCGCGCGTTCGATCTCATCCAGCTCGGCCTTCACGCGGGCGAGTTGCTCCTGGCGTTGTTCGACGTTGCTCGGCGCGAGAGATCGTTCGCCGTGCTGGACTCCCGCGAAGACCGCCTTCATGGAGTAGTAATCGACCTGCGAGATCGGATCGAACTTGTGATTGTGACAGCGGGCGCAGCCGACGGTCAGGCCGAGGAACGCGCTGCCGGTCGTGCTGACCATGTCGTGCAGTTCGTCGGCGCGTTGCTGCGCGGTCAGGCCCGGATCAGGACTCTTCACGCGGTCGTACGTCCCCCCGACGATGAAGCCGGTGGCTTCGTCCGCGCCGAACACATCGCCCGCAAGCTGCTCGGTGACAAACTGCTCGAACGGTTTGTCTTCATTGAACGCGCGGATGACGTAGTCGCGGTAGGGCCACGCATTGGGTCGAGGCTGATTCGTCTCGAAGCCGTCGCTTTCGGCAAACCTGACGACGTCCAGCCAGTGCCGCGCCCAGCGCTCTCCAAAATGAGGCGACGCGAGCAGCCGATCGACGAGCCGCTCAAAGGCATCCGGCCGCGCGTCGGCGACGAACTCGGCGACCTCATCGGGCGCGGGCGGCAACCCGATCAGATCGAACGACAGTCGGCGAATGAACGTCACTCGATCAGCCTCGGGCGATGGCGCGATTCCCCGCTTTGTCCCCTCGCCCCCGTCTCCGGGGGAGAGGGCTAGGGTGAGGGGGCTTGTGAGGCGTGACGCGACAAACCGATCAACCGGGTTCCGCGCCCAAGCCGCATCGACGCGCGAGACGCTCGGCAGCTCGGGTCGCACCACCGGGCGAAACGACCAGTGCGACGCGGCGGCATCCGTACCGGACGCCTCGTCGGGCCACTTGGCTCCCTGATCGATCCACGCGCGCAACAGACCGATCTGCTCAGCCGAGAGCCGTTCCCCCTCGGGCGGCATCTGCATCCCCTCTTCGAGTCCCGCGACAAACCGCACGAGCGGACTGTCGGCCGACTTGCCGGGCACGATCGCCGGCGCATGGCTCTCGCCCCCTTTGAGCGCCGCCGACTTCAGGTCGAGCCGCAACTCGCCGCGCTGCTTCGTCCCATCGTGACACGAATAGCACCGCGTCCGAAAGATCGGTTGGATGTCACGGACAAAGTCGATGTCGCGCGATGCGGCGGGAGGCAGCGTTGGAGGGTTCGCAGCAAGGCCGTTCGTCGAAAGAGTCGCGGCGAAAAGGAGGGCGATCAAGAATCGACGTGTCATGCTGGTCTCACGCTGGTTGCTAATACGGAGGCGACGAAAAGACCCCTCTCCCTGGCTCTCTCCCCTCCAAGGCGATGGGCCAGGCGACAAGAGAGACTCGTTCACCGACCGAGCAGCACGGCGAGGTGCTTCTTCAATCGTTCGTCGTCTTCCGCCGTGCCGGTGATCCCCGTGAAGGGGTTCTTGTCTTCCGAGTTCAACAGCCGCAGTACCTTCAGGTAGGTCGCGCGCTCTGATTTGAAGTCGCCCCGGGAGTGGGCGAGACCCGCGTCGCGGAGCAGTTGCTGGTACGGCTTGATCGGTCCCTTGTCGTTGCCCACGAAGTCGCGCATCACCGCCTGACGGGCCTCGGTCTTGGACAGGGATCGTTCGTCCATCACCGCCGGATCGAGGAACAGCATCGCCAGCGATGCGAGCAGGCTGAACCCGAGTGCTCCGTAGATCAGCGCGGGGTTGCCCTGGGACGGTCGCTTGCGCTTGTCGTGTTTGGGCGCGGTCACCTCGGCCAGTGCCAACTCGGGCAGATGACCGTCCTCACCGAGCCGAACGAGCGTCTCCCCCTTGCGGTCCGTGATGAACTTGGCGACGGTGCGCGTGGTGGTCTCACCCTTCTTCGGTCCCGGCTTGCGGCCCTTGGACTTCACGGGCAGTGTGGCCGGCGGATCGGCCGCCGGCGGAACGTCGGCCCCCTTGGCCGGAGCCGCCTCACCGTTGGACGTCGCCGACGGCAGTCCGCACGAAAACAGCAGCGTCGTCTCGGGCGAGACCTTGATCGTGGCCTGAGCGGGCAGCCACGCCCACTTCTCTGCCGTGAGCGTCTTGTCATCGACTAGCACGGTTTTTTCGAATGCCGTGATGATCGCAAACCGTCCGTTCCGATTGGCCAGCGACGCCTGAACCTCATCCACCTGCGGATCGGTGAGGTGCACCTGGCAGTCTTCCGATCGCCCCACGTGAACGAACTCTTCGTGCAGCGCAAACGTCTTCCCCCGGTCGGGACCGGCGGTCACGGTGAGACTGGCGATGGTGGTGGAGACGGTGGACATAAGCGGGTTCAGCCCATGATGTCGGTGGTAATCATGCTCAGCAAGAACGGTCCGAGAATCACCAGGACCGTGGAAGCCATGATGAGGATGCCGGGGAGCAGCATCTTCACCGCCGCCTCACCCGCCAGAGTTTCGGCGCGCTGGCTCCGTTTGATCCGCAGCACATCGGCTTGAGTGCGGAAGATTCTCGCCAGGGGCGTACCAAGCTGCTCGCCTTGAACGATCGCGCCAATGATTCCGGTGATCTCGTCGTCGTGCAGGCGGTCGCGCATCGATTCCAGGGCGGCCGTCCGCCCCTTGCCCATGTTGAGCTCACCCAGCACGCGGCCGAATTCGACTCCGACGGGATGTTCGCGGAACTCATCGACCGCCTCCTTCAAGGCCTGCAGGAACGTCGAACCGGCCTCCATCAGCAGCGTGACCAGATCGAGCAAAAACGGCATCCGCCGCTTGATCAGCACCAGCCGATAGCGGGCCGTGTTGCGCAGGCGGCGGCGCAGCAGGTAGCCCGCCAGAATCGTGAACAGGATCGCCATCACGATGCCGGCCGGCCCCATGATCTGCGTGCAGACATAGACGAACGCGGGCATCAGCATCAGGGCCTGAATCTCAATCCGCGCGAGATACTCTTCCGCCGTCCAGAACCGCGCCAGACCGGCCGCCTGTATTTCGCGGCCGATCTCGGGAAGCTGGTCCACGAACGCACCCCGGTTGAACCTTGCGAAAGCCTGCACCAACGGTTGCAGCGTCCGAAAGAACGGACTGATGCGCCGCAGTTCGTTGATCCGGTTGACGTCGTACCGCCACTCGTTGTCCTGAGTCAGATCTTCCGTGGCGAGCGTCCGCCAAATCGTCCAGATGAACAGGAACACCGCCCCGCCGAACATCAACGAAATGACGGCCGGCGGGATCGGATTGACCAGCAGCGACGAGTCGGCCAGCGGTGGGAACAGCATCACGGCGCGATCCTTTTGAACGAGGTCGCGATTGTAAGCGGGCAGCCGGATCGCGCGGAAGGCGACGACGGGGGCAAATCTCAAACTTCAAGTTCCAAACACCAAACGAATCTCAAACGAGGAAAACTTCAAACCCCAAACGCCGATGTCCGACGCTGCCGTTTGAGATTTTCTCCTTTGAAATTTGGAATTCGTTTGGTGTTTGGAACTTGAGTTTTGGGATTTGGACTGGCTCTCACTCTGGCTTCACAATCAGCACCGCATCGCACCAGTCGGCATAGTCGGAGACATCCGCCTGCTGGCCGAAATCGACGACGAGGGTCAGTCGCTTCGCGCCGCGAACGGCCACCGGCGGGAGGCCGAGCGGGGCCGAGCGGCCGGTGAGTTCGTCGCTGGTCCAGATGCGCTTGCCATCCAGTTCGATGGCGAAGCGGACGCTGCCCGCTCCGTTCGCACAGTCATCCAGGCCGACGGTCGCTCGAAACTCACGATCGTTTGGGGAGATGGCGTAAGTGACCGACATGCGGCTGTGCATGCCGAGTCCCGCGCCGTATTCGGTCCCCCGCAACGACAGCGGGCCGTGCAGCACGTTGGCATTCCTGACGAGCGGCCACCGCGCGGCGAGGTACGGCACGAACGAAACTTCGGTCGGCTCGCGATCGGCCAGTGGAATCACGCGACCGCCGTAGACATGGCACGACACGACCGCCGCCAGCGGCAGCACCAGGGCCTGCTTGGTCGGAGTGGTCAGTTTGAGATCGCTCCCCTGCAACTCGGCGCCGGTCGCGGTGAGACGCGATCCGTCCACGAGCGAGATCACCAACCGACGGCCTTCGGTTTTGGAGGCACTCGTCAACTCAGGATTGAAGCGGATCGCGCGGACCCGGCTGCGGTCGAGCTTCAGGGGGCCGGTCGATTGCTTCAACTCGACAAACGCGCCGTCGAGCTTCTCGAACTCCCCCTGCGTTCGGTCTCCGTTCGCCAGCAGCACGATGTCGTCTCCCGGCGGCAGCGTCTGCAAATCGGCCAGCAGTCGCTGTCGATCGGTCTTCGCGACAGGCAGGTCGAACACCACGGCCGCCACCATTTCGAGTGGCAGCTTCAAGTCACCCTGAAGCGCGCCGCGCTTCCACGTCGCCGTCAGCACGTCGTCGGAGATCGCCAGGGGACGAGCGACCAACCGGTCTCCATTGGTCAGCAGCACGAGCGACTCGCCCCCGGAGAATGCGGCGGCTTGGCGGGCGAAGTGGAGCGAAACGACTTCGTCGAGAGGCAACTCGCGCGGCGCATCCCCTTCGATGGTGAGCCGCTCGTTCGTCCAGGCACCGAGCATCACGCGCTGCCGGGTCCCCCCTTCCGCCTCCACCACCGTGACGACTTCCCCCGCCAGCACCGGCGCCGCACCGACGCAGCCGAACCAAAGCACCGTCAACACCACAGCGATCTGCACGGGAACGATTCCTGCGAGTGACATTCAACCAATGGAAACTTCTGGCAAACGAAAAAATGACTCGCCGTTCACAGTCGATGTTGACCGAGATCGTGTTGGCTCCGTCGTGAGCCGCCTGCTTCAAAACATCAATTCCAGTCCTACGAACGGACTCCTGATCGACTCACCGGGGCTTTGGACCCGCTGCCCTTCGTTCTCTCCGTTTCCTTCTGTTCAGATTCCAAGTCCCTCGCCCGAGCGTCAAATCGAGAGTCTGAACAGAAGGAAACGGGGGGAACGAAGGAGTGCGGCCACATGACTATGTGAACTCGGCTCTGTTTGTGACGCCGCTTTGGCCAGCATTATCTCTGGAAGATCGGCAGGTAGTTGTTGGGCATTTGCAGGACGAGGCACGCCATCGCGGTGGCGTATTCGCTGTTGATCAGCGTATCGGACCAACTGCCGTCGGGGACTTGGCGGAGGGTCAGTTCGTCGCGGATCGCGGGGTACCACTGCTTCCAGTAATCGTCCCCCGCGTGCCACATGGCCTGCACCGCGTAGTACTGTCCGTAGAAATAGTGGGCGTCGTAGCGCAGCAGTTCGCCGCGCGGGGGCGAGCGCATCAGATAGGCCAGACCGCGTTCGAGTTCCCGGCCCTCGGTCAGTCCCGCGCTGTACAGCGTCACCACGCCCGCCGCCGATCGAGGGAAGTCGCTGCTCGGACGATTGTGAAGCTGGTACCGAAAGCCTCCGTCGGAGTTCTGGCAATCCTTCACATACTTCACGCACTGATCGACCGTCGTTTTGGGAACGGCGATTCCGCAGTTGCGAGCCGCCCGCAGGGCCATCATCTGGCAGACCGTGACCGACACATCGGCATCTTTCCCGTCGGGATCGTAGCGCCAGCCCCCCTCGCGACTTTGCGAGTTCACGATCAGTTGCACCGCCGCCTTGAGCGCGTCGCGCACGTCCTTGCGCGGCGTCATCCCGTAGACCTCGGCCAGAAACAGCGTCGCGAAACCGTGACCGTACATCGGACCGTGACCCGTGCTGTCCTCGCGCACGATGTATCCCGACGGCTTCGCACACGACAACAGATACTCGATCGACTTGTCGACGTGCTTGCCGTACTGACCCCGGCCCGGCGTGTGGCCGGCCGACAAAAAGGCCATGCCCGCCAAAGCCGTCACGGCCACGTTTCGCTTGTAGGTGGTCCCCGATCCAAACGAACCATCGGGATGCTGACGGGCCGCGAGATAGGCCAGCCCCCGTTCGATCGATTTCTGAGTCTCGGGCGTCACGAGCTCCGATGCGGTGGACTCGAAGTTGCGCTTGGGCGCAGGCGTCTGTCCCCGTGCCGCGGACGGTGACACCAGGCACAGCAGGCAAACGGCGAACGACAGGGCCGCGAGTCGCGCGGCAACCGACGAAGGGGATGCCAATGGACCAAAGGCCATGCCAGGACCAATTGCCTCACGGCGAAACGACGTTGTACCGCGTGCTGCTGCCGTCCCACATGCGCGGCGCGACGGCGATGGGTGACGAGTCGGCGCGGTTGCGCCAGATCGGCTGGATCGGGGCGCGCGCCGTTCCAACGGCATCCAGCGGGTCCCAGTAGGCCTGTGTCCGCGGCGCGAACTCGCGCGCCGCCTGCAGGAATCGAAGGTCGTTCGTCTTGCGTGTTTCACCACGAGGTTCCTGAAAGGCCCGCGGACGGGTGAACGTGTTCGGCCCGACGTCTTCATCCGGAAACGGATCGTGCAAATCGTAAGATCGCGCCTCGACACCGGGCGGTCGGGGCAGGCACGACAGGAAACGCGTCTCCTGCTGCATGCAACCGGTCAGGCCCATGCCCTCGACCACCAACAGCGCGATCATCCACCAGCCGCGTTCCATCGCGTGCCTCATCGCCATCGCTCCTTGCTCGTGCCAGCCGGACATTCGCCGGATCGGCAGTTTCAGCCGGTCGGGATTCTAGCCCAGGCCCCGAACAGGGGATAGGCGGGATTTGAGGCGGTTGCCGCTGCACACGACCGCTTCTATCATTCGCCCCGCTCGATCAACGAAAACTCAAACACCAAAGCCCAAACACCAAACGAATCTCAAATCCCAAATCAGGAAGGCTCGAAACGAAGAAGACTTCAAACGAATGCGCTCGGTGACGTTTGGCTCTTCGTTTGATCCATTGAGTTTTTGATCTTGGGATTTGTTTGGGCTTTGGTTCTTGAGATTTGGATTTTTCCCTCGCAACGGTTCTCACCGCCAACAAGGTTTCCCCAATGGGCTTCTTCGAGAAACTAAAGCAGGGTTTGCAGCGAACCAAGCAACTCCTGCAGACCGACATCCGCGACCTGTTCAAGTCGGGCGAGATTCTCGATGAGGCCAAGCTCGAACAGTTTGAAGCCCGACTGATTCGCACGGACATGGGCGTGGCCGCCTCCTCACAAATCGTGGGCGAACTGCGCACGAAGTACCTCGGACGGACGCTGGTCCTCGGCGATGTCTGGGGGACGGTGAAGGAGACGCTGAAGTCGATTCTGCGCGGCACGGATGACGTGACGTGGGATCCCGATCGCCCACTGTCACCGCTCAAGTTTTCCGACGGCAGGCCAACGGTGATCCTGGTGACGGGAGTCAACGGCACCGGCAAGACGACGTCGATCGCCAAGATCGCCAAGCTGCTGACGTCGCAGGGAAAGAGCGTGATGCTGGCGGCCGGCGACACGTTTCGCGCGGCGGCCGTCGAGCAACTCACACTCTGGAGCCAGCGGCTTGGCTGCTCGATCGTGACCAGGCCGAGCGGCGTGGACCCCGCCAGTGTCGCGTTCGCCGGTTGCGACGAAGCCCTCAAAGCCGGCGTCGATGTGCTGATCATCGATACGGCCGGACGCCTGCACAATCAGGCCAACCTGATGAAGGAGCTGGAAAAAATCCGCAACGTGATCGGCAAGAAAGTCCCCGGCGCGCCGCACGAATGCCTGCTGGTGATCGATGCCACGACTGGACAGAACGGCCTGAATCAAGCCGAACACTTTTCCAAGGCCGCCAATTGCACGGGCATCATCCTCGCGAAGCTCGACGGCACGGCGAAGGGGGGTGTCACCGTGGCCATCCGCCAGCGCATGGGCATCCCGGTGAAATACGTCGGCGTCGGTGAGCAGATCGACGACCTCGAACTCTTCAACCCCGAACGCTTCGTCGATGCCCTGTTTGATGAGGCACCGTAGCACATGCTGCCAGCTTGTGCGTCGTCTTACTCGTAATCTTACTCTTACTCATAATCTTACTCCTCTTCGATTCCACGACGGTCAACCGGCGAGAATTGGAAGATTAGGATTAGGAGTAAGACGAAGAAGTCATGAACAAGTTCGCAGCAGATGCGACGTGCTCAGCGCAGTTTGGGAGAGGCCTTGTCGGGATCGGCCGCTTCAAACGGGTCGTCCTCGGCTTCGGCCGAGCGTTGGACGGGACGCTTGGGTCGCGAGGTGGTCGGAGGATTGACCGGTTCGCGCGATGGATAGTCGTCCCGCCGAGTGGGCGTCGTGAACTGATCGTCGTCGAGCGGCGTGGGGGTGCGCGGAGTCTGGCGATTGCGTTGAATCGGTGGCTCGAACCCGTCGTCTTGCGGTGTCGGTTCGAGTTCGAATTTGCCGTCGTCCGGCGTCCGGCGCGGTTGTGCGGCGGGAGCCTTCCGCGGCGTGCGGCGGGCCGCCGTGGCCGGTCGCTCGAAGCCGTCGTCTCCCTCGTGCGGATCCTGCAGGTCGATGTGCAACTGATCGCCGAGCTTGTGCAGATAGGGTTCAAGCAACACATGCATCGCGTGCGGCAGGACCGGGTAGATCGTCGAGATCAGCTTCGACGCGATCGAACTGCTTTCCGACTTCAGGATGATTTCGCGCGAGGGCGGGATGTAAATCAGCATGATGCACGTCGCCGACAGCGTGACGATCACCCCCTTCAAGCCGCCGAGAATCGCGCCGAGATGCCGGTCAAATTCGGTGAGCTGCGCCTTCTCGACTCCCTCGCGAAACGAGCGGAAAAACAGGTAGACCGTCAGCGACACCAGCAGGTAGATCGTGACGAGGGCGAACAACCGGTTGAGCGGTGGCTGGCCGAACCAATGCGCCATCGTCACCGACATCGGCATCGCGATCATGTAACCCGCGACGAGCGACACGATCGGAGCGATCTGCCACGCCGCCCCGCGCCAGAAGCCATGCACCACCGTGTACACCACGATCAAAGCCATCACGCCGTCATATATGGTCATCGTCGATTCCTTGGTGCTCCAACATTTCTGAGCGCGGTGGCGTCAGCCCAATGGCACTTACTTTAGAAAGTAGTAGGCACATTCCATGTGCCGTGACCTGCATTTTGCGGACGGCACATGGAATGTGCCTGCTACTTGCAACGTAAAGTAAGTGCCATTGGGCGTCAGCCCCCGGTTCTGGGACGTCAGCTCGATCATCTCCAGTCGTCGTCCATTCTCGTCCGTCGCACTGTCTTGGGGCGCTGCCAGCCATCGTCGGGAAGCTGCGGCTCAGCGGGTGTCTCATCGAGGCGAACGTCGTCGGGCAGATTGTTCTCTGGTCGGCGCGCTTCATACGGAACGGGCCGGGTCACGGTCGGCGTTCGGGTTGTCGCCGGTGTTCGAGTTGTCACCGGCGTTCGGACCGGCGCTCGTTGGGCAAACGGGAGCAACTGTGTGGGCGATGACTGATCGTTGGCGGCGAACAGCGTCAGCAGACCGAGCAGGCAGTAGGTGGTCAGCGTCGCGCCCGGCTCATCGCCGAACAGCTTGAGCGCCGTGCCGAAGGACTTCTTGACGCGCGGCAGTCCCGCCCCGAAGTTGAGACTCCACATCTCGTCCAGCAACAGATGCGTCATGTAACCCAGCGTCACCGCAAACGCCTTGTAGTATCGGACGAGATGCACGCCCGAATCGCAGATCAGATAACCGATCAGCCCGGCAATGATCGCCGCCGGAATGCTGTGAAACATCCCGCGATGAACTGACACCGCTTTGAGGACCGATCCCAATCCAAACCGGATCACCAGATAGATCGGAGCGCCCAGCAGCACCATGTGCTCGATGCCGATCCCCAACGCCTGGAATCGCTGGAAGAGCAGCATCGGCACGATCGCCGCCGCCAGACTGATGGTCTCGCGCGCGGGAATGCCGCTATCGCTGTCGAGGTCCGGCATGATCCCGGCGATGGAGCAGAGTCCCCCGGCCAGGGCACACGTTGACAGCGGCAACCCATACTGCGCACCGCCCCAGAAGGCATAGCCCATGCCCACGGCGGTACTGACGGCGATGTGCGTGTGAAATCCGGCCACAGGCATCCCTGCCACGAGCGGCTTGTCGTGCGATCACGAAGCAGAAGTGAAACTGTCTCAACAAATCCTTGCGCGCGAGCTGTCCGGGATGCCAAAGCAGCATGTCAGCGGCACCGTCTTCGCTCGGACCCTCGAAAGCGGCGGAACGGTATCCGTGGACCGAAAACCGGTCAAGATGAAGCGCCGAGAACGCAGGGCCATCGCCAAGTACCACTTGACTGGGGTGCGTAGTATTCGGCGAGTTTGAGGAGGCCCAAGTTTTCTTCACGGAGGTGTTGTTATGGAACCGGCTCGCGCCGGGGGCTTGTTGACGTATTTGTCGCAAGTTCCT
>JANODP010000018.1:0-34776 GCA_031412755.1 Schlesneria sp. | reverse complement strand
TTTTTGGATCGAATGCCCCAAACCCGGACCACAGTCACGAGGCGGTCGGGTTCCGATACTTGAAACTCGATTCCCAGCGGCGTGTTGGTCAGGATTCGAACACGCGGCTCGCGCGATTCGCCAAGCCGATCTGCGTTGGCTCGCAAGTGGCGATCGAGAAGTTGCACGTAGCTCGTGATTTCGCCCCGCAGGGGCGAATCTGCCTTCAGCCAGATGTCGGCGAGTTGGTCGCTGGCCGATTGCGTCCAGGTGACGGTGAACATCACAGACTCCGCAAGCGTTCCAGAACTTGCTCGGTGGTGTAGATTCCCGGTTGCGAGTGCAGTCGCTTCCGCTCTTCTTCGGTGATGGGCGGGATCAGGCTTGGATCGGACGGCGTTTGCCGGTAGGAAACAAACGAACCGAGTACCGCCCCGGAGTCGTCCACCAACTCCACGAACGTCGATTGAAGTAGCTTCTCGCGCATTTCCTGGTCAATGACGATCTGAGTCATTTTCAATCTCCTTGCAACAGACATTGCCGCTTCTCTGACAACTGCCACGCTATCATTTTTCGTAACGGTTGGAAATGTTTGCAGTCCGATGCAAGCCCCTCATCACAGGAAATCCATCGATGTCACCGCTGTCTGTTGCCGGTCAATCGCTGCTCGCACGACGCGACTTTCTGTTCGATGCGAGTCGCGGGTTGAGCGGTCTCGCGCTGGCTTCGCTCCTGGCGGGCGATGGCCAGTTGCGGGCGAGTGATGACGCGAAGGGGCCGATTCGTCCGAGCGTCCGGCCCGATGCGCCGCTGGCCGCACGGGAGGCTCATTTCACGCCGAAGGCCTCTCGCGTCGTGATGATCTTTTGCTCAGGAGCCGTCAGTCATCTCGATACGTGGGACTATAAGCCCGAGCTGGTGAAGCGCAGCGGCCAGCCGTTGCCGGGTCTGGAGAAGTTGGTGACGTTTCAGGGGGAGAATGGGAACCTCGTCGCACCGCAGTGGGAATTCAAGCCGCGCGGGGAGAGCGGCAAGATGATTTCGGAGCTCGTTCCGAATCTGGCGGCCTTCGCCGATGAGATCTGTTTCATTCACTCGATGACCGCCAAGAGCAACACGCATGGCCCGGCCGAGAACCAGATGAGCACCGGCTTCACGCTGGATGGTTTTCCCAGCATCGGCGCGTGGGTCAGCTATGCCCTCGGCAGCGACGCGAGCGATCTGCCGAGCTTCGTCGCCATTCCCGATCCGCGCGGCGTGCCGCAGGCGGCGTCCAACAACTGGAACAGCGCGTTCCTGCCCGCTGTCTTTCAGGGGACGCCGTTCAACGCCGACAAGCCGATTGCCAATCTGACTCGCCCGCCAGAAATCTCCGCGCCGACGGAAGCCGCCACGCGCGACTTCCTCAAGCGGCTCAATGCCCGCCATCTGGAATTGCATCCGGGCGACACGGACCTCGCCGCACGAATCGCCAGCTACGAGTTGGCGGCCAAGCTGCAACTGCGTGCGGCGGAAGTCTCGGACCTGTCGGGCGAGAGTCTCGAAACGCAAACGCTGTACGGCCTTCATGACGCCAACAAAACGAAGGCCGGTTTCGGGCGCAACTGTCTCCTCGCACGTCGGCTGCTGGAACGAGGCGTCCGGTTCGTGCAACTCTTCAACGGCGCGTACGCGATGGGCGAGGGAGTCGGCAACTGGGACGGACACAAGACGCTCAAGACGCAGTACGAGGTCCACGGCCCGATCCTCGACCAACCCGCCGCCGCACTGCTGCGCGATCTCAAACGGACGGGCCTGCTCGAAGACACGCTCGTCGTCTGGGTGACCGAGTTCGGCCGGATGCCGACCTTCCAGAAGGGAGCCAGCGGCCGCGATCACAATCCCAAGGGCTTTACCGCGTGGCTCGCGGGAGCCGGCGTGAAGCGAGCCTTCAGCTACGGGGCGACCGACGACTTTGGACACACCGCCGTCGAGAAGGTCTCCACGATCTACGACCTGCACGCCACGATCCTGCACCTGCTGGGTCTCGATCATGAACGACTCAGCGTCTACCACAACGGCATCGAACGCCGCCTGACCGATGTGCATGGGCATGTGCTTCGAGACGTGTTGGCGTGAGGAGGGGATTGTGAGCAGTGGATAGGGTGCTGTGTGAAGTCTTCAGAACGCATCTTGATTCAGGGATTCGCTATGATCTCGAAGCATTCTGAGGACTACACGCACCCTGCGGCTTTGGCAACGTAGCCTTCATCGCTCCGCGTGAAGACAGCCGTGTGCGAGTTCAACGCGGAACGTTCCATCCACCCGGCATCTCACCCGGCCTTCTTCACGCGGAGCGATGAAGGCTACGTTTGGAGGACTCGTCACATGAAAACTTTCCGAAGATCGTCGTCGAACAGGTCGGGGATCACGCTGATCGAGGTCCTGGTCATTCTGGGAATTATCGCGCTGCTGGCCGCGTTTTTTCTGCCAGCGACCCGAACTGCGCGGGAATCGGCGCGGCGGACTCAGTGCAAAAACCAACTGAAGCAGTTGGGGCTGGCTCTGCACAATTATCACGACACGTTCGTCACGACGCTGCCGCCCGGCTACATCTATCACACTCAGGCCGCCGTCCCGGAATCGGAAGAGGGAGTCCCGTTCAACAACGGCTGGGGCTGGACGACGATGCTGATGCCTTATATCGATTCAAATCCCTTGACCAACACATTTACTTCGTCTGGGAACAATCCTAATTTCCAAAACGGACTGACGGCATCGGCTGCACCACAAATCCCCATGGCGGGAAGTATCGACTGTGTGATCTCGCCCCTGCGCTGTCCTTCCGATCCCGGCGTTGCAATCGTCTACGGCCTTCCCGGTGGGTTGTCGAACAAACCGTGCGGTCGGACGAATTACTTCGGGGTTGCCGGGAGTGCTTTCCTCTATTCCGAGGACGCTCCCGATCCGACCTCGTTCTGCTCGAATGTTGCTTCGTTCTCGACGCTTCCCACGCCGCCCGTTGTCGGTGCGGCGGTTCCCGGTGCGCTGGGGAGATGCCTCGCGAGTGAGAACGATCCGTTCTTCAGCTCGTCCACGGTGCCGGTCGCGTTGGTGAAGAACTACGGCGGCATCTTCGGAGCCAACAGCAAGTGCGGCTTCCGTGACATGAAGGACGGCACGAGCAACATCATCATGGTCGGCGAGCGATACACACCGGTGAACGCCAGCCCTCTCAAGACGACCGTCATCGGCGACGGAATCTGGCCGGGCGTGTCGGCCCTCGCAGCGGAATACAACGCGCTGGGCGAGTCGACTCACCCGATCAATGCCGGATTGACCAGCCGCAATCCACGCCCGCCGACAACCGGCTTCGGCAGCCTGCACACGGGAGGAGCCCAGTTCCTGATGGCGGATGGAGCAGTCAAGTTCCTCAGCGAAAATCTGGACATCGCCACCTATCGCAAGCTGTCTCGCATCGACGACGGAATGGAAGTCGGCGAATTCTGAATCGCATGGCTCAGCCCGACCCCAATCTCTTCTGACCAAATCAATCAAGCAAGGTTGCCTGGCTGGTCGAGATTGACTATCAACACGGACTGATGGTTTCGTCCAGGGAGAGTCGCGCATGTTGAATGTTTTCGGTTCACGTCAGACGTCCGGTTGCAGTGAGACTCGACGGCGAGACTTCCTCAAAGTCGGTGCGCTCGGGGCAACCGGTCTGATGTTGCCGGACTTGCTGCGTGCTCGCGATGCTCAGGCCAGGACGGCGGCCGGCATCAAGGACACGACGATCATTTGGCTGTTCCTGTCCGGTGGTCCGACACACTACGAAACGTTTGACCCGAAGCCCGACAATCCGGCGCCGTATCGAAGCGTCGTCGGAACTCACAAGACGAACGTTCCCGGTACGCACATCGGCGGGCTGTTTCCAAAGCTCGCGCGACTGGCCGACAAGTATTCGATCATCCGGTCGTTCGCGCACACGGCGGCCGATCATGCGGCGGCGACGCACTGGCTTTCGACGGGTTACGACTATCCTCCCGCGGCAAACGGTGCCCCGCCGGTTCAGCCGAGTCTCGGTTCGATCCTGTCGCGGTCTCGCGGGCCCCATCATCCGACGACGGGCCTGCCAACCTATGTCGGGCTGGACCATTTGTACGCCGAAGGGCCGGCGTGGCTCGGGGCCGCCCACGGCCCGTTCGACGCGCGCGGCAATGCCCTCGCGAACATGATGCCCAAGCTCACGCTCGACCGGCTGCAGGATCGTCGATCATTGCTCAACCAGTTCGATCGCATGAACCGGGCCATCGATCAGAGCGGCATGATGAGCGCCCTGGACGAATATGAAGGACGCGCGGTCGAACTGGTTCGAGGCCAGGCTCGCGACGCCTTCGACCTGTCGCGCGAAGACCCGAAACTGAGGGACAGGTACGGCCAGGGAGAGAAAAAGCTGGGCGAGAATCTGTTGCTCGCGCGGCGGCTGGCCGAGGCCAACACCGGCATGATCACCGTCTGGTACGGCGGCTGGGATTCACACGGCACGAATCCGTCGGTCAATCACGGGACGATCGAACAGGAGATGCACAAGCTGGCGCCGGAATTCGATCACGCGGTCTCCGTCTTCATCGAAGACCTCTACGACCGGGGACTCGATCAAAAGGTGCTGCTGGCGATCGTGGGAGAATTCGGCCGTTCACCGCACATCAACAACGACGGTGGGCGCGAGCACTGGCCGCAACTCGGCAACCAGGTGCTCGTCGGCGGCGGGATGCCAATGGGTCGGCTCATCGGCGAATCGACGGCGAAGGGAGATGTCCCGCTTTCCAAACCGATCTCGCCGAACGACCTGCACGCCACGTTCTTTCAGTTCCTGGGCATCCCGCTCGACCTGCAATACACCAATCAGGCCGGACGCCCGACGAACATGCTTCCGTCGGGCCAGCCGATTGCGGAGCTGTTCTGATCGCGGCACCAGCCTCGCCGTGAGTTGAACTCAACTCGCCGGGATGTGAGAGAGCCGGTCAGACCCAAAACAACAGCACGCTCCACCGGAAAGAGGGAGCGTGCTGGGGAAGATTCAATTTGGCTGCGGCGTGTCGACTACTTCTTGGCGTTGTCGTCCGCGACTTTCTTCTGGACGTCGACCGTTTCCGAGTTGACCGTCTTGGCCACTTTCTCGGACAGCTTCTTGGCGAGCAGGCCGCTCGGATCGCAACCGGCGGCGACCGAGACGATCTGGCCACCCTTGGCGATCAGAAAGTTGGTCGGCATGGTCTTCGTCTCGAAGGTGTTCCACGCGTCGCCCTTGGTGTCGACAGAGTAAAGCATGTTGAGCTTCTTCTCTTTGACGTAGGCGGCCACCTTCGAGTCCGGCTCGCGGAAGATCGCCACAGACGTCAGGCCGAGATCCTTGTATCCCTCGTGCATCGCCTGGAAATAAGCCAGTTCCTTGTCGCAACCGGAGCAGCCGCAGGTCAACCGCACGAGAACCGGCCCCTTGGCGGTCAACTCGGCCAGACTGATTTCCTTGCCCGAAGCGTCCTTGAACTTGAACTCGGGAGCCTGCGTGCCGACATCGACCTTCTTCGCCACCGCAGCCGGTTTGGCATCGGCCTTCGCCGCCGCAGCCGGTTCCTCGGCCATCGCCAGACTGGTCGTGAGCAACAACGCCGACGCAAACGAGAGCAAACGAATCATCAGTGACTCCTTGTAGTGAGGCGGACCAACGAAACTCAAAACACAACGGCGGCACAGTCTAACCGGGCCTGACCCCATAAGCCAACGGCGATCCCACGACACGGCGAAATAAGGGAAACAGAGTCTACGGTTCTGGCATCGTCGCCCGACTCGCGCCGGGCGACAAGAAAACGGTTAGACGAGCAACGGACGCGGCTCAAGCACCTCGTCGTACAGTGCCGCCGTCAGTTCGACCATGTGTTCGACATTGAATTCGCGTTCGACGGTTTCGCGGGCGGCCTGGCCGATGGCGCGGGCTCGGGCCGGGTTGTCGAGCAGTTCCGCGATCCGTTCGGCCAGTGACTCGCTGTTCGAAGGGGGGACGAGCAGTCCCGTTTCGTTGTCGCGCACGGCGCGGTAGACGCCTCCCACCCTGGTGGCGATCACGGGTCGGCCGAGGGCCATCGCTTCGAGCATGATCGTGCCGATCCCCTGTTGCAGCGAGGGGAGGACGAAGATGTCCATCGCGGCCAGAGCGTTGTCGAAATCGGGCAGGTTCGGAACAAACGTGACGTGGTCGTTGATGCCGAGCTCCCGCGCGAGTCGTCGGAGGTTGGATTCCTCGGGGCCGGCTCCGGCCACGACGAACTCGACCTCGCGTCCCTGCGCGAGGATGCGCGCGGCGGCGCCGAGAAAGAATGGAAACCCCTTCACCGCCTCCAGCGGCCCGGCCGTGCCGACCACCGGCGTGCGGCCACTCTGGAAGACATCGATCCGATCGGACGGGGCGGCCCGGTCCACACCGCTGTGAATGACGGTGATGAGTTCCTCCGGCAAACCGGTCCGCTCGGCGAGATCCTCCTTCACGGAGTCGCTGACCGCGATGATTCGCCGACACCAGCGACGGTCGAGCGACAGCCGTTCGTTCGGCTGCAGGTAGTCGTGCATCGTCAGGACGAAGGGGCGTTGCAGACGCCGCGCAATCCGGGTGGCGTGCCACAGCGCGCTGCGCGACTGGACGTGAATCAAGTCGGGCGGATCGGCTTGCAGTTGCCGCAGCATCATCTCGCGAACGACCTCGCCCCAGATCGGCCATTGCAGGTAGGGAAACTCGCTGATGTTCAGCTCGCGCCGCCGTCCGGGATCGACCATGCGGGCATCGGGACAGGCGACGGATGTCCGCAGTCCGCGCTGCGGCAGGTGCTCGGCCAGACGGAGCGTGTAGGCACAACTGCCCCGAACGGAGAAGCGTCCGGCGAACAGCAGGATGGAGGGCTCGAATTCGGACATGGGCGGTGTTGTATGTTTCGGGTGAGCGCTGAGTGCGAAGAGGACAAGGAGACAAGGGGAGAGGGAGACAAGGAGAAAAGCAAGATCCCGCGTCCCCCACTCTCCTTGTCTCCCGTTCCCCTTGTCCTGTTCACGACCGCCGCAGCGACTTGGGCCGGCTGAGAATCTCGTTCAGCAGGATGGCCTGCCGCACTCCCTGGGGATCGCGCAGCGCCTTGGCGAGCGGATGGATGTTGCCGGCTCGATGGATGGCATCGCTCGTCGCATCGGGACGGAGGTCTCTGCGGACCGCCGAGTCGATGTCCTGCTCCACGGCGGCACCAATCCGGTTGGCCTCCATGTGCTCGTGAACGTGCGATCGAACGCCCTGCCCCATGGCCGAAGTCTGCAAGTGAGACGCCGCCGCCCGCTCGCCGGGACGATCCATCTGTGTCTCGGCCCGGGCGGGACGAGGCTGCTGTGCGGGCTTCCCCTTGTTGCCCCTCTTTTCGTTCGCCGCGCGAGACGGCTTCTGTTGCGGAATCGGCGGCGCGGGCCGCTTCTTTTCCGGCTGGCCCTTGTTGCCGACGACCTCCTGCAGAAACTTTTCGAGTTCGCTTTGCACCGGATCGCGCGGACGGTTTTTGGGGCGCGGCGCCTGGTTCTGCTGGTTCCCCTGCACGAGATTCACGAACCAACTGAGGACCGAAATGGTGAAGATGATCAACCCGATGACTTGTCCGGGTGTGATGGCGAGGATCGGATCGGGCATGGGAAACATCGGTTCACTCCTGAGCGGATGGAGAGCGTCGGCTCTGCCAATCAACCTTCAACCATCGACCATCAATCTGCTTCTACTTGGTCATGCCGGTGCCGGCGATGGCGGTTCTCATCTGGGTATCGGCCTGGACGTTCTTGAGTTCGTAGTAATCGATCAGACCGAGCGATTGTTTGCGGAACGCATCGGCGATGGCGGTGGGGACGGAGGCTTCGGCCAATACGACTTCGGCGCGATTCTTCTGCACGAGGGCGATCATTTCCTGCTCGCGGGCGGTGAAGTCGGCCCGCCGCTGTTCGGCCTTGGCCTGAGCGACGCGCATGTCGGCTTCCGCCTGATCGGCCGACAGCCGCGCACCGATGTTCTCACCGACGTCGATGTCGGCGATGTCGATCGACACGATCTCGAACGCGGTCTGAGCCTCCAGTCCCTGATTGAGCACGGTCTGCGAAATCATCTCGGGGTTTTCGAGGACCAACTTGTAAGAGGACGTGGAGCCGATCGCCTGCACGATCCCCTGGCCGACGCGGGCGATGATCGTCTCTTCGGTGGCTCCGCCGATGAGTTGATGGAGGTTGGTCCGAACCGTGACGCGGGCGCGGGCTCGCAGCAGGATGCCGTCGGCGGCCACGGCGTCGAGCGTTCCCGGGCCTCCCTTGCGGGGATCGGGGCAGTCGATCACCTTGGGATAGACGCTGGTTCGCACGGCTTCCAGGATGTCGCGTCCGGCCAGATCGATGGCTTGAGCCGTCTGCCAGTCGAGGTCGATGTTGGCGCGATGCGCGGCCACCAGCGCCCGAATCACGTTGGGGACGTTGCCGCCGGCGAGGTAGTGCGATTCGAGGTCTCGCGTGCTGATCGGGTAAACGTCGGTCAGCCCCGCCTGCACGGCCGTGATCTTGGCGCGCACGATCACCGACGGGTTGACCTTGCGGATGGTCATCATGACGAGGTGCGGAAACGAGATCCCGGCACCGGTCATCTTGCACTGAATCCACAGGCTGATGAACCGGGCGAAAATGGCGAAGAAGATCAGCACCACCACGAACAGCACGGCTGCGATGCCAAAAATCACCGGCGGGCTGAACGGCACTTGAGCCAATACAAAAGAAAGAGGCATGGAAATCTCAATGTAGTTGGAGGGATCGAACGGCCGCGTGATGTGAGGCCAACGGTCGGAGGCACGTCTAACTCTGTGGGAACTCGAAGTCAAGCGGCCGCGCCGATCCGGCCTCGGGCTGGAACGGATCGTGGCTGGCGGGAGGCTCACCCGGACGAACCAACAGCCGGTTGCCGCGCACCTCCAGCACTTCGACCGAACGTCCCGGTTCGATGATCATCCCCTCGCTGAAGACGTGCAGTCGTTCTCCGTCGAGCAGGACCAGTCCGCCGGGATTGAGCATCGTGAGGGTCTGGCCAAACCGGCCGATCAGTTTGGTCAGCCGATCGGTCTCTTTCATGAAGGGGGTCAATTGTTCGGAGGTCGGCGCCTCGAGCAGCACTCTCTGACCGAGGGCGGTGCGCGGCAACATGTAGAACGCACCACCCAATGCGGCGGGAACCAGCAGCAACAACACGCCACAGAACGCCCAAAACACGCTCGGATGCGACGTGCCCCACGCGCGATACGCGAAGACCAGCGCGAGGACCAGCGTGATGAAAGTGATCACGCCCAAGAAGCCACCCGAGGGAACGAACACCTCGGCGGTCAGGATCCCGATTCCGACGATCAGGAGCAGAACGGCAAAGACGGCATTGGAGTCCATCACGGGCAGAGGCACCTCGGACGAGGAAACGGTTCGCACCGCGGGATGATTCACCCGCAACGCCGATCCAGTGTAGCCGCCGAGTGACGCGAGACAACCCGAGAAGAGAAGTACCAATCACCAAACACCCAATCCCCAACAAAACTCCAGGCGGGAAATCTCAAACACCCCGCACAACGGACACGCTTGGTTTGGCGTTTTTTGGTTTGGGATTTAAAGTTTGTTTGGGCTTTGGAACTTGAAGTTTGAGATTTACTCGCCGCCGTTCGTCAGCAGCTTGCCGACGAACTGAGAGGCGGGGAGCGTCCCCATCAGATAGGTGTTGCGCCCGTCGAGGATCGTCACCCGGGTCCGGGCCGACGACGCGAACTCGCCGCCGTGCGCCGCGGGACGCAGCGCGATCTCGTGGTCGCCGACGGGGAGTTCGATCCGCAGGACCTGGATCGTGTCGGGGAGCAATCCCCAGCAGCGGGTGTCGGCGTTCTCCGTCGCCTCCCACGCGATCCCGGCCGCCATCGCGACCAGGCTCAACGCGGAACCCTGATTGACATCGGCGACCTCCTGGGCGGCATAGATCGCCCCCTTCTTGATGACGCGGCGCGCCACCGCGCGGGCGACGACTTCCGCATACCGGGCCTCCTGCTGGCGCGCGGCCATTGTGCCGACATCGACGATCGTCGCGGTCTGTCCCTTCAATTCTCCATCGACGCGCACCGAGACCGCTTCGGCGATGCTCGGGAAGTTGAGCACCTGTGGCACCTTCACCGGGGCCAGCGTCGGCGGAATGCTCCGTTTCGAGAAGGCGTTCACGATCCGGTCGGCGATCAGCAAGGCGGCCTGAGTCGGAATCTCTTCCTTTTCCTGTTTGATCGGGCCGCGTCCGACGAGGGCGAAGACGTACAACACGCCGTTCCCCGGCGCGACGGGCTTCTCGTACCGGGCACGCTGCACATCGGCCTGGGCATCGCGGAAGGTGGGCTCCCAGTTCGCAACCTGCACCCGCGCGCGGGCCGCCTCCTCCAGCGTGAGCGGCGATTCCTCGGCCAGCATCGCGCGGATGTACGGCCCCAGAGCGACCTGCTTGAAGGCCAGTTCGACCGGCGGTTGGTCGGTCTCCTTCTTCTGCTTCTCGATCACGGCGTCGATGATCTGCTGCTGCTTGTCGACGACCTGCAGGGCATACGCGCCGGCGTCGCCGCCGTCCGACATCAGGTTCGTCAGCGAGAGCATCGCGCGGATCAAGACCTTCTCGTAGTCTTCGCCCGCGTAGGCGCGGCGCGTGTCATCGGTGAGCATCGACGCGGTGAACTCGCCCACGTCCTTCTCTTCGAGTTGATCGAAGCGGTCGCGCACGCCGCGCAGAATCCGCTCGGCATTCTTCGGCCGACCGGCAGCCAGTTCGAGCATCGCCTTGTCGAGCAGAAAGACGTCCGCCTCCCGCTTGTTCTTCTGGAGCTGCTTCTCGATCTGCGCTTCGGCCTCGACCAGATGACCCGCGAAGTACTCCTCACGCACGCTCCAGATGCGGTCGTAGTGCGAGGTACAACCGGACAGGGAGACCACGATCGCGAACAGACCCAGGCAACGAACCACGCGGAACACGGCGAACTCCGGGAAGGAACCGAAGTGCCCGTCGCGCGCCGGTGTTCGTTCGGACTTCATGGTGCGAGTCTCGGTCTGTTGGCATCTTCGTCAGCCACAACGAGGCGACGCACGAAGAGCCGTTTCCAGCTTTGAGATTTCCGAGTTTGAGATTCGTTTCGGATTTCGGATTGGAAGTTTCGTGTTTCTCGCCGAAGGGGCTTCATCCGGCCCCGTAGTGCTTCAACTTGCCGAGCTTCGACTTGTGGTAGCCCTTGCGCAACTCGGCCGATTCCTCGTCCGCGTGACCGGTTTGCATGTTCACCAGTTCCAGCGTCAGCAGGTAGTCGCGCTGATAGTCCTTCTGGTTGCTGCGGGTCGTCCCCGACGTGATCTTGGCGAAGAGCAGGTAGTCGAACGACTGTTCCTGCTTCTCCATCGCGGCCGTGAAGGCCCGTTGGTTGTTCGGGATGAACAGATCGTCGGGGCGCAATCGACACTGACGCAGACCCGCCTCGACGAACCGACGGTTGATGACCTCGAACATCCCCGAGTCATTGATGGAGGCATCGATCTTGGTGAGGATCTGCTCGCCGAAGTCACCGATCTCTTCGGCGCTCTTGTTTTCGAGGCCCACAAAACAGATCCGCTTGCAGACCGGCTGCCCATCGTGCGAGACCGTTTTCACATCCTGCATCTGTCGGCCCAGGAGTTTGCCGACGGACGATTGAATCAGGGGTTCCCAGGTCTCGGCCCCGGCGGTGTGGCTGCCGACCATGTCGTTGTCGGTTTCGTTGAGCACATGCGCGGTCTGCTTGCCGCGACAACCGACGGCCTGTCCCGTCAAACCACCCAATGCCAGCAGTCCCATGCCACCGAGAAACTGTCGCCGTTCCATGGCTCTCTTCCTCGTCTTCGTGTTCGTTTTGCCAGACGTTCGCCGCGGCGCGGTCCTTCGTCGCTCATCATGAACAGATTCGGTTGCGCCACGGCGAATCTTCAATCTTCCCGGCGTCCGGCCTCGAAGCGGGCGGGGATGATAGGGGGACAGTCAAAACGAGGCGAGAGCGGTTCCGCGTCCGATGGTCGCCCCATCTGCCCGCACAACCCAGTTTGAATCCGGGCCGTCAGCATCGCCTCCTCGACCGGCAGTGATTGCCCAACGCCTCCCCTTCAGACGGTGATGAACGACTTGATCCTGGCTCTCCAAATCACGGCAGTTGGCTGACGGCTGTCGAAATGAAAACCGTCCGAAAACGAACGGAGTTCGATGCCCCGCCATTGCCTCAACGGCCGCCGGATCGGAGACATTGAAACCCTTCGCAACGAGACGAACGCCTGGCACACGGCTGGCAACGGCAAACCACGTGGAGTCAATTGGCAATTCCAGATCGGCGACGCCCGCTTCAAGCGAACTTCCCTCTCCCCCAAATCGGGTGCAGTCGTCAATTGGTGGTCCTCTTCCGTTCCCCTCTCCCCCGTCTTCGGGGGAGAGGGGAACGGTGTCCTGATGAGAAGGCTTCAGATCCGAGTGAATTGGGCGATTGGGGAGATCGCGAACTTGTTGCGGTTTCCTCTGCCATCCGTGCCCCGGCTCTGCCATCCGTGCGAAGCCGATTGAAAGGAAAAAACGCACGGATGGCAGGGCCAGAGCACGGATGAGTCATGACAAACGGCGCAAGACATGACTCTGTGGTTGAAAGATCGCTTCATCAGTCCACCCTCTCCCCGAAGACGGGCGGGAGAGGGGACCAGAAAACGCGACCACCAAATAACGACTGCACCCCTGCGCAGCCCAAATCGATGGCTTGACGCAGCACTAGCCGGACAATTCGTGGGCGGTTAGAGTAACTGCCGCGTCGATCGACGCTCATCGTTGCGAGGACATTTCACCGCCGACGGTGGTCAACTGGCGGGCAATCCAAAATGGCAGAGGAGTCACACATGCAACAGAAATCGAACGAACGACGTCTGGTTTGGATGGGGATGGGACTGATGGCCGGACTGTGTCTGGCCTACGTCTGGCCGCATGAGGTGGTTCATGCTGTGGCGGCCGATCGCGACGACCGCTTTGCCATGTGTACGGTCTCAACCGCCCTGGGCGAACTGGGCAATCCCGAGGCTGTTTTCGTGCTGGACTTCCTGACCGGCAAGTTGCAGGGCGCGATGCTCAACCAGCAGTCCGGAACATTTACTAATTTTTGGGCGAGAAGTATCGCTGCCGACTTTCAGGTGCAGGCCGATGCCGCCGCCAAAGCCAAATACGTCTTCCTCCCCGGCCTCGCAAACCTGAACAACAAGGGTGGAGCAATGACCGCATCCGGCGTGCTGTACATCGGCGAACTGACGTCGGGGAAAGTCGGGGCGTACCGCTTCAACTTCAGGACGTCGACAAAGGTGCTGCCGGTGCAGCCGATTGAGCCGTTTGCCTACTTCCCGTTCCGGGAAGAAACTCGCGAATAACGAAGAGCCATCGTCAATCCCGATCGCGCGAAACAGCCCAACGGTTCATTGCCGTTGGGCTGTTGGTTTTTCGCAGCCAGGTCATCGACCGCTGACGGAAGAATCGGCATGTCGATCCGCGGGATTGACGCCGGGACTTTCGGACTACTGTGGCACATCAACCCAGCGACGCTCGGCGAACGATTGCAGCGTGGCATCGGCCACCGCCTGGGCGCTCGCCCCGTCGTCGAAGCCCGGCGTGGCCTCGCGACCCTCCACGATCGCACTGACCAGTTCATAGACGAGGTCGTAGCGGAACACGGTGCTCGGTTTCCCTTCGGCCGGGTTGCGCGGGCTCCCCTCGGGCTTCATGAACTCGGCGGGGACCAGCGACTTCTCCATCGTGCCGCCATGCTTGCCGACCAGGATGCAGTTCGGATCGACGAGTTGATACACGGCCGAACCTTCGCTGCCGTTGACCTCCGCCCATTCAAACCCAACGCCGTGGTTGTGGTGTCCCTTCATGAGCGTGCTCCCCTCCCACACGCCGACCGCGCCCGAGGCGAATGTCCCGATCAGGGCCGACCAGTCATCGACCTCGGACGGCGCGCACGGCTTGCCGTCGGTCGTCTTGTCGCGCGGGACGAACGTCTTCACCGCACCGCACACGCTTTGAATCGGCCCCATCAAGTCCTGCGCGAAGTCGATCCGATGGATCGTCATGTCGTACAGGTCTCCCGCACCGGCCAGCTTCTGGTACTGACGCCAGCCCCAACTGGTCTCGGGCAGGTCGAGAAACCGCTGGCTGCGAAAGTGCCTCGGTTCGCCGAGCGATCCGCTCTTCACGAGATGTCGCAGGTAACGCATCGACGGGGCGAAGCGGTAGGTAAACGCGGTCATGTGCCGCACCCCCCTGGCCTTCGCCGCCTGATACATCTCGGCCGCCTCGGCATGACTGACACCGAGTGGCTTCTCGCACATCACGTGCTTGCCACCGTCGATGCAGGCCAGCGCGATGTCCCGGTGAGTGAAGTTCGGCGTCGCGATGATCACCGCATCGATATCGCGATCGCCGGCGATCTCCTCGTACTTCGTCGTGTACTTGGCCGGCCCCCACTCCTGCTTCCGCTGGTCGAGCAACTGTTCGTTCGGATCGCAGACCGCCGCCAGCTCGCAGCGGGGGTCGAGTTTGATCCCCGGCACGTGATGAAAATCGGAAACCAATCCCGCACCAACGATCGCGATGCGCACCTTGTCGTTCGCCATGTGAGTCTTTCTGAAATCGAAGAAACCTGTCGGCCGCAGCCGGTCGTTGTTTGCGGCGGGATTGTTTCAGAGGCTCACCGAGTTTGCAAATGGCTCTTCGTCCATCGGACAGCGAGAATTCAGCCGCGAGCCAGCCCGGTCCTCGCCCGCGTCAGAGCCTGTTCGTGCGTGGCGATCTCACCGTTGAGCTGGGCGTCCCGGATCGCATCGAGCAGCGTCTTGAACCCGGGTCCCGGCTTCAGGCCGAGCGACTTCAAGTCGTCTCCCGTGATGAGGGGCGGCGGATCGATGACCGACGGTGGCGTTCGTGCGAGATACTCGTCGCAGAACAGCACCGGTTGCATCTCGGCGGCGCGGGCGAGACGTTTCACCCGCAACAGGGCGATCAAATCATCGCGATACGGATGAGCGAGCGTCCGCTTCAGGCGGGCCAGCGTTTGCGTGGGAGCATCCGCGAGATCGTCCTGGTGCGCGACGAGCCACTCAATCCGATCGGTTTCGTCATTCGAGAGCCGGAGCCGACGGCAGATGTCGTACACCACGGGCCTGGCGGGCAGCGAATGCAGCAACGTCGCGAAGGCCAACTCGAACGAGGGCTGTTCCAGCAGCGTCAGCATGGCGAGCGTCAGCTCGTCCTTCCGCTTTCGGAGCGGGGGGTGTAAGCCCCCTGGTTCTTCCGTCTCTCCACCGACGGTCGACGAACCGGGGGGCTCACGCCCCCCGCTCAGAAGGGATTCAGCCAACTCACTCAGTTCCGGCAGGATCACGCTGAGCAAGCGGACGTCTGCACACAGGTCGACCGCCCGCCGGCGATGGGGATCGACCAGCATCCGCCGCAGTTCCTGAGCGATCCGTTCCTGGCTGACCACGACGATTTCGTCCGCCATCTCACGGACTGCGGCGGCGGTGACCTCATCGAGCGCAAAGTCGAGCGTGGCCGCGAACCTGACGGCCCGCAGCATCCGCAGCTTGTCCTCGCGCACCCGTTCGTGCGGGTCGCCGATCGCCCGCAGGACTCGCGCGGCGAGATCGGCTTCTCCGCCGACAAAGTCCAGCACGCGCGCGTCAATCGGATCGTAAAACATCCCGTTGATCGTGAAGTCGCGCCGCTGAGCGTCTTCCTCGGGGGTACAGAACGCGACGCTCTCGGGACGCCGACCGTCCTGATACGGTCCCTCGGTCCGAAACGTGGCCACTTCCACGTGCCCGGCTTCCCGCGGACCGGTGACGACGATGACTCCGAAACTCGCGCCGACCGCCAGCGTCCGCCGGTGGCCGAACAACTCGCGAACCTGTTCCGGCCGCGCGGTCGTGGCGACGTCGTAGTCCTTCGGCTCGCGACCGAGCAGCAAATCGCGAACACAGCCCCCGGCCAACAGCGCGGTGTGCCCGGCCACCCGCAACTTGCGGACGATCTCGACGGCAAACTCACGCGGGGGGGAAGAGGTCGTCATGCGAAGCCAATCACCGTCAGCAGCCATTCAACGCAACAGCCGGAAGCATCTTCGCAGACACTTCCGGCTGTTGGAAAGTTCACGAGCCATAACCAAGTGTCAGTGTGCGGCAGCACCCAACTCGATCGGCTTGTATCCACCCTTTGATTTGAAGTAGGCGATCAGAATCAGGTAGCAGACCAGCATGAAGGTCGGGAAGATCGCCATATCGCGCAGCGCATGTTGGTTGCTCTCGGCACTCACGTCCTTCACCTTCTTCTTGGCCGCATCACGATCGGCTTCGGGCAGCTTTTCGATCAGACCAGTCACCTTGTCGTTGTCGATGTCTTGATAGGGCATGACTTCGTAGATCTTCTTCTCCTTCAGCACCGTCAGCTTCCCATTTTCGACGAGTCCGGGAACCATCTTCTGAACGTCGGCGTTCTCGATCAGTGCCGTCTGTTGGACCCGGGTTTGCAAGATCCCGATGTAGGGGAAGCCGAGCGTTCCAACAGCCAGCATCGCGATGCCGCTGATGGCGTTGAGGGTCAACGCTCCACCTTTCGGACACTGCTCCGAAACCACGCCCAGCATGGTCGGCCAGAAGAACGTCTTGCCGAAGCCGTACAGCGTCGCCGCCACAAAAATCGCGAGCCCCTGTGCGAAGCTCAGGTAAGTCAGGCCGACAATCGCCAGCAGCGCGCTGATCGCCAGCAGTCCCAACGGGGACAGGCTGTGCAGAATCGGTCCGGCGAAAAATCGCAGGACGAGCATGATTGCCGACGTGTAGACCAACACCCACGCCGCATGGAATCCTTCGCGCTCGGCAATCCCTTCCATGATCCCCGTGATCCAGCCGTCCGTCCCAATTTCTGTTGTGGCGAGCGGCATCATGATGATGATCAGGAAAATCAACAGCGGGCGGCCGACGGTCTGCGTGTAGGCACCGAACGCCAGTGTGAGCACGGCCCCGAGCGCGATGAATGCGTACTTCGCCGTCTCGGGCGTGACCCCACCCACCGCGAAGAAGTCCATGAGCTGCAGGACAACGAGAATCGAAACGATCAGCGCGCCGACCGCACCGAATTCCTGAAGCATCTCGCGGTCGGTGACGCCCGCTGAAACGCGCTCGCTTTGCGGGAACTTCAGTCCGATCAACATCAGGAAGTAAATCACGGTCGGAACGGCGATCAGGCCGACTTTCACCGCCCAGGGCGTTCCCTTGGCAAACGTGTCAATCGCAATCACGAGCAACCCCGTGATGACCAGTCCGCCCGGCCAACCGGCATGCAGGATGTTCAACCATTTGGCTTTCTCCCTGCTGAACATCGTTGCCACCACGGGATTGATAAAGGCTTCTACGGTGCCATTGGCCAGCGCGCAGATCAAGCTGCCCCAATAGAGCAACTTGTATCCCAGGACCTTGTCTCCGCCGACCGTGCCGACGAAGTATGCCGAGACTCCCATCACCGTCCAGACGAGATGTCCGCCGAACGCGAAGATCATCGCCGTCTTGTAGCCGATCTTGTCGATGACCAGGCTGAACAGAATGATGCTGACCGCGAACGGCCAGATGCCGACCCCGGCCAGACTTCCCGCCTGAGCCGGATCGAGATTGAACTCGGCGGCCCACGTGTTGATGAGCGACAGCCGCCCGACAAATGCGAAGGCGGTGGTAATCAGGGCGACAAAGCACCCCCAAAACAGGATTTTGCTGTTCCGTTCGGAACTCGCCGCAAGTGCGCCGCTCATAGGGTGTGATCTCCGGGTGACAGACAGGGTTGTGGTCGATGAGAGCAGTCGGCCATCGAGCTGAAACGATCACGGCCCGAAACGCCAGACTCAAGTGGGGCGGCATCCTAACCAGAAGCCAAGGGCGTTTCCACGAACTAACGGACGAACTCCGATGAGTCTGACGATTGGGGTGAGAGTGCCGACTGTGCGGGTACATCAATGACGAACGAGTGTCATGAGTACGTCAGTGACGCGTCGCACCACGATCCCTCCCGGCAGGTTGGTCGATCCACCGGCGAGAGAAACCTCCGCGAGGCGGTCCCATTCGGCGCAGCCCATCGACTGGCGCGGCCACTGCTGACGCTGCCACAACTGGACGAAGGCTTCTCGCACGAGATGTCTGGGCTGGTTGGCGAGCGGTCG
The DNA here is from genome assembly GCA_031412755.1 of Schlesneria sp. GTDB lineage: Bacteria > Planctomycetota > Planctomycetia > Planctomycetales > Planctomycetaceae > Schlesneria. Next base: position 16,447 of record JANODP010000018.1, on the reverse strand, counting down.
CACGTCGAGCCGCACCGTGTCCGGTTGAGCATCCAGCAGCGACTGATCGAGCAACCGTTCGGCCAGCACCGTGAGCGTTGCCTCAATCTCGGCGGCTTGTTCGGAGAGGCGGGTCAGAGAGAGGTCGACCTTCTCACCAAAGTGGCTTCGCAACTGCGGCAACAATTCGTGACGCAGCCAGTTCCGCGTGAGGCGGGTGTCGGCGTTCGTTGCGTCGGTGCGAAAGTCCTGCCCGAGTTCGAGCAGATACGCTTCGATCAGCTCACGGCGAATGGCGAGCATTGGCCGCACGATCCGAATGTGACCGGTCAGCGATCGCTCGGGCGGGATGCCTCGCAACCCGGACAGCCCCGTGCCGCGAAACAGATGATGCAGCACGGTCTCGACCTGATCGTCGGCCGTGTGAGCCAGCGCAATCACGTGACAGTCAACCCGCGCGGCGGTCTCGTTGAGAAACCGATGGCGAGCGTCCCGTGCGGCCTCCTCCACGCCGCCCCGCTCCTGCGTGAGATCGCTCGCGGCAGTGCCGATCTCGACGGGAAGCTGCAGCGAGGTGGCGAGCGTCTTGACCCAAGCCGCGTCCGCATCGCTGGCCACTCCGCGCAGCTTGTGATTGAGGTGTGCGACGTGCAGCGACAGCGCGAATTCATTTCGCAGTTCGACGAGGCCGCGAAGCAGCGCCACGCTGTCGGCACCACCCGAGACGCCGATCAGGACGCCGGCTGCTTTGATCTGGGATCGCTGAAGACCCAGTCGCAGAGCGGTCAAAAAATCAGCAACGACCGTCAACGAAGCAACTCCCGCAGGCGTTTGTTGGTCCCGATGCTCATCAGTCCCCTTTGGTCCTTTGTGTCCCTTCCGTCCCTTGGTTGTCAAAGGGACTGAAGGGACACACAGGACCAAAGTCAACTTCACGCCAGGACTTCGCCGATCGCGTGGCCGTGTTCGAGGACCGCGACCGGGCGGCCGAAGCGGTCGGGGACGCGGGTTTCGGTCTCGATGCCGAGGCACTCGTACATGGTGGCGGCGATGTCGGCGGGGCCATAGCCGCGCGTGATCGGATACGCGGCGTGCTTGTCTGTCGTACCGACGACCTGGCCCTTCTGAACGCCCGCGCCCGCGAAGAACATCGAACCGCAGGCCCCCCAATGATCGCGACCTCCCAGCGTGTTGATCTTCGGCGTGCGACCGAACTCGGTCAGGTAGACGATCAGCGTCGAATCGAGCAACCCGCGCTGCTTGAGATCGGTGATCAGAGCCGCGAAGGCCTTGTCGATCCCCGCCACGCTGTAACCGCGCTGGCACATTTCCGAGACGTGCGGGAACTTCTGCAAGGGAACATTGTGAATGTCCCACACGTTGCCGTAATCGGGATCGTAGCCGTAGTCGACCATCACGAATCGAGCCCCCGCCTCGACGAGTCGCCTGGCCGTCAGACACCGGCCGCCGATCTTGGTCCGTCCGTACTGATCGCGCAGCGCGGTCGATTCCTGCGTCACATCGAAGGCGTTGCGCACCAAGGGGGACGAGAGAAGTTTGAGTGCTCCACCATAGTGGCCTTCCATCGCCGGCAACGCCCCGGATTTGTCGATGTTGCGCAGGGACTCTTCGAGGCTCGTGCGAAGCTGGCTGCGGCGTTCGAGTCGTCCGATCGAGACCTCTTGGGGGAACCGCAACTCGGGCGGGTTGAGGTCTTCGTCGCTGAGCGGCGAGGGATTGTCCGACTTCTCACCCACGGTGAAGTCGGGCTGTTCCGGCTGCCCGCCCAAGCAGAACGGGGCGTATTGATTGCCGAGCCAACCTCCGACGAACAGGTTGTGTGGCGGCGGTCCCGGCCGAGTGATCCCCGGCACGGCGATGTACCCCGGCAGGCCGTTGCGCGGGCCCAGCAGATAGTTGACGATGGCCCCGATGTTCGGCTCGGTAAAGAGTTGAGCCTGCGTCACCTTGCGGCCCGACAGCGTGTAAACCTGACTCAGCAGGTGATCGTCGCTGTCGTGCGAGAACGACCGGACCACCGCCAACTCATTCGCGATGCGGGCCAGGTTCGGACACACCTCGCTGAAGAAGACGCCCGGCAGCGCCGTCGGGATCGCCGACAACGTCCCTCGAATCTGCTCGGGAGCCTCCGGCTTGGGGTCGAGCGAATCAATGTGCGTGACGCCGCCACCCATCCACAGAAAGATGATCGACTTGGCCTTGGCCGCCGGGTTGGGAGTGAACTCTGCCTGAGCGGTCCCACCGAACAAGCCGGGCAGCACCGAAGCCGACAGCGCCAGCGGCCCGACCTTCAGCAGATCGCGCCGACAAACAAGTGACTTCAACTGTTCATTCTTCAACGCAGTGAACGGACTCATCGGGGCGGGCCCTCGGGGAGGGAAAAGGGGCGTGGGCGTGAACTTTGGTCGTGGGCGGCATTATGTGTTGTCGGCTGTGGCAGGGGCAAGACATCAATGGCAACGACTCTTGTCGGCGCCCTCATTTCTCAAACGGTCAGGGAATAACGGGCGACTCCCACGAGTCTCCTTTTGCGGGCGGCATCGTCAGCCTCACATCTCCCTCACTTGTTCTCGAGATCATCATGATGCGTTTCCTGGCGCCGTTCAGCGCGTCACTTGTCGTCTGTTCCTTGATGCTAGGATGCGGCGGGCAATCGATGCCGGCTGCGAAAAAGCCTGCCGTGCAGGTGGCGCAGGCTCCCGGCGCGCCAGCGCCCGGTGCGGGTGAGGCCGCCGCGCCGCCGATTGAGCGCAAGATCATCTACACCAGTCAGATTGAGGTCGTGGTCGAGAGCCTCACCGAGGCGCAGGTGCGGCTGACGAAACTGATCGAGTCTGTGCGCGAGCAGGGGGGATACCTGTCTCGGCAGGAAGTGACGGGCACGGCCGGTTCACATCGCAAAGGTTCCTGGACGATCCGCGTCCCGCTGGCCCGGTTCGACGGGTTCGTGGCCGAGGTCGAGCAACTCGGCGAACTCGAACGCAGCTCGCGCGACGCGCTGGATGTGACGGAGGCGTATGCCGATCTCGACGCGCGACTGCGAAACAAACAGTCGAGCGAAACGAGGTTGCTCAGTCATCTCGAAAAGTCGGCGCAATTGAAAGACACGCTGGAACTCGAACGCGAACTGAGCCGCGTGCGCGGAGAGATCGAACAACTGCAGGGGCAGCTCAATTTGCTCAAGAGCAAAACCGACCTGGCCACCGTGACAGTGACGCTGTTCGAGCGTCAGGGCTACACGCCACCGACGAAGCCGACGTTCGGAATTCAGATCTCGCGGACGTTCGACAACTCCTGGCAGGCGCTGGTCTCCTTCGGGCAGGGGCTGACGCTGATCGGAGTCGCGCTGGCTCCGTGGCTGGCGGTCTTCGCCATCGTCGTGACTCCCGTTTGGCTGCTCGCCCGCCGTTGGAAGCCGCGTCACGGTTGATGAGCCCGTTCACCGCCGAAGATCAATTGCGCAGCCGTCTCACCGCTGGCGATGGCATCCGGAATACCGACGCCTCGATAGGCGTTGCCGGCCAGGGCGAGACCTTGATGCCGCGCGGTGAGGGCTTCGATCCGGGCGACTCGATCCAGATGGCCGACGTGGTACTGCGGCATCGCGCGGGGATAGCGGACGACGAGGGCGATCTCGGGGTCACCCTGCACCCCGAAGATGTCCGACAGCTCGGCCTGAACCAGCCGCAGGAGTTCGTCGTCCGCGAGCTCCAGCAACTCGGGTTGCATCGCGCCGCCGACGAAGGTCCGCATCAAGACCGATCCGGCGGGAGCGCGTTCCGGAAACTTGCGGCTCGAAAACGACGTGGCCAGGATTCGCCGGCGCTCCCGGTGAGGGACCACCAAGCCGAACGAATCGAGCGGATGGCGGACGGCGGCCAGCTTGTGACCGGTGACGACGACGGCACTCGATGCGTATTCGATGCCGCACAACTCGCGGGACAAACAGGCGTCGAGTTCACCGAGCATCGCCGCCGCATGGTGAGTTGTGGTCGCCACGATGACCGAATCGAACGCGTGGCTCGATCCGTCGGACAGCCGGAGTTGATATTCCGTTGGCGGGACCGCCGCGCATTGAATCGACGCGATCTTGGTCCCGAGGCTCACCGTGCAAGCCGCTTCGACACGCGATCGCAACGCGGTGAGCAGGTCTTCCATGCCACCGGCCAAACCGGCAAACAGGCCATATCGCGCTCCGCTCGACCTCGTGTCGCTCAGTTCATCGCCGACGGAAGCCCTCCGGTCGGTGCTCTGTTTCTTGGGGAACAAGGCCGCGCGAATCAGGCTGCCGTACTCGCGCTCCATCTCCAGAAACCGAGGCAGCGTCGCGGCGAGGCTCAGGTGTTCCGGATCGGACGTGTAGATGCCGCCGACCAGCGGTTGCACGAGCCGTTCGAGTGCTTCGCGTCCAAACCGGCGGCGGACGAAATCGGCGAGGCTTTCGTCGGCGAGAGGTTGAGGGTGGAAGGTTGAAGGTTGAAGGTTGAGGGTTGAGGGTTGAGGGAAAGAGCCGGGCGCTGGTGCCACCTCGCGCGGCGGAACGAAGTACTCCATCAGCAGCCGCAGCTTGCCCCACACAGACAGAATGGGCGTCGTGAGGATCGGCCAGATCGCCGTCGGGCCGAGGAGTTGAAAGCCTTCGGGAACCGGCACGGGACGGCCGTCGAACAAGACATGCGCGCCGCGATACCGCACGTCCGTCGCGACCAACTTGTCTTCGATGCCGAGCCGCCGACAGAGGCCGATCGCTCCCGGCTTGTTCGTCAGGAATGAATCGGCTCCGGTATCGACGAGGTAGTCGCCGACACGCTGCGTTCCCACGATGCCACCCAGTCGCGAACCGGCTTCAAACAGGGTGATGTCGATGGGCGACGCTGCGGCGCGTGACAGCTCGATCAACCGATGAGCCACCGCCAGCCCGGACAGACCGCCACCAATGATGGCGATCCGTCGCGAACTCAACTCATTGCTCATCGCTCATCGCTCATTGCTTCAGTCCCATCTCATGCACCATTTCGACGAGGGCCTTCACGCTGTCGGGCGGGACTTCGGGGAAGACGCCGTGACCGAGGTTGAAGATGTGACCGGGTCGGCCTCCCGCCGCGTCGAGGATCGCTTTCGCTCGCGCTCGCAGCGTCGGCAGGTCGGCCATCAGCGACACCGGGTCGAGATTGCCCTGCACGCCAACGTCGTAGCCGACCGTCTGCCAGCCCTCGGCGAAATCGACTCGCCAGTCGAGGCCGATCACGTCGCCGCCGGCCTCGCGCAGCAGTGGCAGCAGTGCGGGATTGCCCGTCAGAAAGTTGATGACCGGCGTGCCGGGGTGGATGCCGTCGATGACCTGCTTCGTGAACGGCATCGCATAGCGTCGGTAGTCGGACGGAGAGAGGCAACCGGCCCAGCTATCGAAGAGCTGCACCGCCTGACAGCCCGCCTCAATCTGGGCATTGATGTAGCGGATCAGGCTGCGCGACAGACGCTGCATGAGCGTCGTCCAGGCTCCCTCGTCGCGGTACATCAGGCTTTTCGTGTCGAGGTAGTTCTTGGAACTCCCTCCCTCGATGACATACGAGGCGAGCGTGAACGGCGCGCCGGCGAAACCGAGCAGCGGAATATCCGCCGGCAAATCGCGGCGGATCAGCTTCACGGCGTCGAACACGAAGCTCAGCGAACCGACATCCTCCAGCTCGAGAAACCGATCGACTTCGGCGGCGGTCCGAATCGGGTTGTGGATCACGGGGCCTTCGCCCTTGGCGTATTCGAGGTCGATTCCCATCGGCTCCAGCATGGGGAGCAGGTCCGCAAACAGAATGGCCGCATCGACGCCGAGCACGCGCTGTGCGGTCAGCGTCACCTCGGCCGCCAACTCCGGCCGCTTGCAGAGTTCGAGGAACGTGACCTTGGAGCGAACGGCCATGTACTCGGGCAGGTATCGTCCGGCCTGACGCATGATCCAGACGGGAGTCGTATCGGTCGGTTCGCGACGAGCCGCTTTGAGCAGGCGGGAGTTTTGCAGGGCGGGCGTCAGCATGGCGGCTCCGTGGGTGGGGCCGGATTGTAGCTGCGGGTCTGTGAATCGAGTAGCGACGCCGCGAGCGGGCGATCCCGGACAATTCATGGCCTTTACGTCGCGCAACGCCGGGTGCCACTGGCGAGGGGCTTCGCTCGCCAGTGTTCTTCAAAGCCACTGGCGGCCCAAAGCCGCCGCCAGTGGCACCCGGCGGTCCAACCGCATTCGTCACGTCGCCCGCTGCGCGAGAATCGGCTCCGATTTGAGAAACCGGCTGAGATCCGCCGCCAGTTCGCCCGCCGAATGGTAGCGCTGCTTCGGTTCCGGCGCGAGCGCCTTCAAAATGATTGTCTCCAGATCGCGGGGAAGGCCCGGATCAAGGTCGCGGGGCGGTGGCGGATTGGGATGTGCAACCCGTTCGAGTACGCAGCCGCCCTCGGAATTGTCGATCACGGGCCGAAGCGTGACCAATTCATACAGCGTCAAACCAAGGCTGTAGATGTCACTCCGTTTGTCCAATGCCCCCTGAAGTCCCTCGGGTGGCATGTAACGCAATGTGCCGATCAGATCCAGCTCCGTGGTCAGGCCCGCGGTTTCGGTGTCGAGCTTGGCCAGACCGAAGTCCGTCAGCCAGACCGTTCCCTGCCGGTCCAGCAGCAAATTGGACGGCTTCACATCGCGATGCACAACACCGTGATCGTGCGCATGCTGCAGGGCCTCGGCCGCCTGCTGTCCGATGCGGGCGACAGCGGCGGCGCGGATCGAGGAGCTTTGGGAACAGAGTCGGATGATTTCCGGACAGGTGATGGAGATCTCGTTCGAATCCTCGGAGTCTCGTTCCAACCGCTCCCGGTCTTGAGTCCAGGCCTCTTCCTCCGCTCGTTGTCCCTGGGGAAGCGGGGGTTTGTTTGTCGAACGCTCTCCGTCCGTCCGAAGCCGCTTCAGCCGTTCGATGAGCCGGTCGATCCCCATGCCCGAGACGAAGCGCATGGCGAAGTAATGCAGCCCGTCCTGCTCCCCCACACCGTAAACCTCGACGATGTTGCCGTGATGCAGTCGGGCAATCGCGCGCGATTCCCGCTGGAACCGTCTCACGTCGCGCGGAGACTGAAACCATTTCGGATTGAGCACCTTCAGGGCCACCCGCCGGTCGAGCGATGTTTGAATCGCCGCGTAGACGATTCCCATGCCCCCGCGACCGATCTCGCGCACGATCTGGTAATCCCCCAGGCGATGGCCGATGCGGTCGTACTTCGGTCGGAGATCGCCGACACCCCCGGACTTCCGCGATTCGGTAAACGCCTGACGCACCAGAAGCTCGGACGTTGGAAACCGCCGCAGATACTCGGACAGTTCGGGGACGTCTCCGGAGGAGTGACGCAACTCCAACTCGATCGCCAGGAGTTCGGTCAGCCAGATCGTCTGCTCGTGGCCGATGGATCCGTTGAGATAGTCTTCCAGACGACGCGGGGGGGCGGCTTTCCAGTCGCGCTCGAAGGCGCGGCAGGCCCGATCCAATCGACGCACGTCGGCCACCAGACTGGCTGTCGATCGGGAGACATTCATGGAGCACCATCCATTTCCGCCTGCCAGATCGCTCGAATCAGATTCAACATCCGCTGGATCGTGCGCCGTGTCAGACCCATCGCCTCGGCAATCTCATCGTTGGTATGACCATCGAGTTTGAGAACCACCAGCCGTTCGAGTTCCTCGTCGTTCAGCGCCTGCATCAATCGTTGAAACTCGTCTTTGATCAGGGCACTCATGGCCGGGTCCGGTCCGGCAGACGGAACGTGAGCCAGGGATGAGGCCTCGTCGCGAGCCTGCCCGCCCGTTTCGCGCCCACTCCGCTTCCAGGCTCCCTCCCCCTTCAGGCGATCATTCGCTTTGCGCACCGTGAAGGTCGCCAGAAGAGGCCAGAGATCATCGCGGCCCTGCACCGACGTATAACGCCCCTCCTGGACCGCGAAACAGAAGGCCCCATAGGCACTGAGCGCCACGTCCTCTTCGTCGAAGGCCGTCCGCGCAGCTCCTTCCAGACGCTTTCGCCCCAGGCTTTGCATCCGCTTGGAATATCGATCCCACAACTCGAATGCGGCCGCGGAATCGCCCTGCCGCAATCGCTGAATCCAGTGCGTTGTCGAACTGTCCGCCACGTTGTCGCGTTCTTTCGCTGAGCCTGGAGAGCGGCTTATTCAAAGTGATCGGCAAACTGTACCGGTGGCGGGCGCCGATTGCGACAATCGAATTCCTCAAAAATTGTCGCCACCTCTGTCACATCTTTAGGGTGTTCTTCCTTTTCCCTGTCAGCGGCACCGTCAAACGCTGTGATCATGAAAACTATGCGAGCGGTTCGGAGCACCGAGCCGGGTTTAGTGGCCCTTCATCTCGTCGGGAGACATCCCCGACGGCTCGTATTTCGATTCCTCAGGAAAGTGGCATAGACGTTCGCTGACTTGGGCCGACTTGTTTGCCCGTGATTGCAGCCGACATCTGAGTTGGAATGCCGACCGTCGTGAACGACGGCCTGGTGAGTACGCGACGATCCAAAACAAGCGGGGGGCCGGTTGACGACTCGTCATCCGGCCCCCCGTTCGATTTGAGTTGCGGGGTCGATTCGATGCCGGGCGAATCGCTCGCCCTCGGTCGTTCGTGCCCGGCCGACACAGGATCACTTCGCGTATTCGACGACCCGCGTTTCGCGCAGCACGGTGACTTTGACTTCGCCCGGGTAGGTGAGAGTCGCCTCGATGGCGGCCGCCATGTCGCGGCAGAGCCGGGCGGCTTCGCGGTCGTTCACGTCCTGCGGATTCACCACGACGCGGATTTCGCGGCCCGCCTGCACCGCAAACGCCTGTTCGACGCCGGGGAAGCCACACACGAGCGTTTCGAGTTCCTCCAGCCGACGAACATACTTTTCGAGCGTCTCGCGCCGCGCTCCCGGCCGCGAGGCCGAACACGCATCGGCCGCGGCGACCAGCACCGTGTAGATGTAATCGGGACGGATGTCGTCGTGATGACCCAGCGCCGCGTGAACGACCTCGGCCTTCTCGCCGTACCGCTTGAGGATCTCCGCCCCCACCGCCGGATGTCCGCCCTCCATTTCATGGTCGGCCGCCTTGCCGAGGTCATGCAGGAACCCGCAGCGTCGGCCCAGATTGCCGTTCAAGCCGAGTTGCTCGGCCATCAGGCCCGTCAGATGCGCCACTTCGATCGAGTGACGGAGCACGTTCTGGCTGTAGCTCGTCCGGAAATAGAGCCGGCCCATGAAGTCGAGCACCTTCTCGTGCAGGTTCGGCACGTCGGCTTCCTGCGCCGCTTCGGTCCCCTGACGTCGGATGAACGCCTCCATCTCCTTCTGCGTCTCGGCGACGACCTCGTCGATGCGGGTCGGATGAATGCGACCATCCTGAATGAGTTTGACCAGCGCCTGCTTGGCCGTCTCGCGGCGGACGCTGTCGAACGCCGAGACGACCACCACACCGGGCGTGTCGTCGACGATGACATCCACTCCGGTGGCCTTCTCGAAGGCGCGGATGTTGCGGCCCTCGCGGCCGATGATGCGGCCCTTCATTTCGTCGCTCGGAATGTCGATCGTCGAGACGGTCGACTCCGACGTGTGCGCCGACGCGTAGCGCTGGATCGCCATGCCGATGATCTCGCGCGCCTGCCGCTCGGACTGCTGCTTGAGCTCCGCCTCCTGCTTGATGATCAGCGCGCCGGTTTCGTTCTTCAACTCGCGCTCCAACTGCTGGAGCAGCATGTCGGTGGCCGTCTTCTGGTCGAGACCGCTGACCTTGTAGAGCTGCTCCTGCGCCTGCTTGACGCTCTTGTCGAGTTCCTTCTCCTTCGCGTCGATGACCTTGTTGCGCTCGACGAGCTTCTGCTGGGTCGTCTCCAGCATCCGTTCCTTCTTGGTGATGTCGTCCTGCTGCTCCTTGAGTCCCGCGCCGCGTTTGTCGAGTTGTCGTTCCTGGTTTCGCAACTCGTCGCGGGCCGCGTTCAACTCCTTGTCGGCCGCCTCGCGCCGCCGCAGTCCCTCTTCCTTGGCCTGCAATTCCGCCGTCTTGACCAGGTTCTCCCCATCGCGCCGGGCCTGCTGCAAGATCTCATCGCGAGTCTTGAAGGCCGTGCCACGAATCGTCCGCTCGGCAACAAAGCCGATCGCGCCGCCGATCAACAATCCCAGCGCGCCCAACACGTATTCCATAGTCCATCTCCCGGCTGTCTGTTCTGGAGACGCCGGTCCACCGGCGCGCAGCCGCGCTGGGAGGACTTGGTTGAGAGCGGCACGCTTCGAGTCCACGGCCAATGGCCGCAGATCGACTGCCGGAGCGAGCGGTCGTCGAGACGAGAAAATCAGGTGCGCTGTGAGCACCGCGACGGGAAGGCCACCGTCACGGGAATTGCCGACAAACGCCAACCGCCACGCTCGTTGAGCGGCCAGCCCCACGGGGGACCAATCGCCAACCAGCGTGCGGCGTTTGCCGGCCAAGAGGAATCGCACGAATCGTCTCGAAAGCGCAGTCTCCAACATGGCGACACCGGCCGAGCCGGAACGCGATGACAGACACGACGCCACACTGCGCGACCCTGGCCAATCAACCAGGCCACCCAGTGGAGCAATTCGCCGAGGAACGGAAACATCCTGGCTCTTTCACGCAACCAATCATCAGTCAAGAACATGTCAGCGAGCCCCGCACGAGGCCCCCCTTCAACAAACCATTCCACTCCAGGCCGCAAACGACCCGGCGATCTCCAGGAGAAGTAATCTTGACGAAAACGTCCCGAAGGATCGGCGGGCATGGTAACACGTGACGGCGCAGGTGCAACTCAGCGCGAGTTGATGGTTGAGGGTTGATGGTTGAACGAGAAGAATGGCGATTTCGCTCCTGCGCTCTTCTGCCCATCAACCCTCAACCATCGACAATCAACACCTCATCCAAGGTGTTTCGCCGCGAGAAGCCGCCGCGCCGCTTCCAGGGCCTCCTTGACGAGGGGCCCCATCTTGGGATGCGACGGCTGCAAATCGACGATCAATCCCCCTTCCCGCAGCGTCTCCGTGGCCGTCGGTCCGATCGACGCCACCACGCACCGATTCGCCGCCGAAAGCCACTCGCGCGAGCGACCCGATTCCTCCGCGATGGCCAGCACGTGGTGAAGCTGCTGCGCACTGGTGAACAAGATCACATCGAAGTCTCCCGCGATGGTTCGATCCACGGCCGCCCGCAGCGGAGCCGTGTCCGCGGGGAGTGCCCAGCGATAGACCGCAACCGGCAGAACGTCCGCGCCGCGAGCCGCCAGTTCGCGATAAAGCTCGTCACTGGGCTGGCCGTATTCTTGAATCGCGATCCGGCATCCGGACAGCGTTCCGACGGCATCGAGCGTGGCGAGCAGTTCGTGCCACGTGTTCGGTTCCGGCGCGCGGTGATCGATTCGCAAGCCCCATTTGCCGAGCACGACCGTTGGCTTCGGACCGCGCACGACCGTCGTGCAGCCGGCCAGCGCCGACAGGATCGTCGCGCGCGGCCACCGCGTTTCGAGCGTCTCCATCAGCGCGGTCGCTCCGACGCCCGTCAGGAACACCACGACGTGGATGCGTCCCGCCAGCAACTCCTCGCCAAAGGCGAATGCCGCCGCATTCTCGTCGAGCGGGATCTCTCGCATCGACGGCGCAATCGTCGCCACGCCGCCATGCCGTTCGATCAGCGACCGCATGTCGTCGCCCCGCCGGCTTTCCAGACTGAGAACTCGCAGGGGAGCCGTCGTCGAGTCCACATTCGTCATCAGATCGCTTTCGTCGGAGAACCCTCAGGCGGACCGACGTCGAGAATATCGCTGAGGTCTCCGCGCGCGAAGCTCATGAACATGGACAACAGATGGCCGAACGAAGCCCAAAGAAAAAGAGTAGTCGGCTGGAGGCATAGGCGCTCGCCCGGCTACGGCCATCGGACCGTCTCCGGCTACACCCCCAGCCGAACTACCCCTGGTGGAAGAGACCGCTCGTCAGTTCCTGTTTTCGAATGCCTCCGTGCGGCGGTCCAATCGAAATCGTTTCGACAATCACCGCATCGCAACCGTTGTGCCGAGCCGGCAAGCTTTCAGTAACTCCTCGTCAAATGCCTGTTTTCAATGGCTCTCGAAGTTGTAAAGTTTTTGCGGATCAGATTGACGATCGCCGGGCTCGCGCGCGATTTAGGCAGGTCTGACGCGAAGGTTCGCTTCCATCACCGCCTTCGCGCAACTGCGTTCACGCGCGACGTGTGATACACTCCCGTCGCCTTGCAAAAACTTGACGATCACTTCGTGAATTATCCGCCAACGCAAACTCTCCGGGCTCTCCAATGCGATGACCGGCTCAGTCGAATTCACCCGCGAACTCGTGCTCCTCGGAACCGGCACCAGCCACGGTGTGCCGATCATTGGCTGCCATTGCCCGGTCTGCGAATCGCCCAACCCGCGCAACAACCGCACTCGAACCGGCGTCGCGGTTCGGACATCCGAAGGAACGTTCCTGATCGACACGTCCCCCGAATTGCGCATTCAACTGCTGCGCGAGCGGATCGACATCGTGAATGCCGTCATTTACACGCACAGCCACGCGGACCATATCTTCGGCCTCGACGATCTCAGACTATTCGGCTACCGATTGAAGCGTGCCGTTCCGCTCTATTGTGAGGAGCCGGTCGAGCAGCAAATCCGGGCCGCCTACTCCTATGCCTTCACTCCGGTGGACCCCGAACTGCACTACGGTGCCATCCCACAACTCGAACTGCACCGCATCGGGTTGGAGCCGTTTGAGTTGCTCGGCGTCCGGGTTCAGCCGATCCGACTGATCCACGGCAAGCTGCCGGTCCTCGGCTTCCGCATCGGCGACGTGGCCTTTTGTACGGATGTCAGCTTCATCCCGGACGAAAGCTGGCCGCTGCTGGAAGGACTCGACGTGCTGGTTCTCGACGCCCTGCGAGACGAACCGCACGCCACTCACTTCGGAATCCCGCAGGCGCTGGCAGCGGTTGCGCGAGTGAAGCCAAAGCGGACGTACCTGACTCACGTCTCGCACTACCTCGAATACACCGAGACCAACGCCCGGCTGCCCGCCGGCGTCGAACTCTCCTACGACGGACTACGGATTCCGTACTAACCTCGGATTATGCTGCTTTGGTTTGGCTGATCGCCAACAGCTAAAAGCTTCTCCCCCATGATCGACCACGAAACCGCGATGTGTGCCTACGTGCAACTGGCCGTCTTGTCGGACGAGAAGCAACAGACTCTGGTCCGCGACCGGTTTCTGCTGCTCGCGGGAGCCGAAGCCTGCCGCGCAGGATGGCTCGAAGTCGCCGAACGTTGTCGTGAGAAGCTCGTCGCGTCCAACCCGGCTCACCAATTGAACCATCATGCCACGATGGCCGATGCCCTGCGCGACGCTGACTTCCAACGGCTCGTGGCCAAGTGGGAACGCTATTGCCCGTTCGAGCAGGCCGAACACCTGCTTCGCCAACTCGGACTGACTCCCGAAGGAGACCAGCCGGAAATCTCACGCGGCGAGCGAATGATGCAGTTGCTGAGGCAGGAGTCAGGAGACAGAAGTCACGAGTCAGAATAAGCATTCACGTGCTCATTCTGACTTCTGAATTCTGACACCTGATTTCTTGCTTCTCACACAAATCCCAGCGACTCAAACCTCCCGCCCAGCACGCCTTCGGACGGAATTTCGAGCCACTTCTCCAGCAGCGTGGCGTAGACCGAGCGGAAGTCGGTCGTGAACTTGAGGTCTCCGTCGGTGAGGTCCGTCAGGCTCGGATGCTTGCCGTGCAGGCCGGCCTTGCCAGTCGGAGTCAGCGCGAACAACATCGAGGCCGCACCGTGATCGGTCCCCAGGCTGCCGTTCTCGGCGACGCGGCGTCCGAATTCGGAGAACGTGGCGAGGGTCACTCGATCGTTTAGCTTGTGCTCGGTCAGATCCTGCTCGAAGGCGCGGATCGCTCCCGACAGTTCGGCCATCAGCGCGGCGTGCCCCGGCTGCTGTTGCGAGTGCGTGTCGAAGCCGTCGAGCGACACAAAATACATCCGCGCGGGAAAGTCCGCCGTCAGCATCTGCGCGATCAGCTTGAGGCGGTTCGCCAATGCGGTCCCGGGATAATCGACCGTCGTCTTGTACGACGACGACATGCTTTTCAATCGTTCGGCACTGGTGAGAGCCGTCGTCGTCGCCCGCCGCAGAAAATCGAGCTCGCTGCCGGAGGAGGCCGCTTCGCCAGCGAGCCGCTTCTGTGCCGTGCGAGTCAACGTGCGATTGGCCGCCGAACCGTTGCCGTCCGCCAATTGAAAATCCTCAACCCGCCGCAGCGTCGGCACGTTGACGCGGCTGCTGACGAAGGCCAGCGGCAGCTTGTCGGTTCCCAACGTCAGGGCCTCGGCGAGCAGCGGCTGCCGCTCGAACTGCCATTCGAGCGCACGGCCGAGCCAGCCATCGCGCGGCTCGGCCCGTTCGGGTTCGGCCGACTGCCAGATGTCCATCGAACGGAAGTGAGACCGATCCGGGTTCGGATAGCCGACGCCCTGCACGATCGCCAACTTCCCTTCGTCGTACAGCTCACGCAACCCGGTCAGACTGGGATGCAGCCCGAACTGATCGTTCAGCCGCAATGCTTGTCCCTTTTTGAAGCCGATCCCCGGCCGAGCTTTTTCATAGGCCGGATCGCCCGTCGGCACGAGCGTATTCAACCCGTCGTTGCCTCCCGCCATTTGAATCAGCACCAGCACCCGCCGATCGCGAGCCGCCGCACCGGAAGCCGCCTCCGCCGCGCGCGTCAAAAATCGCGGCGGCAGCGCACCCAGCGAAACGATGCCCGCCGCACCGAGTTGTCGCAGAAACTCACGTCGCGTGGAGGATGGCAGCATGATCACGGTCTCTCGTGTTCGGGTTTTTCTGATCCCCTCGCCCCGGCTTTGCGGGGGAGAGGGCTAGGGTGAGGGGTCTTCGTTTTTGTTTCACTACATCAACTGATACTCAGGCAGCGACAACACGAGTTGCAACAGCCCTCGCAACTTCTGCACGGCGTTTCCTTCCGCCTGCTTGTGGCACGAGACCAGTTCGGCGCGAAGCCGTTCGTCGGCCGTTCCGCCGAGCAACAGTTTATCGAGCCGCGCGACAACCGACTCGCTCGTGCCGCCCGCTCCATCAATGATCGGCTTCGACAACGTCGCGAGTTGATCGCCGGAGGCCAGGGCCGTGGCGAAGTTCGTTCGCATCAGCAGCGACGAGGAGTTGACCCACAAGCGGCCACCTTCCCAGCCTTTGACCGACGGCGGTTCAAACACGTCCTGTCCGAGATCGGCGAGGATCTTCACGACGGGAGGCCACTTCACGGTCTGGGCCAGCGATCGCAGCGAGCCGACCACCAGATCGAGCGGCGACTTGATGACGGCGCGCCGGTGAGCGGCCTCGAAGAACAACTGCGATGTCAGCAACTCGCGCATCACCGGCGCGAAGACCAGATTGTGATGCCGCAGCCGCGCGGCGACCGCGTCGATCATCTCGCCCGTTGGATTCGCGAGGACGAACGTCTTGAGCAGTTTCATCGCCAGGAAACGAGGACACGCGGGCTGAGCCAGACACAGGTCCACGATCTGCGCCCCATCAAAATTCCCCGTCTTGCCGAATACGGTTTTCGGCGAGTCGTCGTGTTGCAGGCGATTGAACCAGAAGGCCCCCTCGCGTACATGCCAGCCGGTGAACGCGCGGGCCGCCTCCTGAATGTCCTTCTCGGTGTAGTTCCCCACGCCGAGGGCGAACAGTTCCATGATCTCCCGTGCGAAGTTCTCGTTCGGGTGCCGCTTGCGATTGGCGTTGCCGTCGAGCCACACCAGCATCGCCGTATCGACCGCCATGCCGTGCAGCATCTGCTGGAAGTCACCCAGCGCCTGCGCCCGGATCAAGTCGTTCTGCGCGAGCATCTGCGGGATCGACCGCACCTTGGCGTTCGACGTCGCGAAATGGTTGTGCCACAGCACCGCCAGCTTCTCCGTCAGCGGGTTGGCCGACGACCACATGCGATACAGCCACCAGACCTTCAGGTCCGAGATCTCGCCCGTGGCCAGCGACGTCTTTCGTAATGCGGCCTCGGCCTGTTGATATTCGGCCGATTCCGGTTGGGGTGTGAGCAGCCGATCAACGGTCGCGACCAAGCCGTCTTTCACGACGCGGTCGAGTTCCTTCGGTGTGAACCCGAACTGGGCACGCCCCAGCAAATGAGCCGCCTCACGCGGCGACCACGCTCCTTCACGAGCGGCGTCATAGGGGGCGAGCAAGCCAGTCAGTTCGGCAACTCGGTTCATGGATCATTGCCTTTCGGAGCGGGGGGCGTGTGTCCCCGGGATTCGGGGGGGTTGGTGGGGGGGCGGGTTGAGGGGGCGCACCTCCCCCCCGCCCAA
>JANODP010000017.1:0-4678 GCA_031412755.1 Schlesneria sp. | reverse complement strand
ACACTTGGTCCTTCGTCAAATTGACCATTACTGAACTTTGTTGACTCGTCCGCCAACGGTTCCGTGCCGGCGTGACTCTTCACCCTTGAGCGTTCCCCATGCTGAGCCGAGTTGCCGATTCCATGTTCTGGTTGAGCCGCTACATCGAGCGGGCCGAGAACATCGCGCGCTTTCTGGACGTCAATTTGCACCTGACGCTCGACCTGGGGGAATGCATCGACCAGCAGTGGTCTCCGCTCGTCGCGACGACCGGAGATCATGAAGTCTTCGCCGAGCGTTACGGCCAGGCGACGCGCGACAGTGCCTGGCAGTTTCTCACGTTCGATCAGGACAATTCCAATTCCATCGTGTCGTGCCTGTATTCGGCCCGCGAGAACGCCCGCACGATTCGGGGCAGCCTGCCGTCCGAAGTCTGGGAGGAACTGAACAAGTTCTATCTGTTCGTGCGCGGGGCGGCCGTGGCCGAGACCGCCGAACGGGCCGGAGAATTTCTGTCCGAGGTGAAGCGATTCAGCCAGTTGCTGGTCGGCATCATGGAATCGCTGATGTCCCGCGACGAGGCCTGGCATTTCGCGCGGATGGGCCGCAGCATCGAGCGGGCCGACAAGACCTCGCGAATCCTGGACGTCAAGTACTTCATTCTGCTGCCGACGTCGAACGAAGTCGGAACGCCGCTCGACGTGATTCAGTGGTCGGCGCTGCTGAAGTCCGCGAGTGCCCTCGAAATGTACCGGCGGGTGCGCGGTCGAATCTCACCGGAAAACGTCGTCGGTTTCCTGATGCTCGACCACGACTTCCCGCGCTCGGTCAAGTATTGCCTGCATCGCGTCGAAGAATCGCTGCGCGCGATCACCGGCTCACCGGCGGGCACGTACCGTTCGCTGGCCGAGCGGCGCGTCGGACGGCTGCGCGCGGAGTTCGAGTTCACTCAACCCGCCGACATCATCCAGATCGGCCTGCACGAGTTCATCGACTCGTTTCAAACGAAGCTCAACGATTTGGATGCCGCGGTGTTTGAGGCCTTCTTCGCCACCAAACCCGTGGCCCCCGAATCGATTTCCGGGCAGTCGCAGAGCCAGATGCAGACGCAGAGCGGGTCAGCCACGGAATGATTGTGAGCGACGCGGGACGGAATCGGACTGCCACACACCAACCCGAAGTGTAAGCGAGGGCGAACCGTGACGGCGCCCTCGCTTACACTTCGGGTTAGTGTGTGGCCATGAATAATCTGGGGGAGTGCCGATCCTACGCCTGCGAATCGTCCGGCTCGATCAGGGAGACATCGACACTGACCTCCAGCGAATGGCGACCGCCGCCGATGAAGACCCCTTTCAGCGGGCACACGTCGCCGTAATCGCGTCCCCAGGCCACGGTGATGTGCTCGAGGTTGGGGAACAGGTTGTTCGTCGGATCGAGGTCGACCCAGTCTCCGTCTCCCAGATAGACCGACAGCCAGGCGTGCGAGGCATCGGCTCCGGCCAGTCGCGGCTTGCCGGGTGCGGGGCGGGTTCTCAGATACCCGCTGACGTAACGCGCGGCGAGGCCCAGCGATCGCAACGCGGCAATTTCGAGATGGGCAAAGTCCTGGCAGACCCCTTTCCGCAACCGAAAGACTTCCTCCACGGGAGTCGTCACGGTGGTCGCCCGCGAGTTGAATTCAAAGTCGGCATGAATCCGGGCGGTCAATTCAGCGGCCGCTTCGAGCAGTGGCCGGCCGGCGGGAAACGACCGGCGGGCATATTCGGCAAGGGCCGCGTTCCCCACACTGCGCGGCGAGTCAAACGTGAACTCACTCGCGGACAGATCCTCGGGCAACCCGGGAGTTCGCAGGATGTCGGCCATCTGTTCCCACGGCGAAGTTTGATCGACGGAGGGGAGGGCTCGTTCGCGGAGCGCGACCTCGCTGACCGACGTCACCGTCATCGAGTCGTAGCCCCTGTTGAACGAAAACGCCCAGACGTTGTTGCCGAAGTAGTCCAGGCGGTGAGTCAGACTGGTGGGCGGGGGATCGGTCGCCAACTGGTGATTCTCACAGTATTGAAACGGCGTGTCGCGCGGCTTCAGCCATGCCTCGTTGTGGCACACCGAAACCGGTTGGTCTCCCTGATAAGCCGTCTTGTGCGTCACCCGGTACTTCATGCGAAGACGTCTCCTTCACCCGTGCTGTGCCGGGGCGTTCCCGAGTGCAGCAGGTAACGCAACTGCAACAGATCGATCAGCGCCTTGAACTGACGATCGATGTCGAGCAACACCTGTTGAACGTCGTCCAGTTCCGCGGCTTCGAGCTGCGGCGGCGTGACCGTGCGCACGGCGTGCAGGGCGGCCATCGCCAACCGTTTTTCTTCCGTGCGCAGCGGACTGGAGGAGTCTTGCGGCAGGGCGTCGACGTGCTCGGCGATCGCCACGGCCTGAAAGGCCAGTGACTTGGGATTGGTCTCGTCGGTAATGAACAGGTCCAGCACGGCGTTCGGCTGCAGGTTGTCGAGGTATCGCGAGCGATAGGTCATGCGGCAGTCCAGAACCTCCAGCAGCGCGCGCAGCACGGCGCGGTTGCGGATCTCGCCCGAGGAGATGATCGTCCGCAGCAGCGAACAGGTGTCGCGTCCGCGTTCGATGCGACGGCCCAGATCGAGAAACCGCCACGCCGGGCCGCGGATCATGCCGTCGGCCACCAGACCGCTCACCGAGGCCAGGTCCACGATCAACACATTGACGCGCGCCAGCAGTCCCGCCGAGTCGGGCCGCGCCGGAGAACTGTCCAGCAGGAAATCCGAACCCGCCTGATGGATCGTCAACCACGTGTCGGGTGACAACCGGTCTCGAGCCAGCGAGCCGATCCGCAACATTTCGGCAACCGCGAATCCCAAACCGTGGGCATCCGAGACATCGAACACCACGTCCGGCAACGCCCGGTCCAGCTTCGGCAGCAGTCCCGAGAAGGCCTCGACGGCAAAGCCCGGTTCGAGTTGACCCTGTTCGGCCAGCGCTCGCACGAGTGCGGGAAGTTCCGCGTTCGACTCCGGATCGGTCGTCAAGCGCTCGGTCACAGACCGGATGATGCGTGCGAGAAAGTCGACTCGTTCCATCGCCCAGCCGAGCCAGAACAGATCGTCCGCCACCCGGCTGGGAAACAGGGCGCCGCTGCGCCGCAACGGGACCGGCTGGTCGATCGCCTGCAACAACGTCACCGGATCGACCGGGCCGTCGGACAAGACCCACAGATCCTTGCTGCCCGTGCCGGCGGTGATCGACAGTTCCATCGGATCGAGCGTTCGTGCGATCCGAACCAAACCGCCCGGCATCAGGCTGTAGCCCGGCCCGTCGGACACCAGGAACGCCCGGACGGCGGCGTGTCCGCTGCGCAGTTTCCGGTCCGCGTCCAACACCGGAACGGACGATCGCGCAATTCTTTCCTGAGCCACGAAGGTGTGCGGCCTCTCCGCGATGCGAGCCCGCAGTTGTTCGCGCTCGACCGATGAAAGTCGTTCGCCCAGAATCTCTTCTCCGCCGCTCGCCTCGAACGCTGGCTTGATGACGAGCTGATCGAGATGCTCGACCACATACTTCCGCGCCGTGTCGTCGCCACACCACCAGGTCGCGATCGACGCCAACTGCAACTCTTCACCCAAAAGTTGACGGCACAACGCCGGCAGGAACGCCATGAAGACCGGTGCCTCGACCAGGCCGCAGCCCGGCATGTTGGCGATGCTCACCGTCCCCTGCCGCAGGGCTTGCAGCAACCCGGGAACACCGTGCGACGAGTTGCCTCCCAACTCCAGCGGGTCGATGCCGCGATCGGTGCCGCGCGACAGAATCACATCCACCGGCAACAGCCCCGCCAGAGTCTTGAGGAACACCCGCTCGTCGCGCACCGCCAGGTCGGCCCCTTGAGCCAGCGTGTAACCGAGATAGCCCGCCAGATAAACGTCCTCAAAATAGTACGGGCTGGCCGGGCCGGGGCTGAGCAGCACGATCCGAGGATTGTCCGACCGCTTCGCCGCCAGTTCCTTCAGCGCGTTTTGCAGCCGCAGGAAAAAGGAGGCCAGTCGTTGAACCGGCCGATGATGCATGAGCTGCGGCACTGTGCGCGACGTGACAATCCGATTCTCCAGCGCGAACCCCGCTCCCACCGGAGCATCCGCCCGATCGGCCATCACGAACCACTGACCGCCCGGTCCGCGAGCCAGTTCCGCCGCATAGACGATCATCGAGCGGGTGCTGCGGGCATGCAGGCCGGCGAACGACCGGAGGAACTGCGGGTGCGCATACACCACGCCGGGCGGCAGCATCCCCTCCTGGAGCGTTCGCTGCCCGCCGTGAATGTCATCAATGATGGCTTCGAGCAATCGGGCCCGCTGGTCCAACCCCGCCTGCAGCAGCGACCACTCGGCCGCCGGCACGACCATCGGGATCAGGTCGAGTTGCCAGAGCCGCTGCTGCGTTTCCTTCTCTCGAAACACATCGAACGTCACGCCGTTGTCGTACAGGAATCGTTCCGCCTGAGCCACGCGGCGGGCAAACTCATCCAGCGTGAAACTCTGCAAGCCGTCCCGCAGGTCCAGCCAATGCGGGCGCAGCACCCCCGGCGACCCAAACACCTCGTCATAGACCGAAGCGGGGCCGCGATAGAGCTTCCACAATTCATCAAACTGCGGCGGATTCGTCGGCATCATTTCGT
>JANODP010000016.1:0-19040 GCA_031412755.1 Schlesneria sp. | reverse complement strand
TGAAAGTCGCCAGATACAACGTCGTCAGCTTGGCCTCGGTGTCGAGAAACGGAGCGTCCAGCACTCCGCGCAGCGTGCGGCTTTGATCGAGATCCGTGGCTTCGGCCGTCAATCGGCCGTTCATCAGCAGCAGGGCCTGTGGAATGCCGGCTCGGAATTCGTCCGGGTTGTTCGAGGCCGCTTCGTTCATCCGCGCAATCAATTGATCGCGCAGGCCGTTGAACCGGGCACTCCCGTCGGCGCGCGCGACCGGCAGCGCCAACGCCTGCTCCAACACATTGAAAACCTGCTCTGGAGTCAGCGTCTTGATCGGCCGCTGTCCGGGAAGCGGTTCGGCGTCTGTCTCCTTCAAGGCGACACACTCGCGCTGATAGAGCTGACTCTTGCAGATGCCGGCAATCAGCCAACGCAGATCGAAGCCCGATTCAACAAACTTCTTCGCCAGCTCATCCAGAATACGTCGCTCGGCCGGCGAGGCCTTGTCGAGATCATCGACCGAATCCGTCATTCCGCGGCCAATCAGATGCTGCCACACGCGATTCACAAGCGTCGCGGCGAACAGAGGGTTGTTCTCCGCGATCATCCAATCCACGAGTGTTTCCCGCGACGTTTTGCCATTCGCGATCTTCGCCTCCTCACCGCCCAGGAACACCGCCGTGTAATCGGTGGTGCCGTTCTCCGGCCGAATCTTGGCGGCCGACGAATCGTCGATGCCTCCGTTTTTGACTCCCGCGAAAAAGGCCGCCATCCCCCAGAAGTCCTTCTGCTTCCAAGCCGCGAACGGATGATCGTGACACTCGGCGCAACCGATGCGAACACCGAGGAAGACCCGCGACACCGAACTCGCCGCCGACTCGGGCTTCCCACCCACAACCTGAAAGAACAGCATCGGGCCGCCGGTGCGAATGCCCAAGCGCGGGTTCACAGCCGGCATCGTCTGAACGTCGTTTTTGGCCGTGACCAGTTTGCGAACCAGTTCGTCATACGGCACGTTGGCTTTGAATTGTTCCTTCAACCACGGATCGAGACCGACGGCCATCTGCGCTTCCCGCGAATTCCCCGGCACCATCATTCGCCGCCACAAGGTCGCCCAATGCGCGGCCGTGCGGTCGGCATACTTTTCCGGGCGTCGAGGATCATTGAGCAATCGGTCGACCAGCGCGCCGCGGCGCTGTTCGCTGGAGTACTCCAGAAAATCGCGGGCTTCCGACACGCTGGGGATCGAACCCGTCAGGTCGAGAAATGTCCGCCTCATGAACGTCGCGTCATCGACGACCTCCGAGGGGACGATCTTCGACTCCTGCCAAGCCCCGGCGAACTGCTCGTCAATCCACCTCGCGAGTTCCTCCGTCGTCAGGCGGGTAGCACCGGCCCTCGCGCCGACAGGCTGATCCGCGGACGCGATTGCCGCGTGCAGGAACACAAAAGCCAGAAGCGAACACGAGGCTTTGAGGAACATTTGAGGTGCCTCCACAGTCGATGAGGAACTTGGCTGAACTCACAACATGCGACAGACAAAAAATGGCGTCCGTTTCGAGTCGGCTACAATGTAGACATGCCGTCTGTTTTGTCAAGTCGCTTTCCACTCAACTTCGAGGATCATTACGGCCAACCAACGACGGGGTCATTTCGGAAGCCAAACGTTGTCCCATCCTCCGCACACGAAATCACGCGGCTCTCTGATACCGCAACCATCATTCAAACCGATGGCGGCCAACCCTGCGGATTGCCAAGCCAAGCTTCTGGTGCAAACTCAATTCGTGGCAAGCTGGGAAGACAGGCGAGCCTCGAAGACGTCTCCGCTGATGGACCTTGCCGAAAAGTGGACCTTTGCCGCGAATTCGGTTTTTGCCGGTCGTAGCGGTTGCCGATGAGTCTTGATGAAACACCGGGTTGTCCGCGCCGTGAGTCCATCACGGGCCGGACCGGCACGTGTTGCCGAACGGACGCCGCCGTTGGGTTGCGGGGATCCATTCGGCGGGGCGGGGGGACGGCTGAGCAATGCGCGGGGGCAACACATTTCTGTGGCTGATGGGAACGACCAGTCTGATCGTCTGCGGTTGTCTGCGCCATGCCGCAACGCCGACGTCGGCGGTCGGAGAGATTGACACCCGTCACTACCAGCACCTCGCCAAACAGATTGAGTTCCCCGATCACCCGACTCCCAGCGATGATCTGCTGGCGGCCACACCGTCTCCGCTGTCATTGGCAACGCCCGAGACGCTCGACTATCTCGGACTGTCGCTCGAAGAGACGATGCATCTCGCGCTGGCCAATTCGACGGTGCTGCGCGATCTCGGCGGCACCGTCCTGCGCACGCCCTTCGGTTCCCGATCGAAATACGATCCTTCGATCGCCGAATCCGATCCTCGAACCGGCATCGAGGGTGCCTTGAGTGCGTTCGACGCGGCCTTCACCTCCAACTTCTCGGTCGAGAAGAATGACCGGGCGTTGAACAACGTCTTCTTCGGCGGCGGCACCCGGACGCTCAAGCAGGATTTCGCGGTGTGGCAGACGCAGGTCTCCAAAACCGCTGCCACGGGGACGCAGTACGCCTTCAAGAATTACACGCAATACGACGCCAACAACGCCCCCGGCAACAAGTTTCCCAGCGCGTTCACCACCTGGTACGACCTGGAGGCGCGACACCCGCTGATGCAGGGAAGTGGCACCAATTTCAATCGACTGGCCGGCCCGAATGCTCAACCGGGCGTGATCAACGGCGTGGTGATTGCCCGCATCAACGCGGACACGGAACTCGCCGACTTCGAGTTGGGCGTGCGCAATTTCGCCAGCGACGTCGAGAACACGTACTGGGATCTCTACTTCGCCTTTCGCGATCTCGACGCGAAAGTCTCGGCCCGCAACGCCGCCCTGGAAACGTGGCGGCGGATTCATGCGCTGTACGAGCGGGGCCGTCGCGGTGGAGAAGCCGAAAAGGAGGCGCAGGCGCGCGAACAATACTTCCGCTTTGAGGAGGAGGCCCAGAACGCGCTGCACGGCAAGCTGGTCGACGGCACGCGCACCAACAACGGCAGCACGGGCGGAACGTTTCGCGGTACTGGCGGCATCTACGTCGTCGAACGTCGTCTGCGGCTGTTGATCGGGCTGCCGATCAACGACGGTCGCGTGATTCGCCCGACCGAGGAACCGATCAAGGCCCGGCTGGTCTTCAACTGGGAGGCCAGTCTGGTGGAGGGACTCACGCGCCGGGCCGAGCTGCGCCGCCAGAAGTGGCAGATCAAGAAACGCGAGGCGGAACTGGAGGCGAACAAGAACTTCCTCAAGCCACAGCTCGACGTGATCGGGCGGTATCGGTGGCGAGGCTTCGGCAAGGATCTCTATCCCAACGGCGGCATCGGGGCGAACAACAACGCCACGAGCGACTTGTTCACCGGCAACTTCCAGGAGTGGCAGGCCGGTGTCGAGTTGTCGTTTCCGATCGGGTTCCGACAGGCCTACGCCGCGGTCCGTCATTCCGAACTGCAACTGGCGCGGGAGCGGGCGTTGTTGCACGAGCAGGAACGATCGGTCGTCTACGATCTCAGCAATGCGATTTCGGAGGCCGAGCGCGCGTATGCCCTCGTGGAAACGAACATGAGCCGGCACATGGCCGCCGTCGAACAGGTGGCCGCCGTGAAGACCGCCTACGAGGCGGACAATGCCACGCTCGACTCGATGCTCGACGCGCAACGACGGCTCTCCGAGGCCGAAGTCGCGTACTACCGTTCGCTGGTCGAGTACCAACTGGCCGTCAAGAACGTGCAGGTCGAGAAGGGAACGCTGCTCGATTACAACGAGATCTTCCTGAACGAAGGGGACTGGCCCACGAAGGCGTATGAAGACGCCGAGGATCGCGAATCGAGCCGCGGCAAGCCACACGACTATCACGCGAACCCGAAGAAGCAATCTCCCTGGGTCAGCCAGGGGATGTACCCGCAGATGCTGTCGCCGTCGGGGGGAGTTGTCGCTCAACCACAGCCGGTCCCTTATCCCCCATTCACCGAGCCGGCTCCCAGAGCAACCGCCCCCGAGCCGCTGCCCGCCAATGGAACTGGTGGTCAAAGGAGCGTTCCGATGACAGAGTTTTCGGCCAGACCGGCAGACGCGTACGACACTTCGGCCAATACGGACACGAGTCCGTTTGAGTTACCGCTCGGCTCACCGTAGCGATGACTCGCCCGAATCGCCTGCGACAAGGATCCTTCTCTGCAAACTCTGGATCTTGAAGCAGCGGGCGTTATCCACGTTCGAGGAGCCGCTTGGCGTTTTCGGTGGTGACCGCCTTCAGTTGCGGTTGAGCCAACGGGGATTCGCGCAACTTCAGCGTGGCCGACTCGTGGTAAAAGAACGGGAAGTGGGAGCCGAACAACACTCGTTCCGAGGCCGTTTGCTCGATCAGGCGACTGACGCCGCCGACTCCCTCCAGCATGGCGATGTCGGTGAAGACCTGGCCGGCCGCGATCAGATCCGCCACCTTCGGAATCGCCAGTCCGCGGAAGGCGTTGAGCAGCACGAGCCGCAGCGCCGGCAGGCCCTTAACCAGCGCGGCCAACGGCGCGGCATCGACGTGCGGGACGAGCATGAGCGTGGGCTGGGTCCGCTCGTCCTCCATGCTGATGGCCAACTGCACGACCAACCGTCGTTCGGTCGCCGCCGCGAGCAGCTTCGCAAACTTTGGGTCATCGAGTTTGTAGCCGTGATAGTTCGGATGCAGGCGAATACCCCGCATGCCATGTACCTCGTGACAACGGCGCAGATCGTCCTCCCAGTCGGGAAGCGCGGGATTGACCGAGCCGAACGGGATGAGCAGCCCTGCACCATGCTCGCGGCAGACTTTCACCAGCCGTTCATTCACGCTGGCCATGTCGCGATGAAACAGTCCGTCGAAACTACCGGTCCATGCTTGGACCACGTTCTGCTCGCGCAGTTTCGCGACGAGGGCCTCGGGCTCATCACCGGGAACGCGGCGGAAGGGCCAGTGCGAGGTGTAGACATTCACGTCGATCAGTTCCGGTTTCGCGGTCACGGCTGCACCCCCTTGTCCTTCAGGATCGGCAGCATCATCCGCTTGAGGTTCTCGCCGAGAATCAGCCGCTTCGCCGCGTCGGGAACTTGCGCACCGAAGACCTTCCCCAACTGGGAGGCAAAGCTGCGTCCTCCCGTGTCGCTGCCGTAGATGATCCGTTCGGGACCGAGTTCGCGCACGGCCATCTCGACAAAGCCGTTGACCGGATCGGAGCCGGCCAGATCGATCGAAACGTTCTGGAACGGCCTCACTGCGCGGATGCCAAGCTCCCATGTCCCGCCCGTATGCCCGCAGATCAGCGGCACGTCGGGATGCCGCTTGACCAGCGCGACGAGATCGTCGGGTGTCGATTCCCCCGGATACATCGTTCCGTCGGTCTTGAACCACGTGTGCTGAAAGATGACCGCCTTCAATTCGGCCGCGCGGCGGATGATGGCATCCAGGGCCTCGTCGCTGCATTTCTTCGCGACCCACAGCTTGATCCCGACCATCGGCCCCTGCGCCACGCAGCGCTCGATCTCGGCCAGGCTCGCTTCGGGATGCTCACCACTGACGTAGCAGAAGCCGAAACAACGGTGATGCCAGTGCGAGATGGCTTGCAGCGCCTCGTCGTTCTCCTGCCGCAGCCGCTCGGGCGAGGGATTCTTCGACCACGACATCCCCATGTAAACGCACAGCCGCTCGATCCCCATCCGGTCGGCGTATTCGAGCATCTGCGCCATCCGCTCTTCCGGCGTGCGACCGGGAACACCGGACAGATGAACGTGAAGATCCCAGATCATGCGGCGGCCTCCTCGGAATGTGGGCTCGATCACTTCGGTACGTCGAGCGTATCCAACTGTCCGAGCCAGGCAAGCAACATGTCACTCCAAGCTTTCCTCAACTTCACCGTCTTGCACTTCATCGTCTTCCACTTCACCGTCTTCCACTTCACCGTCTTCAAAAGTACAAGAGATGATTGTCGTGAACGGTGCGATGGAACCACCCCCCATCGTCACATAACGCCGCCGGACTCCCATCCACACCAGCAGATCGTCCCACAGCGCAAGAGTCTTTTGAACGACCGGGCCTCCGGTGGGAGATGGCCCCGATGAGCGGGCCGCCACGATGTTCGGCAGCACGATGCCACCGACTCCGATCAGGACCGCCGCCGCACAGGCCACCGCCAGTTGCTTGGTCCGTCGCCAGACCGCGCGGGCGCCGACCGGGCAGTCGCTCGTCAGGACCGTCCCGTCGGTACGTCGAAACAGGCGACCGCACAGATTCCCTTCACGCTCGCGAATCAACTGAGTCGCTTCATCGGCCGTCATCGCCGACAGGTTGTAGACATGTTTCTGGCAGCTTCCGCAGAATCGCGAGCGGTCGTCGCCAACCATCGCCGACCAATCGGCCGAACAGGGGGATGCGATGCGAATGTTGTCGAGGATCGTGAGCGACGCTGTCATGATCGAACCCTGGGTGAAAGGCCAGAAGCACCGGCTGTCAGACGTTCGCGCCTCCAGCAGAGTTCCCGAGCAGATGGAATGAGGCCGAGTCAATTTGTGGCGTGAGCCTCACTCAATCGGCACATCATGGTAATCGAGAGCCCACTCGCGCATGAAGCGGACTTGGTGAGGGACGATTCGGTAGACGATCAGCATCGAGTTGTCGAGGCTTTCCAGATACTGACGCAACAGCGGGTTGGCGTCCCAGATTTCTTGCAGCAGACTCCGGTCGGAGACCACTTCCGCAATGCCCGTGATGCGCACCTGATCGTGCTTCTCATCGAGGTAGCAGAGTTCAACCTTCGGGTTCGCCGCGATCTCGACGGTTTTGTGGTACATCCTCAAGTTGGCGACGTACACGACAAAGCCGTCGGTCCTCACCGGAGAGACCGGCCGCACGCGGGGCTGATCTCCGTCGATCGACGCCAGGTACGGAAACCGATCCGCCGCGATGACGGCTCGCGCCAGATCGGGCAGCTTCGCGGGATCGATCGGTTCGGGAGCGGGCCTGGTCATCGATCACCTCTTCAACAGATGGGCGAGTAAATCGGCGAGGTCTTGCGGCGAGACCTTCTTCTCCACTCCTTCCGGCATCAGCGATTTGCCGGAACTGTTGATCTCGTCGATCTGCGAGCGAAGGACCACGTCCTCCTGACCCTGAGGCCGTCGCAGCGTCACGCTGCCAGCGGTCTCAGCCGTGATGACTCCCGTCAACGTCCGGCCGTCCTTCAGCGCGACCACGTACTCCAGATAGTTCGGTGCGACCTCGCGGTTCGGATCGAGGATGTGAACGAGCAACTCGTCCGGTGTGCGGTTGCGAATCGTCTCCAGATTCGGCCCGACATCGTGTCCCTCGCCCGCCAGCTTGTGGCAGGTGGCGCACTCGCGCGTGAAGACGGCGCGTCCGCGAGTTCGATCCGGGACGAGGCTCAACGCGGACTGATATTCGGCAATGACCGCCTTGCGCGGGCCGGGCAGGTCGTGGGCGAACAACTTCGTCGCGCGGTCCTTCACCTTCACGTCGGCATGTTTGAGCAGCAGGTTGCGGCGGACGAGCGGGACCTGCGCAACGGGGACGATGTTCTGCTCCACCGCATCCAGCAGCGGGCCGATTCGTTCGGGACGGGCGAGTAACGCGTGCACGATCTCGGCGCGAACCGACGGTGCGGCGGCGCGATAGGCTTCGACGAGCGGCTTGCTCACCGATGAGTCCGCAAACGACGCGAGCGTCTGGACCGCGGCCGTCTTCAGAACCGACGGCACTTCCGGACGAAGCAACTCGACCAGCACCGGCATCGAATCGGCCAGCGTCGCGTGACCGAGCAGTCGCGCCGCCGCCTCGCGATCTTCGAGCGAGGCCGCCTCCTCCCGAGCCGTCTTCGTCGCGTCGGCAAACGTCGCGGCCAACACCGGCCGAACGTCCTCGCGCGTCAGGGCCTTTGTCAGGCTCGATCCCGACCGTTTCAAACCGTCTCCCAAACCGATCAATGCGCTGCGCAATTCCAGTTCCGTGCGCCACTCCTGTTTGGTCGCCATCGTCTTCGCGATCAGGTCGAGACCCTGCGGCTTGTTCTGAGCACCGACCAGGAATGCGAGTTCGCGGAGCATGATGGGGGTTGGGTGCAAGTCATCCACCGGCTGCAACATTGCGGACAGCACCTCGGCCTCAATGCCTTGTGTCGAACTGAGGATTGCCGCGCGCGACCACTCGTTGTCATAGTCGCCGTAACAATGCAGCGTGACCTCGTTGAGCCGCCGCTGCGCGGGAACGTACCCCAGCGTCAGAGCCTGTTGAAAAACCAGGCGTTGATTATTCTGGGCCAGACTGAGGCCGATAGTCAGCGACATCAATCGAGCAGACGGTTCCTTCACGAGAAAATCTTCGGCCAGACGCGCCGCCTGTTCCCGGACTCGCGGTGGTTGCTGAATTGCGTAATCCATCGCGATGGTCACGGACTCTTCGTCGAGTTGTCCCAACCCGCGCAGCGTCCACAGCGCGTGAATGCGACCGAGATCGTTGCGGCCTTCGCGCACCAGTCGCCTCAACAGCGGAACGGCCTTCAATTCCTGGCGTTGAACGAGCAGCCGCTGCGCGGTCTCGCGCCACCATGAATCGGGCCGCTCCAGCGTCGCGACGAGTTCTTCCACCGAGGCCTTACCCAAACGAGGCGGCTTTGGCACCGTGAAGCCGGGCGGCGCGAGGCGGTAGATGCGACCGCGGTCCCGGCCGCTTTCGAGGTCGAGCTGAGCCTTGATGTCGTCGGGGATCGACCACGGGTGCTCGATCGTTTCGCGATACATGTCCAGCACGTGCAGCGTCCCGTCGGGAGCGTTCACGAAATTGACGGGCCGGAACCAGATGTCAGTCGAGGCGACGAACTCGCAATTCTCGTCGGCCCGTTCGGCGCGGAAGGTCGGGCCGTCAGGAATCAGCCGCTGGCGGTGAATTGCGTTCGCCGCGACCTCACCCACGAAGGCGTTGCCGTGCAGTTCAGGCGGGTACGCAGAGCCGCGATAGATCGTGATGCCGCTTGACGACGTGAAGTAACCGTCGGGAGTTGTTTCACTCCGCGGGTTGGTCTGACCAGGCTCGAGCACGAAGCGCCGGGCACGAACGGCACGCCAAGCTTCGCTCGGACTGATGCGAAAGACGGGGAGCGTGTCTCCCGCCGGAGCCGCATCGTTCAGCACGGCCCTCACCGGCAGAAACGGTTGCCGCGCGAGGTAGTCGGCTGGCAGCACGACATGCTGGACCGGATTGCGGATGTTGCAGAGAAACCGGTTTCCCCAATCGTCGAACGCGAGACCGAACCGCGCACCGCCCGAGACGAGTTCAAACTTCTCCGTGCGCGGATCGAATCGAAAATCGTGTCGGCTCAGCACGACCGGCTTCTCGTCCGGCCGATCGGCATGCGCGATGGAGCCACCGTTGCTCGAACCGGCTCCGTAGATGCAGCCGTCGAGGCCCCACTTGAGGTTGTTCATCACCGCCTGCACGTTGAACTTGCGAAAGCCGGAGAAGACCTTGCGCCGCACATCGGCTTTGCCGTCGCCGTCGGTGTCTTGGAAGTACCAGATGTCCGGTGTGGCGGCGACGTAAACGCCCCCCTTCCAAAACGCGAGGCCCGTCGGCCACGACAGCCCGTCGGCAAACATCGTGCTCTTGTCGAACCGGCCATCGCCGTCGAGATCCTCCAGCATCCGCACGCAACCGATCGGCAGGTCCGTCGTCCGCTCGACGAACGGCTTGTCGGTTGTCTTGTCGGTGTAGGGATAGTCCGTCATCTCGCAGACGAACGCGCGGCCGTGTTCGTCGTAGTCCATCGCCACGGGATCGGTCACGAGGGGTTCGGCGGCCAGCAACTGCATCTCAAATCCGTGCTGACACCGAAACGATTTCACCGCCTCGGCCGGTTCGAGCGGCCTCACCCGAGGCAGCGGTTCCTCCGCGCCGGTGACTCGTCCCACGATCGAGAGCCCCACCAAAATCATCGCGATCACCGAAACACATCGCATCGCAACGCCTCTCGACCTTCAACCCTCAACCTTCAACCTTCAACCCTTCTCAAACAATCGCACGATCTGCGGAATCAAACGCTCGAACGCCTTGGCTCGATGGCTGACGTGACGTTTCACGGCGGCATCGAGTTCTCCAAACGTCTGGTGATACTCCGGGACGAGGAACAGCGGGTCATAGCCGAAGCCGTTCGAGCCGTGATATTCGGTGAGCAGCCGGCCTCCACATCGCCCCTCGGACGACAGCCGGATCTGCCCGGAAGGGTCGGACAACACGGCATGGCAAACGTAGTAAGCCGTTCGCTTCTCGGTGGGAATCCGGGCCAGTTCGCGCAGCAGTTTCTGGTTGTTGGCTTCATCCGCCCCCTGCTCTCCCGCATAGCGAGCCGAATGGATGCCCGGCGCACCGCCGAGGGCCTCGACGCACAAGCCGCTGTCCTCGGCGATGACCCACTCGCCCAGTTGCTTCGCCACCTGGCTCGCCTTCTTCGCGGCATTGGCAGCAAACGAATCGCCATCCTCCTCGACCTCGGGAACGTGGGGGAAAGACTCGACCCCGATCAACTCGATCCCGTGCGGAGCCATCAACTCGGCGATCTCACCGATCTTTTTCCTGTTGCGGCTGCTCAGCACGATCCGGGGAAGCGAAGTCATGGAGGAGGGATCTCTGTCGTTGAACCTCGTGTGACAAGCGGCAGACGCGGACGGCGAGTCGATCGCGGAACGATTCCCGTCGGCGGCTTTGCCCGGAACAGTCATCGCCTAGATGCGCCAACCGTCCGCCAACGTGGACTGTTTCGGGACGATGATGATGCCGTCCTGAATGACCACCTGTGAGTCGGCGGGTGCCTTCAGTTTCGGGTCGGCTTCGATGTGGACGCTCTGGCCGATGCGACAGTTCTTGTCGACGATGACGCCGTCCAGATAGCTGTAGTCGCCGAATCCGATCGTGGGCCTGCCCTCTGTCCGATCGGCTTCCAGTTCCGAGTCGCTCTGGTAGTAGTCGGCGCCCATCAGAATCGAGTTCAAGATCGTCACATTGCGACCGATCTTGCATCGCAGTCCCACGACGGAATTCTCGATGACCGAACCTTCACCAATCACGCAACCATCGGCGATCAAACTTCTCGAAATGCGAACGCCATCGCATCGCGTCGGCGGTAGAAATCGCGCGTGCGTGTAAATCGGAGACTTCTGGTTTTCCAGCGTGAACGGCGAGTTGGGCAGAGTCAGGTCCAGATTGGCATCGTAGAACGAGCGGATCGTCCCGATGTCCTCCCAGTAGCCGTCGAACAGGTGGACGTGGACCTTGTGAGTCCGAATCGACATCGGAAACACTTCCTTGCCAAAGTCGTGGTAGTCCGACCGCGTCAACAGATCAATGAGCGTATCGCGGTTGAAAAGATAGATGCCCATGCTGGCGAGGCAATCCCGACCGTGACTCTTGATCCCGCGCGAGTCGATCCACTTCGGGTCGGTTCGGACCAGGCGATCGATCTCTTTGTCGTCTTGAGGCTTTTCGAGGAAGCCTTCGACGCGGCCTTCATCGTTGACGCGCATGATGCCAAAGCCGCGCGCCGCCTCGCGCGTGACCGGCAGGCCGGCGATCGTGACCGCGGCACCGGACTTCTGGTGCGTGGCCAGCATGTCGCGGTAATCCATGCGGTAGAGTTGGTCGCCCGACAGGATCATCACATAGTCGATCCCTTTCTGTTGCAGGTGAGCCAGATTCTTGCGGACGGCATCGGCGGTCCCTTGATACCACGCCTCGCCCTCCATCGTCTGTTGGGCGGCAAGGACTTCGACGAACCCGCCATCAAATCGGTCGAATCGATAGGTCTCGCGGATGTGGCGATGGAGACTCATCGAATTGAACTGCGTCACCAGGTAGATGCGGTTCATCCCGCTGTTCAGACAGTTCGAGATCGGGATGTCGATGATGCGGTACTTTCCCGCCAGCGGCACGGCGGGCTTCGACCGGTACTGAGTCAACGGAAACAGCCGAGTTCCCTTGCCACCACCCAGGATGACCGACAGAACATTGCTCATCGACGAACCCTTCCCTGCTGGGAAATGCATGTTGGCCGTCGAAAATGCCACTCGACGGCTGCGACTAAGAACGGACCCTCCGCGCGGACGGCCCATCCGCAGGGGGTGGCGTCAGAGTATCGTTCGGGTTGGAAAAAGTGGAGCGAGTGATTGCCTCACTCGCAAGGCACGGGATCGACGGCGTCCAAAACGTGGGGACGATTCTAAATCGCCACGAACACGTGGGAGCCAAGAAGGCGGATGCTTGAACTCAAACCCAGCGGCGGATTTTCAAGAAACGGCCCCGGGGTCCGTCATTCGGCGACGGCCAGATCAAGCTCAAAGCACTGTTGCTTGGGCTCCAGCAACTCTTTGCGGCGGACGACAACGTCGGAAGGAGCTTCGATCCCCAAGCGGACACGCCCCCCCTTGACCTCCAGCACAGTCACGGTGATCTGCTGATCACCAATCACAATTTGCTGCTTCAAACCTCGCGTGAGCACTAACATGATTTTCCTTCCGTAGAAAAAGGGTCACGGCCTGACAGGGACGTTTAGCCGCAAGTATTGCACCCTAGGCAAGCCCCCAACGGCAGAATGTGCCGAAACCCACTTGTGGATTATGGAGTTATGGTATTTAAGACAATTGGGGGAATCTTTGTCAGCAGGTCCAATCGAATGAATTGAATCGCCCCACTGTCGGGATCCCGTCCAACTGGCAGCAAATCATCCAGTCAGTTTTGAATCAGGTTGCCCGGCTCGCGACTGCTTTCGGCTGGACCTATACTACGCAACTTTTGGAGTCCGGCGTTGGGAGCCGGTCGGACACGTCGGTGACTCCCGATCCAAGTTTCTTCACGTTCAGAGGCTTTCTACGTGACTCGACCTTCAAATTCGACTTTCGTTTGTGCGGCCAGACTGTCGTGTCTGATCGTAATCCTCAGTGGCCCCGCAGTGAGGGCCGCCGAGCCGTATTCACCAAAAATTGCGGAAAAATCGAATGAGGGCGAACTGGCGATCCACCGGTTTCGCGTACCGGCGGGGATGAAGGTCGATCTGTGGGCGGCGGAACCATCCCTCGCCAACCCGGTCGCCTTCTGCTTCGACGAGCAGGGGCGAGTCTTCGTCGCTGAGACCTTTCGCCAGCAGAAGGGGGTCGAGGACAACCGCAACCACATGAACTGGCTGCTCGACGATCTGGCGGCTCAGACGGTCGAGGATCGGTTGGCGTATTTCAAAAAGCATCTCGGCGACGAGGTCAAGAAATACGCTCTCGCACACGACCGCATCCGCCTGTTGGAGGACACCGACGGCGACGGCAAGGCCGACAGATCGACGGTCTTCGCCGACGGCTTCAATGCCATCGAGGACGGTACGGGAGCGGGTGTCCTGTCGATCAACGGCAAAGTCTTCTACACGTGTATTCCCAAACTGTGGCAACTGACGGACACGGACGGAGACGGTCGGGCGGACGAGCGGGCCGCTCTTTACGACGGCTTCGGGGTGCGAGTCGCCTTTCGCGGGCATGACATGCACGGGTTGATCGTTGGCCCGGATGGACGGCTCTATTTCTCCATTGGAGATCGCGGCTTCTCCGTTTCTACCAAGCAGGGCCAACTCCACATGCCCGATCGGGGTGCGGTCTTTCGTTGCGAGTTGGATGGTTCGAAGTTGGAGGTCTTCTGCACGGGGCTCCGCAATCCGCAGGAGTTGGCGTTCGACGATTTCGGCAATCTGTTCACCTGTGACAACAACTCGGACGGTGGTGATCGGGCGAGGTGGACTTACCTCACCCAGCATTCCGACAGCGGGTGGCGGATGTACTACCAGTACCTTTCCGACCGCGGCCCCTGGAATCGCGAGAAGCTCTGGTATCCGGCTCATCCCGGTCAGGCGGCTTACATCGTGCCGCCGATCGCCAACGTGGCGGACGGTCCGTCGGGGCTGGCGTCCTATCCGGGGACGGGCCTCGACGAAAAATATCGCGGCCACTTCTTCCTCGCCGATTTTCGAGGCTCCGCCGCCAACAGTGGCGTGCGCACGTTCTCCCTGATTCCGAAGGGAGCCTCCTTTGAACTGGTGAACAATCAGGAGTTCCTCTGGTCGATCCTGGCCACCGACGTGGACTTTGGCTTTGACGGCGGGCTCTATGTCTCCGACTGGGTCGATGGCTGGGACGGCATCGGCAAGGGGCGGCTCTACCGTTTTCGAGACGAGAAACACGGTACGACGCCCGTCGTCGCCGAGGTCGGCCGATTGATGAAGGAGGGTTTCTCGCATCGCGATCCGAAGGAACTCGGCTTTCTGCTGGCACATCCCGACTACCGCATCCGCCTGCGGGCGCAGTTGGCTTTGGTGGAGAAGAACGCGACGGACGTGCTAATCCATGCCGCGACCAAGGGCGAGGGGCTGTTCGACCGGCTGCATGGGATCTGGGGACTCGGACAGCTTGGCCGGACGAAGCCCGCCGTGTTGAAGGAACTGTTGCCACTCTTCAAAGATGCCAACCCGGAAGTCCGCGCGCAAGTGGCCAAAGTCTGCGGGGAATCGAGTTACGCCGCCGACGCTCCGTGCCTGATCGGCCTGATGCGCCTCCTCAAGGACGACAGCCCGCGAGTGAAGGCTCACGCCGCGTTGGCTCTGGTGAAGTGCAAGCAGGCGGTCGATCCGTTGTTTGAGATTCTCGCTCAGAACGCCGACGCCGATCCGACGCTGCGTCATGCGGTGGTGATCGGACTGGTGGAAGCTGCCGACTCGAACACGCTGCTCGAAGCCACGAACAGACCGTCGTCGGCCGAGCGGATCGGTGCGGTCCTGGCCCTTCGTCGGCTGTCCGATCCGAATGTCGCGGCGTTCCTCAACGATGCCGAGCCGCTCGTCACGCTCGAAGCGGCGCGAGCCATCCACGACGTTCCCATTCCCGACGCGATGCCCGCCCTGGCGAAGCTGGCCGACAAGCCGGGGCTGTCCGATCCGCTGCTCCGTCGCGTGCTGAGTGCCAACTTCCAGCTTGGTCAGTTGGAGCATGCGAAGGCGGTCGCCTCCATCGCCGCCAATCCGCTGTTCGACGACAAGCTGCGGGTCGAAGCGATCGCCGAGCTGCTCGACTGGAACACGCCTGGGCCGCTCGATCGTGTGCTGGGCGACTATCGGCCGCTGAAGACGCGGTCCATTGACGTGGCGGAGGCCGTGCGGCCGGTCATGATCCCCCTCTTCGGCGGGAGCGGCGCCCTGCGGGAGTCGGCGGCGAAGCTGGCCGCGCGGTACGAGATCAAAGTCGCCGAACCGCTGCTGCTCGACATCACGCAGGACGCCACCCGCCCGTCGTCCGAGCGGGTCGCCTCGCTGCGAGCCCTCGCCGCCCTCAAAAGTTCGCAGCTCAACTCGGTCGTCGACCGGTCCCTGCAGGATGCCGACCCCGGCCTGAGGAGCGAGGCCCGTCGCCTGATGATCGCCATCGATCCCGCCAAAGCCGTCACGCTGCTGGCCGAAACGATGACCGGCGACTCGATCCCCGAGCAGCAATCGGCCATCTCCACGCTCGCCTCGCTCAAGCGGGCCGACGCCGATGCCGTGCTTGAACGGTGGCTGGCCAAGCTGGCCAAGCGAGAAACTCCCGAGGCCGTGCAACTCGACCTGCTCGACGCGGCCAAACTTCGCGGGACGAAGACCATGTTGCAGCAGGTCGCCGCCTTCGACACGACGCGCCAGCCCGATGACCACCTCCGCGACTACCGCGAGGCGTTGGTCGGCGGCAACGAGGTCCGCGGCAAGGAAATCTTCTTCGGTCGCAGCGAAGTCTCCTGCCGCCGCTGCCACAAGATCGACGGCAACGGCGGCGAGGTCGGCCCCGATCTGTCGCGCATCGGCCTCGACAAGAACCGCGACTACCTCCTGGAAGCCCTCGTCGATCCGAACAAGCAGATCGCAAAAGGCTTCGAGACCGCGATCCTGCAAATGGACGACGGCAAGGTCCACGCGGGGATCATCAAGTCGGACGACGGCCAGCGAATCCAGCTTCAAAAACCCGAGGGAGCGATCGTCGTCCTCGAAAAGTCGGCCATCGAGGACCGCGCCGTCGGCAAATCGGGCATGCCCGATGACCTGGTCAAGAAACTGACCAAGTCCGACGTCCGAGACCTGGTCGAGTACCTCTCCACGCTCCGCAACACCCTTCCGCTACTGGAGCACGGGAAGAAATGACCACTTCTTCCTTCTGCAATCCTTACTCGGCAATCCTTATTTCTCTGCGGGTCGAGACGCCATCCTGGGAATCAAGCGTGCGCGTCCGGAAAATAAGGATTGCAGAATAAGGATTTATGAAGGCAGAAGGACGGTCGGGTGGCCGGGGTTGGAGCGTTTCGCGAAACCCCGGGGCTTCGTCCAAAGAGAACTCCAGCTCCGACCACCCAGACCAAGATCAGGAGCTCACGGACAGAGATCAGGCGCTCACAGACCGACATTCATCGCTCATTGATCAACATTCATTGTTGACCGACCGACATTCATCGCTCACGGATCAACATTTATTGCTGACCGACCAACATTTATTGCTGACTGACCGACATTCATCGCTCACGGATCAACATTTATTGCTCACTGACCGACATTCATCGCTCGCTGACCGAAATTTGTCGCTCACGGACAGACATTTATCGCTCACGGACCGGCTTCACGCGCTCACAGATCGAGATCAGGAACTGTCAGAACAAGATCAAGAGGTTACCAGGCCTTCTCAATCCACCAAAGTCGAGTCTAACGAGATGTCCGAAGAGATGTTCGATGTCGTCGATGACCAGGACCGCGTGTTGAGGCAGGCTCCGCGGTCGATCGTTCACGCGAACCGGTGGCTGCACCGGGCGGCGCACATCTTCGTCTTCAATTCGCGGGGCGAGTTGCTCGTCCACCGGCGGTCGGCCACCAAGGATGAGTGCCCCAACGTCTGCACCTCCTCCGCCTCGGGACATCTGGCGGCGGGGGAGGACTATGCCACCGCCGCCGTCCGGGAACTCGAAGAGGAACTCGGGCTGACGTCGCCGGTCGAGTTCCTCGGCCTTATCCCGGCCAACGGAGCCGAGACGTCGTTCGAGTTCAGCGGCCTCTTCCGCACGACAACCGACCAGCCCCCCACCTTCGATCCCGGCGAAATCGCCTCGGGCGAATTCCTGCCGCTCGACGAAGTCGCCGCCCGCCTTCTGCGAGATCCCGATGACTTCACCCCCTGCTTCCGCACGCTCTTCCGTTGGTACCGCGAACGGTGGTTGATGGTTGATGGTTGATGGTTGATGGTTGATGGTTGATGGCAAGAGTCGGGTCTGAACTCTGTCCCTCAACCTTCAACCTTCAACCTTCAACCTTCAACCTTCAACTCCCTCACTCGTCGAGTTGCTTCATCAACTGCTGGACCGCGTCGATGATGAGTTCCTCCACGTTGGGGGCGAACGGGCCGGGAAGGCGGGTGTAGCGCATCGCACCCGTCGCCTCATAGCCCCCCTCTTCGAGGA
Organism: Schlesneria sp.; assembly: GCA_031412755.1. GTDB lineage: Bacteria > Planctomycetota > Planctomycetia > Planctomycetales > Planctomycetaceae > Schlesneria. The sequence continues at coordinate 1,480 of JANODP010000016.1, read as the reverse complement.
CTCGCCGCGAAGGGACGTAGCCGAAGACGTCGTTCGAGTACCCCGCGACCCACAGCGGCCGGCCGGTCAATTCTCGCTTCAATCGCAACGAGAAATCGACCACCGTTTCACCGGCCAGGGCCACGAGTAACAAGTCATCCCCGAACCGGGCGGCCTGGACCGGATAGGTGTAGCTCGTCCGCATCCGGCCCGTTTTGGCCAGTTCTTCCAACAACGCCGCCGCCCGCCGCTGGTCGAGCTTGTCGGTCCCGGCCTGCAACGCGAGGAGCGCCTCGCGGTTGAGAGGCGTCGCGAATTCCAACTCGACCTCGCGCAGTCCGACCTTGAGCGGGCCTCGCACCGGCTTCACCTTCGGCAACAGGGCCGCTTCGACCGCCGTGGCGAGCGTCCGGCCGTGCTGTTTCGCCAGGTCGACCGTGCCGCGCGGATACGGGTTCTGGTCCCCGCCACAGCCCATCACAAACATCGCCTTCGCGCCGGGATGAGCCTCCTCCAGGTACTGCTGCGCGAACCCCGCGTAGTCGCCACAGAAGTCGAACAGGGCGAGCGTCGTGTTGTGGCAGGCATATCCGAACGCGATCGCCCGCAGCTTGCCGTCGGGCGCTTCAACCCGCAGCACGGGGACGGCGTGATCGACCGGGCCCTCGGGATACGGACTGTTCTGGACCCCCTTGTCCGTCGGCAGCCGCCGGTTCATCGCGAAGCCGGCCCGCGCGTGGCTGTAGCTGAGCCGGGCCGGCGCGGCATCGGCGAGCGCCGCCCCCACCAACTCGACCAGCTTGTCCTGCAACCCGACGTTGTAGGCATCGACCTTCCCGGCTTGCTCCGGCGTGAGGTCGTACAACACCGAGCCCCCCGACCGGACCACCGGCCCGCTGTGCGTGTGCGAGGCGTTGAACAACAGCGCCGCCGAAGCCAGCCCGTGCTTCGCCTCAACCCGCTTCGCGACGGCGTCCCGCATGTTGCGCGGGATGCCGATCAGATCGAGCGTGACAAGGACGAACTTCGTGCCCCGTTCGTCCTCGACGGAGAGTGCCTTCGCGAACAACGGATTCGTCACCCCCTCCGACGGCTTCGTGCGTGAAGCATAACCCGCCATCCAGAGCGACTCGGTCGGAGTCACATCCACCACCGCGACCCCCGCCTTCCAAACCAGCTTCTCGTTGTCATCGGCCGCCCCCACCGAGCCGATTCCAAACGGCAGGAGCAGGGTCAAACAGACGATTCCCAAACCGAGGCCACGTTGCATTGGTGAGTCTCCACTGGTGAAGGGTTGATTGCGTGAGATATACAGGCTCTTTCGGAGCGGGGGACGTGAGTCCCCTGAATTCGCGTGAGTTGCAATTGTGTGCTGATCCAGGGGACTCACGTCCCCCGCTCCGAAGAGACTGTATATCCCACGCAATCAACCCTTCACCAGTGGAGACTCACCCATGCAACGTGGCCTCGGTTTGGGAATCGTCTGTTTGACCCTGTTCCT
>JANODP010000015.1:0-8502 GCA_031412755.1 Schlesneria sp. | reverse complement strand
CTGAGTTCGCAAGAACTCAGTTCCTCGTCGTGAGTTGGGCTGAGTTCTTGCGAACTCAGCGACATGCAGGTTGGAAATCAACCGCCACGTTCGTGCCGCTCACTCGGTGTAGATGAACTCGTTGAGGCAGAACAGCACCTGGCAGAAATCGACGAGCGATCGCTGCCAGCCCGACTGCGGATCGGTCGCCGAGTACGAGGCCGCCTGCTGGCGAAGGAACTCGACCGTGCCGGACAATTCGTCCGGCGAGGGGGGACGGCTGACGGCGGTGAGGTAGCCGAGTCTCACGGCGTCATCGAGCGACTGAGCGGCGACCGGTTGCAGCCGCGACGCGAACTGGCGCGCGGCGTCTCGCACCTGCGGGTTGTTCATCAGCAGCAGGGCCTGCGGCGCGATGGTCGTTTGCGGCCGGTCGGCCACGGGGGTCGTGCCGTCGGGAGCATCGAAGACCGTCATCGAGGGCATCAGTTGGCTGCGCTTGACCGTGAAGTAGAGGCTTCGTCGGCGATGGCCTTCGTCCAGCTTGCCGGGTCCGTAGAGGCGGTCGTCCAGTTGGCCGCTCGCCGCGAGCACCGCGTCGCGAATCACTTCGGCTTCGAGCCGTCGGCGCGGTCGGTGCCAGAGGAGTTTGTTCTCGCGGTCGATGGTGGCGCGGGCTTCGTCGGTGTCGCACGATTGTTTGTAAACGCTGCTCGACAGGATCAGCCGGTGAATCGGTTTCAGTTCCCAATTGTGACGGATCAGTTCGCTGGCGAGGAAGTCGAGCAACTCGGGATGGCTCGGCAGTTCGCCGCGCGTGCCGAAGTCGGACGGCGTCGTCACGAGGCCGCGGCCCAGATGATGCTGCCACAACCGGTTGACGATCACGCGCGCGAGCAGGTTGCCGGCCCCGGCTTCTCGGTCCAGCAACCAGTTCGTCAACGACGTCCGTTGAAACGACGTGCGGGCTCCCTGCGGCGCGGGGGTCTGAAAGAGTTGCGGTGAATCGGGGTTGGTCATCAAGACTTGCAGGAAACCCTGCGTCGCGACGGCATCCTTGTTGTTCGGCTCGCCGCGTCGCAGGAAGTGGGTCTCCTTGAGGAACTCCGACTCGGCCTGCGTGTGGAGCTTGACGGGGGGCAGGCCCTCGCTGGCGACGAGTACTTTCTGCACGCGCGGCTTCGGGACGGTTGCCGCATGCGCCGCGCGGCGGTCTTCGAGTTGCTTCCAGTTCGTGTCCTGAGGCTTGTACCAGTCGAAGGCTGCCTTCTTTTCGTCGGCCGTCAGTTGATCGAATGGTTTCGTCAGCAGTGCGAGGATCGCTTCGTTCCATGCGCCGCCGGTCGTCGCCGCCTGATCGGCCTGCTGAGACAGCGTGAATCGCGGCCGGCCGATCGAATGCTGCGTGTTGTTGTTGTACTTCAGCACGATCGTGACGACGGTGCCGTTCTCGAATCCGAACGGCTCGACGCACGAGAAGACCGCTGCGTGGTCCTTGCCGAACTCGGGATCGACCGCCCATCCCGATTGCGGGTTGTCGTCGATGGCCGCCGTGACGGGCAGGCCCTTCTGTTCGAACGTCGCCTTTGCGGCGGTCAGTTTGACGGGAGTCGGCTTCGCATCTGTGGCCGCTCCCACGGGCAGGACCGTCACGGCGAAGTCGGACAGCGCGAAGTTGCCATTCGCCGCGCGACCCGGCCCCGATTTGGCGAATGAGGGATGCGCAAGCGCCTCCAGCCGCAGCGACTTCACCTCGCGCAGCTTCGTCGTGAAGGTGATCGTGACGACATCGTTGGCGGGGCTGGTGCCGCTTTGCAGCCACGACTCATCCGGCTGGCGCGAGTACGTCGCGTTCCCCTGCGACTTGATCGAGAGATCCGCTGGGACGAGCCACACCGGATTTTCTTTGGCGGCGTCGCGTGAGGCCTGCCACTTGGCAAACTGCTGCGGCAACTGAGTCGCCTCGTACTCGCGCACGGCCTGTTCGAACGGAGCGTGTTCGCGGTCGTAGTCGGACTTCGCCCGCTCGTAACCCTCGGGATCGAAGTCGAGTTCCACCTCGCTGCGAATCGTCGTCGTGAACGTGGAGAGAAGCCGGTAGTAATCGGCCTGCGGGATCGGATCGAACTTGTGATCGTGGCATCGCGCGCAGCCGATCGTCAGCCCGAGCATCGACGTGCCGATCGTGCCGAGCATGTCGTCCATCTCGTCGTAGCGGTGCTTCTCGACTTCGTTTTTGGTGATCTGCGTCGAATGAACGCCCGCCGCGAGGAACCCCGTCGCCATCATCGCCAGCCGGTCATTCGGAGCCAGTTCGTCTCCCGCGATCTGCCAGCGGACGAACTGGTCGTAAGGCATCCCCTGATTGAGAGCCTGCACCACGAAGTCGCGGTAATGGAAGGCCGACGGGCGGTCGTAATCGTGCTCGAACCCGTGGCTCTCCGCAAACCGGGCGAGGTCCAGCCAGCGACGGCCCCACCGCTCACCGTAGTGCGGATCGGCCAGCAATCGTTCGACGACCCGCTCGTAGGCGTCGGGGCGTTCATCGTGGACGAACGCCTCGACCTCATCGGCACTCGGCGGCAGGCCGATCACGTCGAAGAACGCGCGGCGAATCAACTCGGCGCGGCCGACCGCGGGATTGGGGGTCACCTTCGCCTCGTTGAGCTTTTGCAGGAGGAAGCGATCCACGGGCGAGCTCGCCCAACCGCGGGCATCCTCGACAACGGGCGGCAACACTTTTTTCAGCGGCTGAAACGACCAAAAAACTTTCAATTCGGGGTTGAGCTTGCGCTGCGTCCACGCCAGCGGGTCGACCTGCTTCGCGGCCACCAGCGGTTCGTCGTAGGGAGCACCGAGATCGATCCAGGCTGTGATAGCCGCAATCTGTTTTTCGGAAAGCTTGTCGTCGTCCTTCGGCATGTGCGGCTCTTGCCGGTGCGAGATCAATCGCGTGACGAGGCTCTTGTCGCCGCGTCCGACCACCGCCGCCGGCCCACGCTCGCCCCCCTTGAGCAGCCCCTCCTGCGTGGCGAGATTCAGCTTCGCTTCGGTGGCATCGCCCCCGTGGCAGTTGACGCATCTGTCCTTGAGGATCGCACGGACGTCAGACTTGAAGAGTTCGAGTCCCTTCATCCGCTTCACCGCATGATCGGCCTCCACGCTGGCGGCCGATCCCGGTTGCTCCGCTGCGCTGGCGGAAAACGAGAGAACCAGAACAGTCAACCAAACGACAGGCAGTCGCGAGAGTGGGCAGTGCATGGGAACTCGCAGCAATCAGGAGGGAGACACCGGCAGGAGTTGGCATCGGCCGGATTCTATTCGATGAACGCGGCCTCGGCCACGACGCCGAAGACGAAACGAAGCGACTCGGAACACGAGCGGCATGCCGCGGTAGCCGAAGTCGTGAGACTTCGGACGCAACACGTGACCTTGAGCGTCGGGCTCGTTTTGAAGTTCCCGCGCGCCAAGTTAGGACTAAAGACGCTGCGGGGGCGGTCCGACTGGCAAATCGTCGCGTTTCTGCAAATAGTGGCGGCCCCTCTCGGCGTCTCCATTGGTGTGACGCCCTAGAAAAATCCCCCGGCTCGGAGCGCAATCATGACTCGCAAACAACCGAATGTGCTGTTGATCACCGTCGACCAGATGCGATATCCCTGTCTGCGGTATCCGCAGGGAGGGATGGATCCGCAGATCAATAACATTCTCGCCTTTCAACCGATCGACCCGGCGACCAATCCGTTTGCCAAGTTCTTTCCGGGCTTCCTGCGTCTGCGAAAGAATGCCGTCGCGTTTGACCAGCACATTATCGCGACCTCCGCGTGCGTCCCGAGCCGCGCGACGATCTATACGGGGCAGTACGGCACGAAGACGCGGGTCGTCGAGACCGACAGTCTGTTCAAGTATGGGAGCGATCCGAATTTCCCGTGGCTCCATCCGCGCGGCATTCCGACGACCGGCGACTGGTTCCGCGCGGCGGGGTATTCGACGCATTACTTCGGCAAGTGGGATCTGTCGTATGTCGACGTGGAGGGCTATGGACGGGGCGACCTCAATCAGTGGGGCTTCGCCGACTGGCGACTGTGTCCTCCCGATGCACAGGGAGGGAGTCTCAATGAACTGGGAGTCTATCGCGACCCTGGCTACGCGGACCTCGTGAGCACCTTCCTCACGCGGCAGGCGATGAACTATGAGCAGACGCCGAACGATCCACAGCCGTTCTTCTGCGTCGCATCGTTCGTCAATCCGCACGACATCGCGTCGGCCTATCCGCTGAACTGGTGGGTGCCCGAGGGTCTGACGGTCGCGGGGAACCCGTCGACCGGTGGGCGCCGTCCGGTGGCCGGTGTGCAGACCGCGACCGACCAGACGCCATGGGTGCGACCGATCCCCGCCAAGGGAGACGTCAGCAATCCGCTGCCCGGCGGTCGCATCGGGATTCCGCTCAATCCGCAGGGGTTTCCGCAGGGGACTTACACGAACCCCGTGACGCTGAACGAGGATCTCTCGACCAAACCGAGCTGCCAGTACGACTACGCCTACAAGATGGGTCTGGCCCTCAAGTCGCGACGCCCGCCCCAGCAGCGCGAGCTGCAGACGCTGCCGTTCCAGTTGCAGGAGGACCCCGCAGCCTGGTTCCGGGCCTATGGCGATTTCTACACGTACCTCCACACGCTGGCGGACACGCAGATCAACAAGGTGCTCAGCACGCTGGACGAGACCGGTTTGGCGGAAGACACCATCGTGGTCTTCCTCGGCGATCACGGCGAGTACGGCGGGGCTCACGGCGGGATGATCGAGAAGTGGCACACGGCCTACGAGGAAATCCTGCACGTTCCGTTCGTCGTGTCGTCACCGCTCGTGAATCGCGAGGCCAAGATGAAGCGCGTCAGTCAGCTCACCAGTCACATCGATGTGCTGCCAACGCTGCTGGGACTCGCGGGCTACGATGCGTCGGCGCGAGACCAGCTTGGCGGTCAGATCCCGGATCAAACCTACGAGCCGTTGCCGGGAGCCGACCTCTCCCGCGTCATTCATGATCCCTCGCTCCCCGTGAAGAATCCGGACGGCAAGGACCGCCGCGGAGTGCTCTTCATGACCGACGACACGATCACGCAGTATCTCGCGGGCGAGCAGGCTCCCCCCGCTTACGAAGTCTTCCGCCAGGAGGTCGATGCGCAGCGCAAGGCGGGGCTGAACCTGACGACCGGTTCGGTGACGGAGCCCTGTCACATCCACTGCGCGCGGACGGTCGATTGGAAACTGGCCAAGTACTGGGATCCGTCGAACCGCGCGCCGAATCAGTGGGAACTGTACTACCTCGCCGAGGATGCCTATGAGCAGTACAACCTCGTGTCGTGGAAAGACGGCGAACCGGTCCTGGAACCCGGCCGCATTCCGACCGGCTGGAAGTTGAACAGCAAGCAACTGGCCGAGGCCCTGAAAACGATGCGCGCGTTGCTGCTGGAACTCGAGGAAACGTACCTCGGCGGTCCCAGGCCGGTGACCGAGCCGTACACGTTCGACGGCTGATGTGAGCGGGAGAAACGTCACGTCGGGATCGTGGCCGCCGAGGCAACTCGGCGGTCCCGTTGCGGCCATTCCGGTTCTCGCACGGCCTCTCACAGGAGCGCGCCGGCGACACAGCCGGTCAGGCAGGTTGCCAGTGTGCCGCCCAGCATGGCTTTGAAGCCGAGGCGGGCGAGGTCGCCTCGTCGCTCGGGGGCCATCGCGCCCAGGCCGCCGATTTGGATGCCGATCGAGCCAAAGTTCGAGAACCCGCACAGGGCGTACGTCAGAATGACGACCGAGCGCGATTGAAGCTGCACATCCGAATCGGGCTTCAGCCAGCGACCGAGTTCTTCGTAGGCGACGAATTCGTTCAGGGCCATCTTGGTGCCGAGCAGTTCGCCCGCCTTGAAGCAGTCGCGCCATTCAATCCCCATCAGCCACGCCATCGGCGCGAACAGGCAGCCCAGTCCTCCCTTGATCGACCACTCGGCGGCAAACAGATGGTGGCCGATCAGGACGACCCCTTTGTCGAGCATCGCCACGAGGGCCAGGAACGCGATCATCATCGCCGCCACGTTGATCGCCAGCCTCATCCCTTCGCTCGCTCCCGTCGCCGCCGCATCAATGACGTTGACCTCCTCGGAACGAAAATCGATCGCGACCTGACCGAGCGTCTTGGGGGTCTCGGTCTCCGGCCGCATCAGCTTGGCAATCACCAGGCAGGCCGGCGCGGCGATGAAAGACGCCGTGACGAGATGCCCGCCGTCAATCCCCATTCCCACAAACGCGGCGAGCACTCCGCCGGCGATGGTCCCGAATCCCGCCACCATGACGGCGTTCAATTCCGACAGCGTCATGCTCGAAATGTACGGCCGCACCAGCAGCGGAGCCTCCGTCTGGCCGACAAAAATGTTGGCGGCGGCCGACAGCGTCTCCGCGGCCGATGTCCCCAACGACTTCTGCATCAGCCAGGCCATCGCCCGGACCACGGCCTGCATCACGCCGAGGTAATACAGCACCGACATCAGCGACGAGAAGAAGATGATCGTCGGCAGCACCTTGAACGCGAAAAAGTGCTCGCGAAACACCTCGCCGAAGACGAAGCTCGCCCCCACATCGACGAAATCGAGCACCGCCGCAAAGAAGTCGCCGATTCGCGAGAAGAGCCACAACCCGGGCGCGGTCTTCAGCGTCAGGAAGGCGAACAGGAACTGAAGCATCGTGCCGCCTAGGATGACCCGCCACGGGATCACCCGCTTGTGCGAACTCATGGCCCACGCGAGACCAAGGATCACGACGTAGCCAAACAGACTGATGACGCGTTCCATGGAGGGCCTCGGGGGGCGAACGGAAATCTCAAACTTCAAGGACCAAATACCAAACGAATCTCAAATCCCAAACAAGGCAAAACTCAAACGACGCAACAGATGACGAAACGTGAAACCGTGCGATCGCGCGCACCCGACGGACACGGCGACTCGGCCGTTTTGTTTTTGAGATTTCTTCGTTTGGGATTCGTTTGGTGTTTGGAACTTCTGATTTGGAACTTCATCCCCTCAGCGTGTTGAACGTCCGGTCCCCCGCATCGCCCAACCCGGGGACGATGAACTTGCGCGAGTTCAGTTCCGGGTCGATGGCACACGTGTAGATCTGGACCTGCGGGAACTGACTCGTCACCGCGTGAATGCCATCCTGCGCGGCGATGATCGAGAGCAGTTTGAGTGACGGGACACCCCAGGCGCGCAGCGCCTCCAGCGCGGCGATGGCCGAGCCGCCCGTGGCCAGCATCGGATCGAGCACGATGCCCACATCGACCGGTTTGGTCTTGGGGAGCTTGCTGTAGTATTCGATCGGCAGCGCGGTGGCCTCATCGCGATAAAGGCCGAGGTGCCAGACTTCGGCTGACGGAATCAGATTGAGCACCGGATCGACCATCCCCAGCCCCGCTCTCAGGATCGGGACGAGGCCGATCTGCTGTGCGAGCGTTCGTCCCGTCATGGTCGTCAGCGGCGTTTCGACGGCGACATCGTCCAGCAACAAATCCCGGGTCGCTTCAAACGCGAGCAACTCGGTCAAACGCCGGATCAGCGTCCGAAATTCGACCGGCGGCGTCGATTTGTCACGCAACCGAGCCAGATGGTGCTGGACGAGCGGATGACGTACTTCGACAACGTGCGACACGGCGGCTTGTCCTTCGAGAAGAATCACGGCAACTGGCGACGCAATGGCGGGCGAGAGCTTAGCGGATCGTCGAGGAATCCGCCTCTGGGCTGGCCCGTGTTTCAACTCAGGCGCGGGCAGGCAGGACACTGACTCCACGCTTTCAAAAAAAAATTCTCCGGGCCGTGTAACACTTCGCGGCGGTGTTCGCTTCGTTGGATTGTTGGGACGGTAAACAGGTTCAACACTCAAACGAAAAGGAACAGATCATGAACCGCAATTGGAAACAAATGACGACGAACATGTTGGTGCTGGTGGCGTTGGCAGGACAATCGGCTTTCGCCGGAGGGAATCATGGCGGCGGAAGCAGCCATCACAAGGGAGGCAATTCCCAGCCTCAAGGGAAAGTTGGCATGACCGCTCGGCCGAGCTTCCATGTTCAACCTCAAGTGGCCAGCGGAAACGGGGGAGCTTCGTTCAAGAGCCTGCCCGGCAAGACGGCGGTTCAGCCGGGGACGTTGAAGCCCACGTCACCTTTCAAGCCGCCGGTGAAGGTGCTGCCGGTCGGTGGCTTCCCGGTCAAGCCGCTCCCCGTTGGCCCGATCGGTCCGGTGAAGCCTCCGAAGGTCAATCCGCTGCCTCCGATTGGCCCGATCGGACCCATCGGTCCCGTCAAGCCGCCGGTTGTGAATCCGCTGCCGCCCATCGGCCCGGTTGGCCCGATCAAGCCGCCTGCGGGACCATTCCCTCCCATCGGCCCGATCAATCCGCTGCCGCCGATCGGCCCGTTCCCTCCGAGCCCGCCGATCAACCCGAATCCGCCGATGCCTCCGTCCCATCCGCATCACCATC
>JANODP010000014.1:0-13825 GCA_031412755.1 Schlesneria sp. | reverse complement strand
CATCTAACCCCCTCTCCACACCCGTTCCCTTATTTCGTATTCCCCATTCTCCGCCCCCTTCATTTCGACTAACCTCTCCCTTCCTATAATTAGTGGGTTTTCCACTATTTTAGGGCGACGACGAATGAAACCGGTCGCAATCGTAGAAACGGTCGCCGCATCGATGGTTAATACCTGCCCGCCCCTTGATGGACTACGTGTCCGGCCCCACGTCAAACGCCTCGCGTCACGGGCAGGTAAAAAACCTGCCCCCACGAGTTGCGGCCGCGCTCACTCGTCGCCTTCGTCCTCGGACTCGGGGGACAGATGGATCGCTTCGGTCTTCATGAACTCGCGCAACAGGACCGTCGCGTAGCTGCCGCTGGGAAGTGAGAACTCGAAGCGCAAGCCATCCGGTTCCGTGCTGACGGTCAACTCGCCGGGACGGACCACGTAGGCGCGGCGCGCTCCCGACATCAGGTTGAGGAACTTGGCAAAGTGCTCGGGGAGCAGGCCGCTGCGTTCGAGCAACTCCTGCTCGCGTTCGAATGGTTCACCGGTGGGATTGCGCATCTTGGGACCGAACATCGGGCCGGTGACGGCGGTCTGGCCGGCGTCAAAGCGCGGCTGCTCGGCGGCGAGATCCTCCGCGATGAATTTGCCGCCCGACGGAACGACTTCCATCACGTCTCCGACCAGCACCCTGTTCAGCAGGCCGTCGGTCAGGCGGCTGGCGAGCGCGTGGTTGAAGAGATCCGACTGCACCGCCGAGAGCGACAGCCGGCGCAGGAACCGGCGTTGGGGTTCGGGAATGTCGCGCGAGCGTCTTCGTCCCGAGAGGAGGTCCAGCCCCAGTTGCAGCGTCTCACCGTTGTGGCCGAAGCGTTGCTGGCCGTAGTAATTGGGAAAGCCCCGTTGGCGAATGCGGTCGGCAATCGCGGCGGCTCGCGCGGCGGCGTCTTCGGCCACGACATCCCGGATCAGGATGGAAAAGCGGTTTCCGTGCAGGTGACCCGTGCGCAGCTTGTTGCCGTGACGCGCGGCCTTCAGGACGCGAATCGACTCCGTGTTCAACTGCTCGACCCCCGCGGCGAACTTGGCGGGGATCGAGATGTACTGTCGCGTCACCGCGCGGCGATCCTTCATCCCCGCGACGCCGATGTCGCCGGGCGGGCACTTCAACGTGCGACCGATGTGCCGCACGAGATCGGCGGCGGCCACATCGCGCTTCTCGATCCAGAGGAAGAGGTGTTCGCCGGCATCGACCGGCTCGTAAGCGGGGATTTCCTCGACGACGAAGTCCTCGGGATTTTCCTTCCACTGTCCGTCGATGCCGGGAAGATCGGCGGTCAGGTAGGGCAGTTCTTTCAGCGGCTGAAGCGGCGGCAATTCGGCGCCCGCCTGCGCATCGTCGTGGTCGTCGGTCATCAAATACTCTGAGATAGTGGATAGTGGGTGGTGGATTGTGGATAGTTGCATTGGCAGCGGGTGTCCATCCACCACCCACGACCCACTATCCACTTCTTCAAGGTGACTGGGATGCGAATCGTAGCGGGACAGTTGAGGCGACGAAAGCTGCTGGTCAATCCGGGGAGCACGACGCGGCCCATCACCGACCGCGCAAAGGTGATGCTGTTCGATTACATCCGCGGCTACATGCCGGACCAGCGCGTGCTCGACGTCTTCTCGGGAACCGGCTCGCTGGGGTTCGAGGCTCTCAGCCGCGGCGCGAAGAGCGTCGTCTTCTGCGAGCAGGATCACCGGGCTCATGCCCTGCTGACTCAGAACGTGGAACACCTCGGCGTGGTCGATCGAACGCTGTGTTGGCGAGTCGACTGTTTGCGCTGCTCGTTCAAGGCGCAGGGCAAAGAGGGCTGGTATCCCTACGGTGTGATCTTCTTCGATCCGCCCTATGAGATGATCAAGCAGCTCAAAGTCGGTTCGCCGCTGTACCGCTCGCTGTCACGGCTGACGCGCGACGAGTTGTCGATCGACAACGCGTTGATGGTGCTGCGGACTCCGGCCGAGAGCCAGTTTCAAATCCCTGCGGCCTGGCAGCCCGAGCGCGTCGTGACGATCAGCGGGATGGACATGCACCTGCTGCGGAAGCGGGCGACTGGCAACTTGGAGCCGCTGGACGAGGATGCCTGTTCCGATGCGAGTGACGTATTGCCGACAGCGACTTGAGTGATGGACGGGCTTGACCGTGTGGCCGTCATTCGTGTTGTCACTCGCTGGAATCGACCACGGCTGCGGATATCATCTCGACTCGCCGCGACTCACTTCAGTTACGCGACACCGTTTGCCTGGTATCGAAGTGACTCGCGAATTCTCTCCAATCAACGCGAAAGCGAGTTGCCGTGCCGGCCAAATGGATTGCGTGGTCTCAAGTTAGCAACCTGATTCAAGCCGATGACGCCGCACGCGCGGTGGGCGTCGTCGAGCGGCTGGTGGCGGCGGCAGTGGCGGCCGATTCCGTCAGCGAATTCCTGCGTCAGCAACTGGCCGAGATGGCGGGAGAGCTTGGCGTGAGTGGTGCCGGCGCGATGGAGCGGCGTCCCGACTGGGCGGTCCTCGCGCAGTCCGGGCGTTGGAACGCGAGCGACATTCCCAAGCATCTGCTGGCGGAAGTCTTGGACAAAGACGCGGGAGTGGCCGCTCCGCTGGAAGGTTCCGCGGCCGGATCGTTGGTGGCGGTGCCGGTGCGCGCACGCTCGTTGATGGGCGCGGTTCTGACGTTCACGGGACGCAACCTTCCCGACGACGTGCTGCCGCTGGCGGTCCTGTTCAGCAAGGCGGTGGGCGCGTGCGTGGACGTGATCGTCGATCGACGACGTTCGGCTCAACACATCGAACGCCTGCGCAGCATTCTCAAGATCTCGGTCACACTGTCGGCGGTCAACGAAACCGAACCGCTGCTCGAACTGATCGCGCGTGAGGCGGTGCGGCTGCTGGACTGCGATCGCTCCAGCATCTTTCTCTGGGATCGCGAGCATCAGGAGGTGATCGCGTGTCCCGCGCTGGGAGTGGAAGGGAATTCCCTGCGGCTGTCCGACAAGACCGGCATCGTGGGCGAGGTCATTCACTCGGCGAAGGCCCTGCGGATCGACGACGCCTATCAGGATTCCAGGTTCAGCCGGAAGGTCGATCAGGCCAGCGGCTACAAGACTCGCAACCTGCTTTGCGCCCCGCTGTTCGACGGCGAGCACAAGCTGGTCGGCGCATTCGAGGTCATCAACAAAAACACCGGGGCCTTCTCGGACGAGGATGAGGCGACGCTGCAGGATCTGTCGACGCAGGTCGCGGTGGCCCTCCACAACACGCGCGAACGCGAATCGCTGCTGAGGTCTCACCGCCAACTGACCGAGCAGGTGACGAAGGGGGTCTCACTGATCGGCGAAAGCCCCGCCATGCAGGCGATGCGCAGCACGATCCGCCGTCTGGCGGTGACCGACCTGCCGGTGCTGATTCTCGGTGAAAGCGGCACGGGCAAGGAGGTGGTCGCCCAGTCGCTGCACTATCAGGGACCACGAGCCGATCGGCCCTTCATCGCGGTGAACTGTGCCGCGCTGGCCGAGACGCTGCTGGAAAGCGAACTGTTCGGGCACGAGAAGGGGGCGTTCACCGACGCCCGCGAAATGCATCGCGGCAAGTTTGAAGTCGCCGAGGGGGGCACGGTCCTGCTCGACGAGATCGGTGACATGAGTCCCGGTGGCCAGGCGAAACTGCTGCGAGTCCTGGAGCAAAAGGTCATCACGCGCGTGGGTGGTTCGCAGCCGATCCCGATCAACGCCCGCATCATCGCGGCCACGAATGCTCATCTGGCCGACGCGGTTCGCGCCAAGAAATTTCGCGAAGACCTGTACTTCCGGCTGAACGTCGTCACGCTGGAGTTGCCTCCGTTGCGGGATCGAACCGACGACGTCCTGCCGCTCGCCGAGCATTTTCTCAACGGTTTTGCGGTCCAGGCGCGGCGTCCGAAACTTCAATTGTCGGCCGAGGCGCGCAAGCGGTTGCAGGCGCACCCCTGGCCCGGCAACGTGCGCGAACTTCGCAATCTGATGGAGCGGGTGGCGTTTCTGGCCCCCGGTGAGAAGGTGGAAGTCGATGATCTGGCCTTCATCCTCAGCCCCGAACAAAACCGGGTGCAAGAGCCGTCGCTCGACCTCGGTCTCGGTGAAGCAACCATCCTGTTTCAGCAGGACTTCATCCGCCGAGCCATCAAGCGCGTCCGCAACAACATGAGCGAGGCGGCTCGACTGTTAGGGCTGCACCGCTCGAATCTGTATCGAAAGATGCGGCAACTGGGCATGAGTGAGGCCAGTGGGCGCGATGACGAGGAACTGGATGGGCTCGACGATTTGGAAGAACCGGCCAGGTAGCCGGCCCTCAATTCTGAAGAACGGATCGAGACGCATCCCGACGCAAGATCAACGGGCGACGGTTGATTTGACGGCATCTGGCTCGACCGCTACGATGCCCGCCCGTTGAAAAGGCGTTGTGCGCGGGTTCTGCTGCGGCGGTTTGAGTCTTCCGGCAGGGCCTCGCCTCATATTTCGTGGAGGAGTCGGCAACGTGTCAGAGATCGTGGTGAAGGATTTCTTGGAAGCTGGCATTCATTACGGACACCGGACCAGCCGGTGGAACCCGAAAATGCGGCCCTACATTTACGGCCGTCGCAACCAGATTCACATCATTGATGTGAAAGAATCGGTCCGCGGACTGCTTCGCGCCAAGCGTTACCTTCAGAAGGTCTCGGCTCAGGGAAGTCTGGTCCTGTTCTGCGGGACGAAGAAACAGGCGGCCGACACGATTCGCGACTCGGCGGTTTCGGTCAACATGCCGTATGTCGATTACCGCTGGCTGGGTGGGATCTTCACCAACTTCCGCACGATCCGCAGCCGGATCAAGCGTCTGGAAGAACTGGACCAGATTTTCACTTCCGGGGCCATCGAGACCTACTCGAAAAAGATGCAGTCGACGTTGCTCCGCGAGCACAAGAAGATGCTGCGGAACCTGAACGGGCTGCGCTGCATGAACCGGCTGCCCGAAGCGATCATCGTGGTCGACCCGAAAAAGGAGCGGAATGCCGTTCACGAGGCTCACCTCGTTGGCATCAAGGTGATCGGGTTGTTGGACACCGATTGCGATCCCGACCAGATCGATCTGCCGATTCCCGGCAACGACGACAGCATTCGGTCGATCCAGTTGGTGCTCAAGCACCTGACGGCGGCCATCGTGGAAGGCCGCGCTTCGATTCCGAAGGACGTTGCCGCGCCTGCCGAAGAATTGCAGTACAAGGCCGTGCCGTCGATCCAGTCCTGATGACCGGTGCCGGACGGCTCGGCTTGGTTCTTTCCCGAATGGTTGCTGCCGTTTCACAGTGAAACGACCGCAGGCCTTCGAGTTTCGTTTTTGGTTGTCGAAGGAGTGTTTGTGATGGCAGAGATCACGGCGCAGGCTGTCAAGCAACTGCGAGATCTGACCGACCTTCCCATGATGGACGTGAAGCGGGCACTGGTGGACGCGGACGGCGATCAAGAGCGTGCCATCGAGTTGCTCAAAGAGCGCAACAAGAAGGTCATGCTGAAGCGGATCGAAAACGCGACCTCGGAGGGTCTCCTCCGCGTCTTGGTCTCTGAAGACTCCAGCCGCGGTGCGATGATCGAGTTGCAGTGCGAATCGGCGCCCGTGGCGAAGGCCGACGATTTTGTCTTCCTCGCCGATCAGTGCGTCAAGCAATTGCTGAACGGTCCCGGTGCGACGACTCCCGAAGAATTGTTGGCCCAGCCGGCACCGGACCGCGCGGGAACCACGCTCGGTGGATTGCTGGAAGAGGTTGTCGGCAAGATTCGCGAGAAGATGGTTTTGGCCCGCGTCCTTCGCGTCGAAGGTCCGGCCGGGGGTTACGCGCACCACGATGGCAAGACGGGCGTGCTCTTCCGTGCGTCTGGTGAGGCCAAGGGATTGGCTGTGCTGAAAGATGTCGCCATGCATGTGGCGGCTTTGAAGCCGGTGGTCACTCATCCCGAAGAACTGCCCGCCGACCAGGTCGCCGCCGAGCGGGTCAGGTTGTCGCAGGAAGCTGCTGCCACGGGCAAGCCGGCGAACATCATCGAGAAAATGGTTGATGGCCGCATGAAGACCTTCTATGCCGAGAACGGTGTGCTGGCTTTCCAGTTGTTTGCCAAGGACGACTCGAAGACGGTGAGCCAGGCGCTGGCGGAGAATGGCCTGAAGGCGGTTGGATTCACGCGGTGGGTGTTGGGGAACTGAAGCCACTCGCGCCGTGGATGGGCTCGAGCATCGGGCAAGGTGAAAATCAGCGCGGGGGGCAGGTTGCCCCCCGTTTTGTTTTGAAGTGGCTGGACAACAGGCCAGTTGGCTCCCGAACTGACGGATGAATGGAGGCAGAATAGTGTCGGAAGTTTCCGTACCGCGTTATAGGCGAGTGCTGCTCAAGTTGAGTGGCGAGAGTTTCGCCCGACCGGGTGAATCCGGGATCAGCCTCTCCGAGGTGCAGATCATCTGCGAACAGGTCAAGCGGGTCGTCGATTCGGGAGTGCAACTGGCAATCGTGTGCGGGGGTGGCAACATCCTGCGCGGGCGCGAGTTCTCCTCGACGAACTCGATCGTGGCACCCGCGACGGCCCACTACATGGGGATGCTGGCCACGGCCATCAACGCGCTGGCCCTGCAGGATGCGATGGAGCACTACGGGATTCCGACTCGGATTCAGAGCGCGATCACGATTCCTCCGGTGGCCGAGCCGTTCATCCGTCGCCGCTGCATCCGGCACCTCGAAAAGGGGCGGGTTGTGATTCTGGCGGCGGGGACCGGAAGTCCGTTCGTGACGACCGACACCGCCGCCGCGCTGCGGGCACGGGAAATCGATGCCGATCTGGTGGTGAAGGCCACCCGCGTCGATGGGGTCTACTCCGACGACCCGCTCAAGAATCCGCACGCGGTCCGCTATTCGGAGATCTCGTATCAGGATGTGTTGCGTCAGAACCTGCAGGTGATGGACGCCCAGGCCATTCATCACTGCATGGAACACAACATTCCGATCGTCGTGCTGAACTATCAGAAGCCGGGAAACATCGAACGGGCCATCGCGGGCGAGCGGCTCGGCACGCGCGTCGGCCCCAGTGCGTGAGACCCCCCTGTTCCGCGGGTCAGGCAGGCCGCGCGGCGTTTCAGGTTGTGCGTTCCCTTGCGAGTCTTGTTCGTCAAGCTATCGTGTCTGCTCGTTGGCCAGTGTGCCTCGTTGATTCCGTTTCAGGAGACGAATTCTCATGGACCCCGATGAAATCCTGATGGACGCCGAAGAACGCATGGAGAAGGCGGTCCACGTTGTGCAGAACCAGTTGCAGGGTCTGCGAACCGGCCGGGCCACACCCGGTTTGGTCGATTCGATTCGAGTCGATTTTTACGGCTCACCGACGCCGCTCAAGCAGATCGCGACCATCAGCGTTCCCGAGCCGCAACAGATCATGATCCGTCCCTTCGATCAGGGAACGCTGAACGACATTTCCAAGGCGATTCAGTCGAGCGACATCGGGCTGGCCCCCAACTCGGATGGGCGGGTCATTCGGCTCAACATTCCGCCGCTGTCGACGGAGCGGCGCAAACAACTGGTTTCGCGTCTGAAGGATCTCGCCGAGGATGGCCGCGTCGCCATTCGCAACGTGCGCCGCGATGCCAACAAGCACAACGATGTCGCCCTCAAGGACAAGACGATCAGCGAGGACATCCACGACCACACCAAGGAAGAAATCCAGAGTCTCACCAAACAATATGAGGGTCAGATCAACTCGCTGGCCGAGGCCAAGGAAACGGACATCATGGAATCGTGAACCGGCGGCGGAGAGTCCCAACGTGTTGGGGATTTCGCTCCGCGGTCACGGTTCGGCGCTGAGAGCTTGTGATTTTTTCGCCCCCGGGCTTGTCCCGGGGGTTTAGCGGCTTCTGCCCTACTCGAAACTCTCGAACAATTGAGTAGCGCAGAAGCCGTTGAACCACCGACGCAAGGTCGGTGGCGAAAAAATCACAAGCTCTGAGTGTTGGATGGCGCTGATGCGGCGACCGTCGCACCGGAAAACTCTTCCAGTTTTCCCCGTCAGGACCGGTTGGATCGTCGGCCCCGACTCTTACGCTTTGCAGAAGTGGCCGCGTGCCGAGACTCCCCGTGAGCCGCACGCCATGCAAAGTCCTCCCCGGCGGCAGAATGCGGCGCGACACATCGACTTCGCCGCACAAACGCCGGTTTCGATGTTCCGGACCGGCAGGTTCGACCGATCAGTTGGACGGCAACACTCTGCACCGTGTGGACGTTGCGAGCCGACCTGTGGCATCGAACTCGCCCCGTGGCGACCGGGTCGCGCTGCCATCCACCACCTGTGGGAAGATCTCTGCGATGTTTGGCTCATTGAAGTCTCGGCAAGCGGTCTGGTCCACCGTCGTCGTGATCGGATCGCTTCCAATTTTCTCGGGCTGCAAGCACGTCTACCGCGGCAGTGGTGTCGAGTCCTCGGTTTCCGGTCCCTACGTGCAGTCGTTTGACGGCGAACCGCAGTCGGAAACGCCGGCGCTCCACGAACCGCTTCCCGAGTTGTCTCCGGTCCCGCCCCTGCCCGGAGCGGGACACTCCGAGCCACCGGAACCGCTCCCACCTCCCGCGCCGCCCGTACCTTCGGTACCGGCCAATACTCAGACTGAACCTGCGGAACCCGACCAGCAACCGGTTTCGCAGACCAGGTCTTTCTGGAGCCGGATTGCGGCTCGTGCATCCGTCGACAGATCGGCTTCAGCCAGTCCATTGCCCAAGGTTCGACCGGGTCGGCATGCGGTCGTTGCCTCAAACGCCGCATCCGATCGAACGATGAATCCGAGCCCTGCGGCCGGTCTGTTTGGAGTCTCCACTTGGAATTCCGGAGTCAACTCGACGGCCTCAACTGCCGGTGAGACCTCACCCAAATACTTCCACTCGCCCGGCAATCTCGCCGGTGTCAGCCATCACCAGTCCATTGAATCCGGCTCGACTTCAGCATCGCCAGGCGGTTTCTCGCCCCCAACTTCGCGTTCCGGATTGGCCGACGTGGAAACAAAGGGTCCGGTCATCACCCCCCTGCCGCAACCGATCACGACGAGGAGCGGAGTGATCGAGGCCTGGCCCCACCATTCGCCCTCTTCGGCATTCGCGAACGTCACTCCGAAGAGTGACTCGCCTCCGCCGCTGAGTGACGTGCCGGCTGCGGTACAGGAAACGGCGACGGTTCCATCACTGCTCCCTCCCGGCCCGTGAAGTCGCCACGTGGATCACGGCGCTCCGGTTCTGCACCTGGAGCCCGAGTCCGTTCGGCGACGACGTGAGCATCTCAACGAACGGGTCCGAGCGATCTCGCCAGCGCGGCGGTGGCCCAGCCACTGGCGGCGATGGAGACAAACTGGTCCTTGTCGTGAGGGTCGCCGTTGTCGAACCACGGTTGGATCGGCTTCGACCGCGTGACAACGTGCCACGAGCCGCCGGCCTCCTGAGTTCGCAACAGGAACTCGACCCCTTTGCGATGCGCCGCGTCGGTGCCTGGCACGCCGGCTTCGCTCAGCACAAACAACGTCTGTCCCGTCGCGTAGGCATCGCTGGTGAGGTCGAGCTTCTGCCGCCATGCTCCGTCGGGTTGCTGCGCCTCGAGAACTCGTTGCTTGAGCGCATTGGTCCGCTCTTCACTTCCGCCGAGCAGCCGTTCGCCCCACAGCGCGAAGTTGAGATCTTCCTGTTCGTCGAGTGAGGCTGTGGCCAACCAAGCCTGCGCCCGTTGAATCGCCAGCGTCACTTGTTCGCGTTGAGCCTCGGACGAGAACTCTCGCAGAGTCCAGGCCACGAGGACCGTGCAACTGACGAAGGATGATTCGAGCGGCGGGCGAATGGACTGCGGTTTCCAGCCACCGTCCGGTAGCTGCACACTGAGCAGATAACTCGTCATGGCTTCGGTCAGTTCGTCCGGCTTGTCTCCGGCCAGGCGCAGCGCCCACAGACCATAACTCACCGTGGCTGCCCGCCCGCCGACGTGTTCGCCCTTCGCCAGCCGGGCTTTTCGTCCGTCGAAGCTCTTGCGGGTGAAGTCGCGTTGAGCACGGAGCAGTTCCGCGTCGAACTTCAATCCCGCGTCGCGTGCCGCCGTCATCGCGAGCATTGACAACGTCTGGTGGTGACAGGCGAAGCACGTCTGATTCGACGGATACGCCTTCGCCCCACGTTCCAGAACCACCAGCCCGCGCTCGACGGCACGTTGGATCGTCTCGCGATCCGGTTCGGCAGCGGAGACACTCGTGATGACCGAGCAGATCACACAAACAATAGTGAGCCAACGTGTCATCGGTGAGCCTTTTCGCTGGGGGTAATGTTTCTGTTGCCGCTCGTCCTCATTGGACCCTCAGCGGAAAGTCGGCCGTAGCGGAACTCGCAAGAGTTCCGATTATTCGAACTCCCTGAATTCTTGCGAATTCAGTTACAAAAGTGATCGTTGCGGGTCCACTTAGTCTCGAAACTTCGTATGACACTCGTTGCAGTGGACCTTCACCCGCGCGATGACTTCGGTACGAGCGGGGTTCGGAAGGGAACTGTTTCGCAGGCCCGACTTGATCGTCTCGGCAACCTGATCCAATTCGTCGGCGGCTTGAATCAGGCTGGGTCGCATGTCGTCACTCGCTTCCGCCAGGCGGGCCGCCTCGCGAAAGTGTTCGGCCAGATCGAATGCGATCGTCAACTGCATCGACACCGCCGTCGGATCGCTTTCGGTGGCGGTCACTCGGTCCCACATGCGGTCGATCTCGGCCATCGTCTTCGCCAGGGGTGGGACGGGCGAGACTTCGGGCAGGTTGGCGGGAGATGCTTCGAGTTCGGCGGCGTCGGGTGGAACGAGATCCTGGACGCTGGCAAACAACCCCCGGTAGCGATCCGCCGTGCCGAGACTCTTCAACGTGGCAAACGCCTGTTCGTCCGAAACGCCCTTGTCGAGACATCTCCACAGCGACACCGCCGCCGCGGGACCACGATGCCGGCCGTGATGGCAGTGCAGATAGATCGGACCGGGCAGTTCGCGCGAGGCTCTCACCAGTTGGACCAGCGTCTCGTGCGGCACGCTGCCGTAGGTGATCGGCAGGTGAACGTATCGCAGGCCGAACTGATGAGCCAGCTCGACATCGGGCGTTGCTCCATCGACGCTGATCACCGTCTTCACACCCAGCCGGGCCAGCGTTGCGAACGCAACCTCGTCGTCGGGCGAACTGCCGGAGTAGAGGTGATCGCCCAGTCGCCAGACGTTGTGCAATCCGGGAGCGTTTGACGGATGGAGTGACTTCACCGTGGAAGGAAGCTCTGCCCGGATCGTGATCTCATCGGGAGTCGCCTGCCGTGCCGAACGGGACGCCAGCGCGAAGCCGACGGTCGCCGCACCGATCAGCAGGCCGCACAGAAAAAACATCGCTCCACCGCCCTGCGGGCGATCGGAGGTGGGAGAGGCTTGAATCATGAAGTGAACGTCTCAGTCGGGTTGTGTGGACGGTGAGGGCACGGCTCCGTCCAGTTTGAATTTGCACAGAATGTAGGGTGGGACCAGCGGCGCTTCGCCGCGCCGGCCCACCAACAGCTCTCGATGCTTCCTCATGGTGGGCCGGCGCTCGAAGCGAGCTTGTCCCACCCTACATTGAAATTGGGAAGAGCCGTGAACGGTGAGGGAGAGCAGGCAGGTGTGAATCATCGGCGGAGTTTACAGGAAGACCTCCTTCACGTGGACCGGACCGTGTGGCGTTTGTCCGCTGCGGCGAGCCTGCTGCACGATGTCGGCTCCCTCGCCGGAGTAGGCGTACTTCGCTTCACCGGGACTGACGTGAGTCTGCCAGTGTCGCTCGAAGATCGAAACCAGGTCTCGATTCTTCGCCAGGGCCGACGGCACGCCATGCCACATCGCGAGCACAGACTCGCGCCGCTGAAAATAGCGACCGACCACACCGGGCAGCAACCGCGAGAGCCATGTTGTTTGGACGCGGTCGAAACTTCGCGGGATCACGTAGCGCGGTTTGTGAAGCGGCGCAAAGATTTCCTGCAAGGACTCCGCAAACAGGGCACTCTCTTCCCGGGAGGCGTTCTCCAGAAACAGGCGCACGTAGCCTCCGGACCGTTCGCCGACTTGCAGGGCTGGTCGAGTGGCGATCAACCGGGACTCCGTCAGCGCGCCCAGCAACGCCAGGCCGATCGCGTGCGACAGCGATTTGTCGGTCCAGGGCGACTTCGAACCGGCGAATGGCGGAAAGCCTTGATCGCTGCCCGCACGCGGCCGGATCTCGACTGTGCGGAACGGTTCGAGATGGTACGGCTGGCCGATCTTCCAGCGATCGCGCGCGGCGTCACGGGTGGCGACCCGCGCAAGCATCTCCGCATTCAGGACCGACACGGAACCTTCGACTCCCTCCGGCTTGAGTTCCGTAAACGCGGCATGGACGTGGCCGATTCCCTTCTCGATCACGCCATCCTCGGTGACGCCGAACAATTGTCCGTGCTTGCGGATCAGCCGGTGATAGTCGTCCAGACCCTGGGTGAACTCCGGCGCGAGGCAGACCACGTCCCAGTTGTTCGCCAGCTTGGTCGGCTCATCCGGGTCGAGCCGGAACGAGCGGCCTCGCAGTTGGTTGACCGACATCGACGTGGTGACGGTGGTCAGGTCGATCAGGACGTTGATCTTGTGAGCGTCCCAGCCCTCACCGAGCAACCCGCGCGTCCCGACCAGACAGCGCGTGAGGCCGCGTTGAAACAGCTCGGTGATCAAGGCGACATAAACGCGCGGACACCAATCGGCTCCGCGTCCGTCGAGGATGGAGAATGCTTTGTCTTGTCCCCTCGCCCCTCGCCTTGGAGGGGAGAGGGTTAGGGTGAGGGGTTCTTCTATCCGAACATCCGTGGCCTGCACACTCTCACTGTGATTGGCCGCCGCGCCAGAAATGCCCCCCTCACCCCGGCCCTCTCCCCCGAAGACGGGGGAGAGGGGGGAAGAGCTGGAATGTTCGAGACTCAACTCCACGTCGAAACCGTTCGCCTTGAGCCACGTCTCGGCCTCAGCCTTCAATCGCGGCGCGAGGTCGTGATCGACGAGGACGCTCGAACCCGTCAGCAGGACCGGATCGAGCGGGTCGGTGTCGGGATGGTTGAGCAGCGCGCGAAACGCGGCCATCGCACCTCCCGCTTCCTCGTCGAGCAGGTGTGAAATCTCGGCTGACACGGCGGAGGTCTTTTCGTAATCCGTGACGATCACCGCGCGGATGCGGTCGCCGAGAGCGGCTCGTTCGGCGCGCAAGATTTCCGGCAGCGCCTGCATCTTGCTCTTGGAATACGCGATCACGCGCCCGGCCGGAGAGGCACAGGCCTGACAGCCGGTCTCGGTGATCTGCACGCCGAGCAATCTCATCCGCTGGATCGCGGTCTCCGCCAGTTCCCGATCGGCGGGGTGAGGCGATCGCCGCAAACCGTGCCGGACGTAACGATCAATCACCGGAACCAGGACGGCGGTCTCAGGCTGCTGATCGATCTCGTCATCCAGCGTTGGCGGGGGGACATCGTCGGGCAGCGGCAGCCGGCGTTGCAGCAGGAAGACGCGAGCCGCGTGAGCGAACGCGGGATCTCGTTTTTCGAAGGCCATCCAATCGCCGGCCGTTCCCGTCGGATGCCGCAGTTCGGCGAGAGTCGTTGTCAGCCAGGCAGGAAGCGGAGCGATGCGTGCGACGGTTGTCTCGTCAGCGGCCATTTCTTCTCGGAGCGGGGGGAGTGAGTCCCCAGGTTCCGCGTTTGTCAACC
>JANODP010000013.1:0-6197 GCA_031412755.1 Schlesneria sp. | reverse complement strand
GCTGTCCTATTCGCCAAGGGTTATTGGACAAGCCGCTACAGATTTTTTTTGGGTGGGGGGGACGTGGGTCCCCTTATTTCGCTTGTTTGGCATTCGCGGGCTTTTTCCGGGTACACACGTCCCCCGCTCCGAAATCAATTCTGAAGCGGCTTCTCCATTCACGCTTGTCGAATCGAACAGCCTTTCCCCATGACCGCACTCAACGTCCTGCCAGCCTCCCCGCCGGAAGCGGCTCCCGTCCTCAAGCCGCGCGTGTACGAATTGGATTCCGTCCAGCTCGCCGAGTGGTGCGAGGCCCACGGGTTTCCGAAGTACCGCGCCGAGCAGATTCGTCGCTGGATCTTCGGACGCCGCGTCAACGACATTGCCGAGATGCACGACCTGCCGAACGCATTGCGGCTCGCGCTGGCTGCCGAGTTCTCGCTCTTCCCCGCCCGCGTGGCGAAGCATCAGGTGGGAAGCGACCGCACCGAAAAAATGCTGCTCGAACTGCACGACGGCCAGTTCATCGAATGCGTCCTGATGCGCGAACAGGTTTCGGCGCGCGACACCGAGAGCGGCCGTGAGGTCTCGCGCCGCACGGTCTGCATCTCGACGCAGGTCGGCTGCGCGATGGGCTGCGTCTTCTGCGCGAGTGGTCTGCTGGGACTCAAACGCAACCTGACGACCGGTGAGATTCTCGAACAGGTGCTGCGCATGGACCGCCTGCTGCCGAAGGGCGAGCAGATCACGAACGTCGTCGTGATGGGGATCGGCGAACCGCTGGCCAATCTCAAGGCGCTGATCCCCGCGCTCGACAGCCTCAACGAAAAGGGGGGCCTCGGCCTGGGAGCCCGCCGCATCACGGTCTCGACCGTCGGCCTCCCCGACAAGATTCGCGAGCTGGCGCAGCTCGGCAAGCAGTACAACCTCGCGGTGTCGTTGCACGCGCCGAATGATGCGATCCGCGACCGCCTCGTCCCGGTCAACGACAAGATCGGCATGAACGCGATCCTCGCAGCGGCCGACGATTTCTTCGCGATCACCGGCCGCCGCGTCACCTACGAGTACGTCCTGCTGTCAGGAGTGAACGACGAACCGCAACACGCCCGCGAATTGGCCCACCTCCTCCAGTCGCGCATCGCCCACGTGAACCTGATCCCGATGAACGGCGTCAGCGAACTGGAGTTCGTCGAACCAACCGCCCCGCGCACGCAGGAGTTCGTGTCCATCCTCGAATCCTTCGGCATCCCGGCCACGGTGAGAAAGCGCAAAGGAGCCGACATTGACGCCGCGTGCGGACAGTTGCGGTTGAAGGCAGCGAAGTAGGGTGGAAACTCAGGCTGCGAAGCGGTGTCTCGTTTGGTTATGCTCGTCAATGTTCACTCGCACGAGGAGCAAATTGCCATGCGATGCCCGTTTCCCGGCATGGATCCGTTCTTGGAGAAGCATCAGTTCTGGAACGATTTCACGCCGCAACTGTTGGTAGCCATCTGTAATTCGCTGAATCCGCGTTTGCTGCCGCACTTCGAGACGAGGATCGAGGAGTATGCGGTGGTCACACATGAAGCAATTCGACGCTGTCTGATTCGACCCGATGTGACGATCAGTGCCACACCCGACTGGTCGCCGGAATCATCATCGTCGGTCGCGGGTGCTGCTCTCATCGACGTTGCGGTCGCCGAGTTGGAATATCCCGACCTCGACCCGCTCATGCAGCGGTGCCTCAAGGTGATTGAACGCAAGAACCGGCGCGTGGTCACCGTCATGGAAGTTCTCTCACCCTCGAACAAGCAGCCGGGCGAGGACGGAATCGAAACGTATCTCGCGAAGCGGGCCGAGTACCTTGCGAGTGACGCGCATCTCGTCGAGATCGATCTGCTGCGCGGCGGAGAACGATTGCCAATGAGACGTCCACTGCCAGCCGGTGACTATTACGTTTATGTTGGTCGGCAGGGCCGCAGCCCGCGCGGGCAAGTCTTCGGTTGGAACTGGAAGACGCGCCTGCCGACGATTTCGATCCCGCTCCTCAAACAAGACCCCGAGGTTGAACTGAACCTTCAGGAGGTCTTCGAGTCCGTCTACGAACCGGCCTGCTACGACAGGATGCTCCCCTATGATGAGCCGGTCGAACCGCCGCTGTCACCCGCCGACGAAGCGTGGGCGCGCGAGCGTTTGCAGGTGGCGGGCATCAGCAAATAGCCAACGATTACCGCGACGCGACTTCCGGCTTGAAGACGTCACAACGCCGCCATGCCCAGCCCCGTGCGTTGGCAGCCGTTGCCGATCTCGATCACCGAGCCATGCAGATCGCGCGCGGCGGGGAGCAGCGACATCACGATCGCGTTGGCGACGTGCTCGGGGGTTTGGAACTGGCCGTCGGGGAAGCGGTTGCGGATCGCCGCTTCCCGCACCGGGTCGATGATCCCCTTGTTCTGGGCCGAGAACACAAAGCCCGGTTCCCAGCCGAGGACTCTCATCGCGGGCCACCGCTTGGAGGCTTCGAGGACCATGAATTCGATCCACTCGCGCAGCGCGGCCTTCGATGAGCGGTAGGCGAACACGCGACTCAGGTCGAGCGTGTACGACATCGAACAGATCGCGCCGAGCCGCGGCAGCTTCGAGTCATCCATCACGCCGGCCTTCAGCAGCTTCCGCGCGAACTCGACCGGACCGGTGAAGTTCAGCCGCACGGTTCGCTCGAAGACCTCGTCCGAAAAATCCTGGAACAGCTCCTTCGGGCCGACTCCCTTCACGACGCCGCCTCCGACCAGCGCGAGAATGTCGAGCGACCGGTCTCCCAACTGCCGCACGATCTGTTCGACCGCCGGATCGAACGTCGCGGGGCTGGTGAAGTCGCACGTCGTTCCGCCCGACCACGTTCCCCAGCGCGAGGCCATCTGGGTCCGGGTCGCATGCATGCCGTCGGTCGAGATCGACGTCCCCAGTACCGAGCAGCCGTGGTCGGCCAGCCGCTTGCAGATCTCCGTGCCAATCTGTCCGTCACAACCGACGACCAGGGCCGTGCAACCTTCGAGGCTGTAACCCAACCGCGCCAGCACGTCGGCGCGGGCGTCGGTCAGATCGAGGGCCGCCTGCAGCCCGCGTTCGATGGAATCCAATCCGGACAAGACGATGGACGAGGCATCCATCGCAGAATCAATTCGGTTCGGTGTGAAGGTCGCTGGCATGACTCGGTCTCCGCGAAATGACAAATGTCTTTGCCTGAGGGGGCTGCCTGGCCGGAATCGGCAGGCGTGGCGATCGACTGTAGCGCAGTCGGCCGGTCGCACCCTCTCAAACTTGGGGCGGGGATGTAGCTCATTCCGGCGATCTTGCCCATGCCGATTTCCGCGGCGGGCGCAGCCGCAATCGCCCGTTGCTGATGCGACGATCGTTACAGGATCGCCAGCGGGTTGCGGCGTTCTTCGAGTGTGCCGCGGGTGACGCCGACGCGGTTGGCGGCGTTGAGTGACCGCCAGACTTCTTCGCCGCGGATGCGGCCCGCGAACAGGTCGCGGTAGAGGTTGAGCACGCGCCGAATGTCGGCGGGGCGTTCGTCGAGGAACTCGATGCGGAAGTCTCGCACGCCCCGCTCGAGCAGGCTCGCGACGATCTCGGCTCCACTTTGTGGAACGGCGTTGAACAGCGTGTTGCGGCAGCCGACATCGGCGTGCAGCGGATGCTCGCTCCCCACGCGGTCGCGAAGCTGGACGAGGTGCGTGTCGCACGGACGGCCACAGTTGTGCTTGTTCGTCCCCGGCGACAGCACCGCACAGAAGACGCAGTGCTCCATGTGAAACATCGGCATGTGCTGGTGAACGACGACTTCCAGCCATTCCGGCGGTACGGCCTCCACCAGTCCGAGAAGCTGATCGCGGTTCATGTCATACGACGCGGTGACGCGCTCGGCCCGCTGCTCGATCAGGAATTGAGCCGTCAGTTCATTGGTGGCATTCAGTGAGTAATCGGCCACGAACGGCAGTCCCTCCTCGGTATAGAACCGCATCCCCGCCAGATTGCGCACGAGCATCCCGTCGGCTCCGTGCTTGAGCAGCGCGTGAAAGAAACCGACTTCATCCGGCTTCTGAATGCGCGGCGTGGCGAGATAGATCGGCAAGCCCGCTTCGTGAGCGATCACCACGGCCTCACGGTACTCGCGGATGTCCTGAAAGTCGGCGTAGAGGAGGGGGCGAGGGCTGAGGGTCAAGAGTCGAGAGCCAGAGGATTCGGTCACCTTTCTTGCCCCCTCGCCCCCGTCTTCGGGGGAGAGGGCTAGGGTGAGGGGGCCGATCGTTCGAGCGACCTCCTTCATCTGTTCGATCGTCCGACAGAGAACGTGGAGTCGCGGCGCGATTTTGTAGGATGGGCACTCCTGCCCGTCCGGCTTTGGCAGTGAAGAGCGGACGGGCAGGAGTGCCCATCCTACAGACTTGACCGTGCCTCGCAGCGAGGCGAGAGCCTCGCCATCGAAGAGCCTCCGCTGGCGAGGCTGCTTCGTTGCCTCATCCAGTCGCGCGATGAGTTCCTGCCGCAGCTTCGACAGCACGCTGAGCGGGACCATTGGTCCGCCGCGGATCTCTGCATCGAGTTGCCGCAGTTCGTAGACCGTGTTGCCGAGACGGGAAAGTTGCTCGCGCAGGAACTCGATCGTGATGGCGTGCTTCGTGGCGACGGGCAGCGACTCCGGAGAAGTGATTTCAACCTTTATGACATCCTGCTCCGCACTCCGCGCTCCGAGTTCCGCGCTCACAACCAGCGGTTCGCCCGCCACACATCGCACTCGCAGGTCGAGTGGCCTCTTGCGCAGCGGGTCGGGGCCGGTGAAGGTCTTGCGCAGGCGCGACGTCAGTTGCGGGTCATCCGTCTTCCAGATCGACAGTCCGGCGTTGAGGCGGTCGAACTCAATGGCACCGCGTTGGAATTCCAGCTCGACCACCCCGCCCTCGGCCGACTCCAACGACCGACTTCGCTGCCGGATGCCGAAGATGCGGCCACCCTGTTCGGCGTTCGCTTCGCGATTCCCCTCGAAGACGATGCCGTCTCCGCGTGCGACCGGACCTGCCAGCCGGACATCGACTGAGGCGTCTCGCACGCGAACGATCTCACCGAGCAACACGCCTCGCTTGGACGAACTGAAGCCCGGCACGAGCATTTTGTGGTCGTCGCCGTTCAGCCAGCCGGGGCTGAACCCGCGCGAGAACGACAGCTCCATTTCACGCACCTCGTCGCGGGTGAACTCGACCGGCTCCCCCTTCACGGCCGCGTCGATCGCCGCGCGGTAGTGCTTCGTGATGTTGGCCACGTACTCGGGCGTCTTCAACCGGCCTTCGATCTTGAACGACGAAACGCCCGCCGCGATCAGATCCGTCGTCAGGTCATACGCCGCCAGATCCTGCGGGCTGAGCAAGTACTTCTGCGCCCCGAGATCCACGTCCTCGCCATCGCAGATCAAGTCGTAGGGAAGGCGACAGGCCTGCGCACACTGCCCGCGGTTGGCACTCCGTCCGCCGAGTGACTCGCTCGTCAGGCATTGACCCGAATACGCGACGCAGAGCGCCCCGTGAACGAACGCCTCCAGTGAGACCGCTGTCGATTGCCGCAGCCTGGCGATCTCGCGGATCGACAACTCGCGCGGCAGTACGACCCGCTCGATCCCCAACTCTTCGGCCACGCGAATGCACTCGGCACTGGTGAGCGTCATCTGCGTCGACGCATGAATCGGCAGGTCGGGACAGATCGCGCGGATCAGCCTCACCAAACCGAGGTCTTGCACCAGCACGGCGTCCACGTCGGCCAGCGCCACGCGCCGGATCAGCCGCTCCAACTCGGGCAGCTCCTCGGTGAAGGCCAACGTGTTGAGGGTGACATACCCCTTCACGCCGCGATGGTGCAGTCCGGCCATCACCTCGGCGAGTTCATCCGGCTCGATGTTCGTCGCCCGCGCCCGCGCGTTGAACCCGCAGTTGAGCCCGAAATAAACGGCATCCGCCCCGTTCTCGACCGCCGCCCGCAGGCACTCACGATCACCAGCCGGAGCCAACAGTTCGGGTCGAGGGAAAAATGGCAATGTCATCGGGAAGATCAATCACAGCAAAGGGCGGAGGGAAGTGGCCCGAGTATAGCGGCAGACAGCACTGGATGCCTTTTGGCGTCAGCCCCGCCTTTTCTCCTTCGGAGCGGGGGACGTGAGTCCCCTGAATGTGCTTGGTTTGCAG
>JANODP010000012.1:0-24207 GCA_031412755.1 Schlesneria sp. | reverse complement strand
GTAGTTTCATGCAAATGACGCTAATAGTTTCCGCTTGGCTGACAACTTTAGCATCTACCCGCAGTCGGCACGAGAAAGGATGCTTTCGTGCCAGCGTCACATCCGTCCACAGTCTCTCGACAAATCCACGGACCACCTGCGGTCACAAACTCATTTCGTTCTCGCCTCAACCAAGGATCGGTTGAATGACGAATTCACGATTTATCTCGACGGCCTTCCCCTGTGCCCTCGTGGTCGTTTCGCTGGCGATGTGCGGCTGCACGTCGATGTCGGGAACCACCAACAAGTGGGCCACCGCGTGGAGAAAGAGCACCGAGCCGAAACCGGTCGACCCGAATCACGAGGAGACCGTGACCTATTGGGGCCAGAAAAAGAAAGAGCCAAAGCCGCCCACGGTGTCTCCGGAACTGAAGGAGCGGATGGCGAAAAAGACCGACGAGTCACAGCGGGCCCGCGACTATGCCGACAACTTCAAGGCCGGGAATCTGCGGCTAAAAGAGGGCAAATTGGACGAGGCGCGCCGCGCGTATGAACTGGCCCTCGCCGCCAAACCGGATGACCCGGACGTTCATCACCGGCTGGCCGTCGTGGCGGACAAACAGCAACTGTTCGGAGTCGCCGACGATCATTACGAGGCCGCGCTCCGCAAGCGGCCGCGCGACCCGAATCTGCTCAGCGACATCGGTTACTCCCATGCCCTGCGCAATGACGACCGCGGCGCCGAGAGAACGTTGCGGGAAGCGCTGGCCATCGATCCCTCACACAGGGGAGCGATGCTCAATCTCGGCACGCTGTACGGCAAGCAGGGACGCTATGACGATGCGCTCGCCCTCTTTCGCCGGGGGACCACGGAAGCTGAAACACAGCAGTACCTGGCACAACTGTTCCCGCAGGGCCCACCGTCGGCATTGGCGCTGGCGTCGAATCGGGCCGAAGCCGGGCAGCGGACGGTGCTACCCATTCCCACCGACGAGAGAACCGATGTCCGCAACATGACCCTCGAACAACTGAAGTCGGAGATGGAACGCAGACTATCGGAGGGGAACCAAAATCGTCAGCCCCAGTTCGCGCCGTCTCCGTCGCAGCGTGACTGGGCGGGTGACTCATCGATGCCGGATCAGCGAGCGGTGCCGGATCAAAGGCCGAACATTGCCCCGAACAATCCCGCTTGGGCGCCAGGTCAGCCCTCCGACAATTCGACGACCAACCCGCCACCAACGGTCTATCCGGGTGCTGGTCAATTCCCGCCGTACTCACCCCCACTGCAGCCCGGCGCGACGATCACGCTGCCACCGAATCTGCAGCCCGGCACAGCGATGCAGCCATATCCCGGCAGAGCTTCGAATGACGCCACTCAACGCCCGGGATTCGCGCCGGCCCGGTCCCAGAGCCCGCTGATGGCTCCGCCGGGAACCCGTCCCGATTCGAACATCGACTTCTGGCAGGGTGCTTCCGCGCCACCCAACACCGGAGCCTTCAACCCCACACCGTCTCAGTTCCAATCTCCGATTGAACAGATGGGCCACGCGCAGGGAGGCGCTGACAGTGGCGTCAGTGCGAGTCAGGCGGCGGCTCAACTGGGGATGAGTGTCGGACCGGGCAGCCTGTTTCCGATCGTGGCGAGTGATCCCACTTCGGCGGGCGGAACGAGCATGCCTTCGTCGGGCGCCCCCGCTTACGAACAGCGGTCCGGCAACGAGTTCGCGCAACCACCGCAGTACCAGAACCAGAACAACCAACCCTCGCCGAACGGCGCGCCCTATCAGGGCCGACTCCAGTTGCCGGTCAATGACGGTTCGGCCGCCAGTCAATTCTCGCCCCACTGGCAGGGAGCCAACTCTTCGAAATCGGCCGGTACCGCACAACAAGGCTCCGCCGGGAGCGAGATGTCGATCGCCCCCAACTCACCCGCCAGCAACATGTCGCGCCCGTGGGACGCGCCCGCGAACGGGCAACAGCCGACCTCGAACACCGGATCGGGTGTGATTCAGGCGGGAGGCTTGTCCAATTGGGGCCAGTCGGCCACGCGCACGAACGATTCGCTGGAGACGTTCCCGTCCGACACGAGCGGCGGTGGAACCTCGCGCTACGCGAAGACGCCGTGGGCCGATCCGACGAGTCAGCCCGGCGGATCGCGGCCGTACAGCGGAGCCTGGCCGAACAGCAACTCGCTCCCCAATGGAGCCGCTTCAGGCAGTGGCAGTTCACCGAACTCACTGCCGATGTGGAACAGTGGCAACGGTGCCGGCGCGTCGCTGCCCGGTGGAGCCGGACCCGCGACCGGAAGCTCCGCCAACGGCACACCGCCACAGTGGCCGTACTCGTCGCAGCGATGACAAAGCCGGTAAGTGCGATGAACTCGTGACCGCCGATGTAAGCGACTACAATCTCGCCTCTGTCGACTGGCATCGGTTGTTCGTTCGTCGCGCGAGACTCCGCCATGAAATTTGCCTCGGTTGCGAGATGGCTGTGCGCCGCGCTGGCTTGGGGGTTGGGGGCGGGTCTCACGGCCGCCGCGGACTCGATCGACTATGTCCGTCAGATCAAGCCGTTGCTGATTCACCGTTGCTCGTCGTGTCACGGCGGCCTGCAGCAGAAGAGCGGCCTGCGGCTGGATACGGCCGCGCTGGTCAGGAAGGGTGGCGACGGCGGGGCCATCGTCGTGCCGGGCCAGGCCGCGAAGAGTCGCCTCATCGAAATCGTCACCCGCACCGGCGACATCAAAATGCCGCCCGAGGGGGACGGGACGCCGCTCACGGCGGACGAGATCAACCTGCTCAAAAAATGGATCGACGAGGGGGCGCAGGGGCCGGCCGACGAGCAGCTTCAGACCGATCCGCGCGACTGGTGGTCGTATCGGCCTCCCGCGCGAGCCGCCATTCCCGTCGTCAAACATCCCGAGTGGGTGCGGACGCCGGTCGATGCGTTTCTCGCGGCCAAGCATGATGAACTCGGACTGACCCCCGTGCGCGAAACCGACCGCGCGACGTGGTTGCGGCGGGTCCATCTCGATCTGGTCGGCTTGCCTCCCACGCGCGATGAGCTGCGCGCCTTCGCGGCCGATCAGTCTGCGGATGCCTACGAAAAAGTCGTCGATGATTTGCTGAATCGGCCTCAATACGGAGAACGCTGGGGCCGGCATTGGATGGACGTCTGGCGGTACTCCGACTGGTACGGCAGCCGCGCGATCAACGAGATTCGTTACAGCCAACGCCATATCTGGCGCTGGCGCGACTGGATCGTGGACATGCTCAACGAAGACCAGCCGTACGACCGGATGATCGTCGAGATGCTGGCGGCCGACGAAGTCGCTCCGACCGACCCGCAGGCGCTGCGCGCGACCGGCTTCATCGGCCGCAACTGGTACAAGTTTGACCGCAATGTCTGGATGTTCGATCTCGTCGAGCATACGAGCCAGGCATTTCTGGGCCTCACGCTGAAATGCTGCCGCTGCCACGACCACAAGTACGACCCGGTCTCGCAGGAGGAGTATTTTCGTTTCCGAGCCTTCTTCGAACCGCACGACGTGCGCACCGACCGGCTGAACGCAGCCACCGAGACCGAGAAGGACGCGACGCTGGGTCCGGTCTTGAAGGACGGCGTCGCCCGCGTCTTCGACAAACAACTCGATGTCAAAACGTTCGTCTTCCAGCGCGGAGACAACCGCCACCCCGACGAATCGCGCCCGCTGTCTCCCGGAGTTCCCTCCGCCCTGCGCGGCGAACTGCCTGCCATCCAAACGGTCTCGCTGCCCGTCGAGGCGTTCTATCCGTCGCTTCGCCCCGAACTGGCCGACGGTCTGCTCAAGCAGGCTCGTGCGGGAGTCACGAAGGCCGAGAAAGAGATCGCCGCCGCGAAAGACACAGCACGGCAGCTAGGATCCCGAAACGCGGAACTCGGAGCGCGGAGCGCGGAACAAAACACGTTGGTCGCCTCTCCTCACTCCGCACTCCGCGCTCCGAGTTCCGCACTTTCCAATGGTTTCCTCTACCGCGACGACTTCTCGCAGCAACGTCCCGACGATTGGCAGCCGCTCAACGGACAGTGGGTCTACGAGAACAATCGCCTCGTCGAGAAGGCGGTCACTGGTTTCGCGACGATGGTTCTCAAGAAGGCAACTCTTCCGCAAGACGTTCGCATCAAGCTCCGTTACCGCCCGCTCGCCGCCGCCGGTTTGAGGTCCATCGGGTTCAGCTTCGATTACATCGACCAGGGCCACTCGCAGGACATCTACACTCACACGGGGGACGCCAGCCAATCGGTCCAGGCGTTTCATCGCACAGGCGGCCAGCAGGTCTATCCGCAAGCGGGGATCGTCCCCACGACAGATCTCAAGGTCGGCGAAGAGGCAACGATCGAGATCACCGCGCGCGGGCAACAACTGACGATCGTGCTGAACGGCTCGAAGCGTCTCGACTACGTGATGCCCGTCGCGCGGCGTGAAGGCAAGTTCGCGCTGTGGGTCCACCAGGGCTCGGCCGAGTTTCTCGAACTGGAAATCCGCGAGTTGACCGTCTCGCCGGACGACCTTCGCCGCGAGCACCAGGTCGCCCTCGATCAAGTCGCGTTGGCGGAGAAGAGGCGGGCCACCGCTCTCGCCGAAGTCGAATCTCTCCATGCCCGCATCGCCGCGGAACGGGCAAAGCATGGCGCGACGGAGGGACAGAGTGACGAAGCGATTGAGAGTCGGACGCAACGGATTCTTGCCGCCAGCCGCGCCGAAAAAGCGGTCGCCGTCGCGAAGGCCGACGAAGCCGTGCTGCAAGCCGAACAGTTCCTGATGTCGGTCAGGCCATCGCTGCGGTCGGAGTTGTCTCGCAGTGCGGACCCAACTCCTGTCCCCTCTCCTCCGCCTGTCTTGGAAGAAACGAAGACAGTGGGGGAGAGGGCTAGGGTGAGGGGGCCGAGTGGTGATGACGCTGCCCAATTGCAGGCAGCCGAACAAAGAACCCCTCACCCTAACCCTCTCCCCTCCAAGGCGAGGGGCGAGGGGACCGGAGAAGAAGCCTCCGCTGATGCTCTCCTCTACGAGAACTCACCTGCCGCGATTGATGCCGAACAGAAGCTCAATGCGGCGAGGCAGGTTCTCGCGGCAGCACGCTCTGCGAGGGAGAAACCCGACGACAAGTACGCTCCCGTTGGTGAGATGTTCCCCTCGACCAGCACCGGGCGACGGACGGCACTCGCGCAGTGGATCGCCTCCAAGCAGAACCCACGCACCGCGCGAGTGGCGGTGAATCACATCTGGCTCCGCCACTTCGGCCAGGCGCTGGTGCCAAGCGTCGCGAACTTCGGCCTCAACGGCGATCAGCCCTCGCATCCGGAGTTGCTCGACTGGCTGGCGGTCGAGTTGATGGAGAATGGCTGGCGGATGAAGCCGATTCATCGCGCGATCGTGCTGTCGGCGGCGTATCGGATGAGCACGGGAAGCGCGGAACGCGGAACGGGGAGTGCGGAGCAGAAGGCGGATGCCTCTGCCAGTTCCGCACTCCGCGCTCCGAGTTCCGCGCTCACAATTGATCCAACCAACAAGTACCTCTGGCACATGAACTCCCGCCGCATGGAGGCCGAGGTTGTCCGCGACAGCGTCCTCTTCGTCGCGGGCAGCCTCGACGCGACACGCGGCGGCCCGGAGATTCCCGAAGTGCAGGGACAGACTTCGTTGCGGCGCAGCCTCTACTTCCGCAACACGCCGAACGAGAAGATGAAATTCCTCGAACTGTTCGACGTGGCCGACCCGAACGGCTGCTATCGCCGCAAGGAAAGCGTGGTTCCCCAGCAGGCGCTGGCCCTGATGAACAGTGCCCTCGCCCTCGACCAGGCTCGTCTGTTGGCCGAGAAGCTCACGTCACAAGTCGGCGACAAGGACGACGAGCCAACCAACACGGCCTTCATCACGGCGGCGTTCGAGACGATCCTCAGCCAGTCCCCCACCGAGGCCGAACTCGCCGTCAGCCGTCGGTTCCTGCAAGACCATTCCAAACTCGTGTCCACATCCAACCAAGCCGTCTTCACCGCCGGAGGCCAATCGCAACGCGGCCCTTCGGTGTCGCCAGCCCAGCGAGCGAGAGAGAACTTCGTCCATGTCCTGTTCAGCCACAACGCTTTCGTAACGGTGAGGTGATGTTGGAGGATGGGCACTCTTGCCCGTCCTCTTTTCCAGCGTGAAACACGATCAGAAACCCGGACGGGCAAGAGTGCCCATCCTCCAATGAACGGAACTCACAACGAATGACCACACCCGACTTCGACCTTGCCGCCGCCCATCGTCACTTCTCCACCTCGTGCTTCAACGGCGTGCGGGAGTTGATCGACAAGCCCAACCGTTCGCCAGACGAGGACCGGTTGATGGTCGCGATGTGTTATGCCTCGCTGTTCCACTGGCAACAGCGGCCCGATTGCACTCCGCGCAGTTTGTCGATCGGCTACTGGCAGCTCTCGCGCGTGTACGCTCTGCTGGAGCAGGCCGACAAGGCGCGGCAGTACGGTCAAATCTGTTTGACACACAGCCAGAATGAGGATCTGTTCTACCTCGGCTATGCGCACGAGGCACTGGCGCGTGCGGAGGCTCTCGACGGGAATCGAGTCGAAGCAGAGCAGCATCTCGCCACGGCGCGTGATCTCGCCTCGCAGGTGACGGATGCAGCCGAGCGGGAACTGCTTGAAGCAGACTTGACGACTGTGTCGATCTGAGTGTCGGATAGGTTGGACTTCCCAAGGCGACTTCATTTCTGAGGCCATCATGCACCACTCGCACTACCCTTGCGGTCGCGTCAATCGCCGAGCCTTCCTGTCCGATGTCGGCATGGGATTCACCGGCCTTGCGCTCGGGTCGATGCTCGCGCGGGATGGCCTCGCCAATGACGAGTCTCACGCGGAAGCGACGCTCCTCAACGGCAACCCATCGTTCCTGCCGCGAGCCAAAAGTGTGATCTGGTACTTCATGCTGGGCGGAACAAGTCATCTGGAGAGCTTTGATCCGAAGCCCGAGGTCACCAAGCATGCCGGGAAGACGATCAAGGAGTCGCCGTATGAGGCGGCGGTGGTGGGCTCGCCCTTCTATCGCAAGAACGTGCGCGACTTTGCCGGGACGCCGCGCGAGTTGATGGGGACGCTGTACCCGCTGCAGATCGGATTCCAGAAGCGCGGCGCGAGCGGGATCGAGGTGAGCGACTGGTGGCCGCACGTCGGTTCGTGCATTGATGACATTGCCGTCGTGAGGTCGATGTGGACGACCGACAACGACCATGCGGCTCAGCTTCAGTTTCACACCGGCCGCCACATTTTTGACGGCTTCCATCCGTCGATCGGGTCGTGGGTCCATTACGGGCTGGGATCGCTCAACGACAACCTGCCGCAGTTCGTCGTGATGGGGGGCGGACCCGGAGACTGCTGCGGCGGTGTGGGGGCTCACGACGGCAGCTATCTCGGCCCCGAACATTCCGCCGTCACGATGGCCATCGACCCGAACAATCCGCTGCCGTTCGGCACGCCCGGCAACAACGTGACCGTGGCCGAACGACGCAGCCAGCTCGATCTGCTCAACGAACTGAACGGCCTCGCGGGGGTCGAGTATCCCGACGATCAGGCGATGCGGGCGCGGATCAAGTCCTACGAGCTGGCCTTCCGCATGCAGATGTCGGTCCCCGAGGTCGTCCGCCTGTCCGACGAGACGCAGGCGACGCAAGACCTCTACGGCCTGAACGACCCCGCCACACAGTCGGTCGGCCGCATGAGCCTCACCGCGCGGCGACTGGTCGAGCGGGGTGTGCGGTTCGTCCAGATCTACGACGACGGCTGGGATGCTCACGCCAAGTTGAAGGAGAACCACACGACACGCAGCAGGGCGGTCGACAAGCCGATCGCCGGGTTGCTCCAGGATCTCAAACAGCGCGGGCTGCTCGATGAGACGCTGGTTGTCTTCGCCACCGAATTCGGACGAACCCCCGGTGCCGAGAAGTCCGACGGGCGAGACCATCATCCGTATGGCTTCTCGGTCTGGCTGGCGGGAGGCGGCATCAAGGGAGGCACGGTTCATGGCTCCACCGACGAGATCGGTTTCCACGCCGTCGAACACCGCCACTACGTGACCGACATCCACGCCACCGTCCTGCACCAACTCGGCCTCGACCACAAACGCCTCGAAATCCCCGGCCACAAGCGTTTGGAGATCGACTTCGGAATGCCAATAGACGCGATCATCGCTTGATTCGAGTAGTCTGAAAGGGCAGGCCGAATCCCAGGGTGCTCGCTATATTTCTTCTCCTCATGAAAGGCTCACCATGACCAGTCCGACTCGTCGCGATTTTCTGCAAGCGGCCGGAGTTCTCGCCGCTTCGTCCGCCCTCTTCTCACCCGAACGGGCCTTCGCCGCGAATGAGACGATTCGCGTCGGCTGTATTGGTGTCGGAGGCCGCTGCCGCAAGCTGATGGAGTCGCTGCGGACCATTCCCGGCGTGAAGATCACGACGCTGTGCGACATCTGGGATCATCCGATTGGTCTCGCCAAGCCGCTGGCGGATGAGAAGGCTGTCGTCGTGAAGGACTGGCAGCGGGTGCTCGATGACAAGAACATCGACGCCGTGGTGATTGGGACTCCCGATCACTGGCATGCACCGCTGACTCTGGCCGCGTGCGCGGCGGGCAAGGACGTGTACGTCGAGAAGCCGCTGACACACAGCCTGTCCGAAGGGGCCGCGCTGTTGGAGGCGTCTCAGAAACACAAGCGGATCGTGCAGGTCGGGACTCAGCAGCGGTCGATGCCTCACATCGTTGCCGCTCGCGAGCTGATCGACGCCGGGCACATCGGCAAGGTGATGCGAGTCCACATGAGCTGGAACCGCAACCAGGATCGCTTCAAGCGCAACATCCCGGCTCTCGACTTCAAGAGCGTGGAATGGCAGAAGTTTCTCGGCAACGCGCCGGATCAGCCGTTCGACGAATACCGGCTGCTCAACTGGCGCTGGTTCTGGGATTTTGGCGGCGGGATCTTCACCGACCTGATGGTTCACTGGATCGATGTCGCGCACTGGATCTTGAACGTCGATCATCCCGAACACGCGGTAAGCATCGGCCAGCACATCAACAGCGAGGGACTGTGGGAGACGCCCGACTCCGTGCAGACGGTGATGACCTATCCCGGCAACATCCAGATGCACTTTGAAGGGACGTTCTCGAATGCCCGCAACGGCGCGCGGATCGAGTTTCAGGGGACCGACGCTTCGATTCACATCGACCGGGGCGGCTATCAGGTCATCCCCGAACGAAAGTCAAAGGTTCCGGCGAGTGAACTGATCCTGAGTACGGAACCGACCTTCCGCGGAGCCGACTTCTACAACAAGCCCGATGGCGAGTTGGTTCACCTCACGAACTGGGTCGATTGCCTGCGCAGCCGCAAGCCGCCAAACGCCCCCATCGAAGCAGGTGTCTCGGCCGCGTCGGCCGCTCACCTCGCGAACCTCGCCATGCGCTATGGCGGCTCGGCCAGGTGGTCTGATCAATTCCAGCCGGAACTCTGAGACGCAGCAAAGAAGCGACCCGACTCAAGCCTGAGTCGGGTCGCATGTGAATGTCGCGGCGGGACGGGCTATTTGGCCGAGACCTTGAAATCGAACGTCCCGCCCTTGTCGGAGACGGTGGCTTTCAATTCGGTGCTCAACACGCTGGAAAACCGTTCGGGCAGCACTTCTCGCGCGGCTAGGTCGGCTGGCGGGGTCTTGCCGTCCGGGACGATCGGTTTGCCGTCCGGACCGATCAGGCTGCTAATCCAGACTTTGTAATTTCCCGGAATCGCCCCGGGTTTGGATTTGCCGGAAACCACGGTGACCAACTCGTATTTTCCACTTTCATCCGTGATCGCACTGGAGCCCGGCCCCAGGACCTTGGCGCCATCCGGGACGAAGTAGACGAGTGCTTTCGCGAGCGGCTTGTCGTCGATGGTCACCGTTCCAGAGGCGGGTACGGGATCTGCCAACTTCAACGGCGCAGGACCGGTGCACCCGGCGACACCGAGCGCCGCCATCGGGAACAAGAGACACCAAGCCCGAAATCTGCTCATAGTTGCTACTCCATCAGTGTGATGAGACAAGCCAGAAAACTGGAGATCCGAAAATCGAGCCCCTGGTGGTCCGGCGCATCTCGCGCAGGCTCCCGCCAAGGGCTCAGTCACAGCAGCACGAATTCCATCACCCATCCGCGCCCGCGGCGCGGTCCGTTTTGTTTTCAGAATTCACCCACGGTCTGACCGTCGGAGATGGTCGCGAGTCGCTGGCGAGTCGTCGCGTCGATGTTTTCCGAGAGGAACCGAACGGCACCATCACCCAGCAACACGTGGCAACCGCCCGTGTGCAGACTGCCCGCAGAGGCCCATTGTCCCAGTCGACCCGGGAGACAGTTGGTGTTTGAACCCGGCGGATAGCACCAACTGTTGATGGGCACCCAACTCAAATCAATTCCAATGTTCACGTGGCAGCGGTATGACCAGCCACCCAGAGCACCATTATATTTCTCGCGCGACTGTTCGATCATCGCGGCACAGTTGCTTGTCCCGTCGGTCATGTCACGGATCGCCGTGCGAGT
The DNA here is from genome assembly GCA_031412755.1 of Schlesneria sp. Classification (GTDB taxonomy): domain Bacteria; phylum Planctomycetota; class Planctomycetia; order Planctomycetales; family Planctomycetaceae; genus Schlesneria. Next base: position 13,629 of record JANODP010000012.1, on the reverse strand, counting down.
ATCGGTGCCAAACAGCGGACGCTGCGCCAAACCCAGGACCATCCACCGATGGTCGTAATAGTAGTCGTTGTACTCTACGCTGAATTCGTAGTTCGTTCGGTAGCCGCCCGGTTGAGTGCCGCTGATCGAGTAATACTGGTTCATGGACGTGTAGTTCGGCGCGCCGTTGTCCGAGGGGCAGGTGAGCATCGGCATCACCTTCTTCGAAATCGGCGCGTTCACATCGGGATTTCCCTGAACTGTGCTGGCGGTGTACAGCCCGTACACATACGACCAACTGGCGGCGTCGTCGAAACTCCACTTCTGGAACATGGGTGCTTGATCGAAGAACGGCAGCAGCATCACGAAGCCGCTCGTGTTCGACTGCTTCGGAATGGCCGGCGTGGCACCGCCCGTCATGTAGTCGTAGCCACCCACTCCCACGGCGTAACCGGACGCCGGGAACACACCGTGTGTGTCGTTGTAGTTGTGCAGGGCGATTCCCAGTTGCTTGAAGTTGTTCTTGCACTGGGTCCGCCGGGCCGACTCGCGCGCCTGCTGGACCGCAGGAAGCAACAGCGCGATGAGCACCGCAATGATGGCAATCACCACCAGGAGTTCGATCAATGTGAAACCGATGCGACGTTTGGAAAAAGTGCGTTTCATCAAACCCTCCTCGAAAAAACTCAACCGGACGATCGAAGTAATTCCGTTCCGCCGGGGGAACGGCTAACACGTCGAAGCAGCAGATTTCGGGATCAGAATCGCAACTCATTGTTTGAAATGTGTTTCGATGCTAACCACAGGCAAAGCATAAGGCAAATCAAATCTTTCCGTTGTCACGTCTGGGCCATCAGTTCACTTGAGGGGACCGCTGGCGAGCAGACAGCGGGATCGAAGGAACACAGCCGCAAGACCATCCTCGGGTGCTCGTACGATCTGGTTGACCAATCAGCGTGGTACGGGGCAATCGTTGTGCCACCCCCTTTTTTTTCTCGGCCAACCAACCAGCGGCTCCCGTCCTTTGCGAGGATTTCCTCGCATTGAGACGATTTCCTCGCATTGAATCGTTGAGGCGAACAATGAGCATTCGACGCCCTTCCTGTATCCGAAGGAACGCACCGAAAGCTGCAAAGTTGCCGGAACCTTGTGCGTTGCTCAATGCCTGTGCTCGCGTTGAGCGCGAAACAAGCACGAACAGAATTTCTGCGGCGGAGACACAGAGTTGTCCCACATTCATCGGTCAGGCTTCGCGCGGTTGCCTGCAACCGCGCGAAGCCTCTTGCGTTGCACGAACCTGGCATACCCCACACAGACTTACCTGTGGGTCAGATCGAACTGGAACTCGCCGCCGGTCTCGGGCACGTTGGCCAACAACACGGACTCGGAGTAATTGCTGAACTGCGGCGGCAACGATTCCACCGCTCCCACATTGGCCGGGAACTCCCCTTTGCCCAGGCTCACGGGCGTTCCGTCACGCTTCACAAAGCGGTTGATGACGACCGTGTAGTGACCCGGAGGCACACCCACCTTGCCGCGGACCTGCTTCAAGGCGAAGTGTCCGCGCTCGTCAGTCACCCCCACACTTTCAATCCCAATTGCCTGACTTTTCGGGACGAACGTGACCGAGGCAAACGCGAGCGGTGCTCCACCCAGAGTCACCATACCGACCGCCGGTGCGGTCTTCGGGAGTGGCTTCGAGGACACGCTGCTCCCACAGCCGACCATGCCCACGACCATTCCAAGACACAGGTACCTGCGCAACATCATTTTCATCTCCTGCAAAAGTGACATCGAAAAACCGCGGTCCGAACCAACGCATCGTTCCTGACCGCGACACACCGGCCGAAGGGGCTTCACGCCCCCGAAGGGGCTCACGGCGAAGTTGCCGAGCGATTCATCGAGCGCGCACTCACGAAGCTTTAGAACTCACCGATCACCTGTCCGTCGGACATGTAGGCCAACCGCTGGCGCGTAACGGTGTCGAGATTCTCGCCGATGAAGCGGACGGAGCCGTCGGCGAACAGAAAATGGGCTCCTCCCGAGTGCAGGCTGCCGGAGTAGGCCCAACTGCCGAGTTTGCCCTGCGGGTAAGTCGTCGCTCCGTAGGTCCAGTTGTTGATGGGATAAGCCGCGAGGTCGAGCCCGACCATCACCCACCCGCGATAGCCCCACGCATTCGTTCCGCCGTTGGCCACGTCTCTCGTGGTCTCACCCATCATCACGGTGTTGCTGGTCCCATCCCTGACATCGGTCAATGTGCAGCGGCTGTTGTCGCCGAACATGCGGCGCACGTTGAGGGGTGTGTTCGTCCAGTCTTCGCACGTGCTGATGTACGCCGAACCGTAAGTGATGAAGTCGTAGTTCGTCTTGGCTCCCCCGCGCCCCGTATTCGTGGCCGAGATGCCATAGTTCGATCCCGTGGCGGCGATTGCGGGGTTGGCGGCGTCAGACGGACACAGGAATCCCTGGAGGATCGTCTTGATCAAGACGGCATTGCCGTTCGTCGTCGGATCATCGGTCACGGCAGGCCCGCCCGTACTGACATAAGTCGTCGCGGACCCGTTCGAGTTATACAGGCTGTACATCGGCCCCTGATCGATGTAGGGCAACAGCATCGTCAATCCGGTCGCGTTCAATCGCGGGGTGGTACAGCGACCAATGTGCGCGGGCGGGAGCACCGACACGGTGTCGTGATAGTTGTGCAAGGCCAGGCCCAATTGCTTGAGATTGTTCTTGCACTGCGTCCGTCGCGCCGCTTCGCGAGCCTGCTGGACCGCCGGCAACAACAGGGCGATCAACACCGCGATGATTGCAATCACCACCAACAGTTCGATCAATGTGAATCCGCGACGTCGTGTTCGTAACATGTGAATTCTCCTCAAAACGTGAGCTTCCGAACCATCGCCAACAAGGGAGGTCGATGGCAAACAGGTGCGACTGTCCCGCGAATGGCGGGACGTTTTCACGGCAAATCACCTTGGCATTTCGCGTGCCTTGACGTGGCGGCAGACCGAAGAGGCCATCGGCAATTCATGGTTCATTTCGCGGCGCAATGCGATTGTCCGAAGCGTGTTTCGTTGACTGCTTGAAGCGAGTTTTCCCCTGCGCAACAGGGCCAATCGCCGGTTTCAACCTTTGGTACGCGCGATCAGAAACACAACGTCCTGCTGATATCCGAAGGAATCCTCGCGACGTTGTTGGGGCGTGTTCGTCGCGCAGTATCCGTTCATGCGGCGAACGAAAGACGGGCACGAAAGGAGCCTCGCATCGTGGATGCCCGAACAATCGTTGCCGCTCCACCAATGCGACTCATCGTCACCCCGATCGGAATGGAAGTCAGTGGCGATCACATGGCCGTCGTTTGACGGGAAGCACTGTTCCGTTTCTTCCAATCCAGGCGGACGCTAATCTCACTCGCTCGGACATGCCTGGTTCCAACTCGTACGCCGATCTCGGAAGGATGACTCATGGCCCATCACTCCCCTCGTTTTCTCCAAATCGTTGAGGCGGTGCGCATCAACATCCGCGAATGCACGGTGGCCGATGTGCGCGAGCGGCAAGCGCGCGGCGAGCCGTTCTTGTTGTTCGACGTCCGCGAAGAGAGTGAATTCGCGGCCGGACACGTCCCCGGCGCGAAGCCGCTGGGCAAGGGGATCATCGAGCGGGACATCGAATCCCTCGTGCCCGATCCCGACACCGAGTTGGTGCTCTACTGCGGAGGCGGCTTTCGTTCGGCGCTGGCGGCCGACAACCTGCAGAAGATGGGCTACACCAACGTCATCAGCATCGATGGCGGCTTCCGTGGCTGGAAGGAAGCGGGATTGCCGATCGAGACATGAGCGTCGCCGGCGTCATCGACGGTGGTCAATGGCCGCGACGTTGGCCGCCATTTCTGCTCGCGGGTACGATGCCCGCCCTCACGTGACCTTCACCCTTCGACATGACCTCTGTGGGAGATCGACCGATGCGACGCACCCTGGGATTGATGCTGGCTCTGACGTTGTTCGTTGGCTGCGGTGACGGCCCCGTCGCTCCGAAGGCCGCTCCCAAACCGGGCGGCAGCGGTGCGAGTGGCACGCCTGCGAATGGTGACTCAACCACCAAGAAGCTCCGGATCGCCGTCATCCCCAAGGGGACGACGCACGTCTTTTGGAAATCGATCCATGCGGGTGCCGAGAAGGCGGCGAAGGAACTCGGCAACGTGGAGATCCTCTGGAAGGGGCCGCTGCAGGAAGATCAAACGGCTTCCCAGATCGACGTCGTTCAAGATTTCACCACGAAGAAGGTCGATGGAATCTGTGTGGCTCCCAATGACAAGCAGGCCATGGTCGCGCCGGTGACGGAAGCGGTCGAGGCCGGTATTCCCGTCGTCATCTTCGACAGTGCCCTGCAAGACGAGTCGAAGATTGTCAGCTATGTCGCCACCGACAATTACAAGGGGGGGCAACTGGCCGCCCAACGGATGGGGGAGGTGTTGGGGGGCCAGGGTGGAGTGGTGATGCTCCGCTACCACGTGGGGAGCGAAAGCACCGAACAGCGCGAAGAAGGGTTTCTCGACACGCTGAAGAAGGAGTTCCCGGACATCAAGATCCTTTCGTCGGATCAGTACGCCGAGACGACTCCGGAATCGTCCCTGACGAAGGCGACGGAAGTCCTTAACAAATACAAGGACGAAGTGAACGGCATCTTCGCCGTCTGCGAACCGAATGCGGCGGGAGTCCTCGGCGCGCTGAAAGAGGCGGAACTGTCGGGCAAAGTGAAGTTCATCGCCTTCGATCCCAGTGAAAACCTAGTGCGGGCGATGGAAGAAGGGAGCTGCCACGGCATCGTGCTGCAAGACCCGGTCACGATGGGTTACCAGTCGGTCATGGCGATGGTGAAAAAGATCCGTGGTGAGACCGTCGAAAAGCGAATCGGCACCGGTGAGTTCCTCGCCACCCCCGAAAACATGAAGACGCCTGACATGGACAAGCTGCTCAGCCCCGAACGGTTCGAGAACTAATCCTGCACTCCGACAAAAGTGGTCTGACGTGAAAGCGACGATCTTGGCCGTTGTCATTGGCTGCATGTGCGGATGGAGCCTGCTTGCTCCATTCTGTCGGGGACCGGGTGACCCGACTGGCCACTCCATTGGCACCGGTTTGGGCGGTTTCGTTGGTCTTATTAGCATCCTTGTTGTCCGCAATCTCAAGCTTCCCGTTCGCCGTGACAACTCAAGTCGAACTCCAGATGCACAATGATCTCTTGCCAACGCCGTCACTCACCATGACCGGCATTTCAAAACGTTTTGGGGCGACTCAGGCGCTGGCGGATGTTTCGTTGAGTGTTCCGGCCGGACGGGTCCTCGCGCTGATTGGTGAGAATGGGGCGGGGAAGAGCACGTTGATGAAAGTGCTCAGCGGGGCGCATGGGCCGGACTCGGGGAGCATGCTGCTGGCGGGAAAGCCGTACGCGCCGACGGGGCCTCACGACGCGCGGCTGGCGGGCGTGAGCATGATCTATCAGGAGTTGAACCTCGCGCCGGACTTGTCGGTCGAGGACAACATCATGCTCGGGCAGGAATGCCGTTCCTGGTGGTTGCTGGATCGGAAGACTCAGCGCGAGAAGGTGCGCCGGGCTCTCGATACGCTCGGCCATCCCGACCTGCGGCCCGAGATGCCGGTCGGCCAACTGTCGATTGCTCAACAACAACTGGTCGAGATCGCGCGGGCACTCGCGTCCGACTCGAAGGTCATCGTGTTCGATGAGCCGACCAGTTCGCTGACTCGCCAGGATGTTGAGCACCTCTTCGCGGTCATCCGCAAACTGCGCGACGCCGGGTTGGGGATCGTCTACATCAGCCATTTCCTGGAAGAGATCCGGCAGGTTTGCGACTGCTACTCCGTGCTGCGCGATGGCCGTTCGGTGGGGCAGGGCGAGCTCGACGGAACGACCGACACCCAGATTGTCTCGCTGATGGTCGGCCGGGGCGTGTCGGAGTTGTTTCCGACGGTGCCGCATTCGCCGGGCGAGGTATTGCTGTCGTTGAAGGGCCTCTGTGGCGAGCGCTCTCCTCAAGACGTGACGTTCGCGTTGCGGCGCGGTGAGATTCTCGGGCTGGCCGGGTTGATCGGCGCCGGACGGACCGAGACGCTGCGTTGTTTGTTCGGCCTCGATCCGACGAGCAACGGTGAGGTGACGATCGCTTCCAATCGGGCCGACCTGGGACGGCGGGCTGGTTCGGCTTTGAAAGCCCCCCTCACCCTAACCCTCTCCCCCGAAGACGGGGGAGAGGGGACAAGAGAATCGCGAGCACTTCCGCACTCGACGCGCGGCCGCATCCGGGCGGGGCTCGGTCTCGTTTCGGAGGACCGCAAGACCGAGGGGCTCGCGCAATCGCGGGCCATTGCCGACAACATGACCTACAGTCGGCTGGCGCCGTACTCGCGCTGGGGCTGGCTGAATCTGGCGCGGCGCCGCGCCGAGGTCGTGCGCTGGATGGAGCGGCTGCGAGTCAAAGCCCATTCCCCCGAGCAGACGATTGGCGAGCTGTCGGGCGGCAACCAGCAGAAGGTCGCCATCGCGCGCGTGCTCCATCAACAGGCCGAGGTGCTGCTGCTCGACGAGCCAACGCGCGGCATCGACGTGGCGACCAAGGCCGAGATCTACCGTTTGATGGGCGAACTGGCGGCCGAGGGGAAGGCGATCATTTTCGTCAGCTCGTACCTGACCGAGTTGCTCGCCGTCTGCGATCGAGTCGGCGTGATGGCGCGCGGCCGGCTGAAAGAGATCCGCCCCGCCGCCGACTGGACCGAAGAGGCGGTGATGAGCGTCGCGGTGTCGGTCTGATCTTTGCCCTGGAAAACTAGCCCGACGCGCAAGCGAGGGCTGGACATTCGATGACGGCGAAGCCCTCGCTTGCGCGTCGGGCTAGTTTTGAAATGTGCTCTCCAGTTGAGCACCGGCAACGTCAGGACTGACCGAGATCGAAGTCGAGAACCAGCGGCAGGTGATCGGAGGCCACGCGCGTCGCGCGGCCTTTCACGACGTGAGCCTTCTGCACCTGGATCGCTCCCCGGATGAACGCCTTGTCCAGCGAGAGGGTTGGCAACCAGGCGGGGAACGAACGGAAACGCGATGCCGGCGCGGTGACGTGGTGGAATCCATGCACCTCGAACGGGCCGCCGGCGAGCGTGTTGCGCCAGTCGTTGAAGTCGCCGACGATCAGCGACGGGATTCCCTGAGCCTCACGGAACAGATGGTGTTCGAGCAGCCGCCGCGCCTGCCAGTGCCGCTCGCGGTTGGACAAACCGAGATGCCAGTGGACGATTTGCAGCGGCCCGCTGGGCGTGTCGATCACGGCAAGCTGCGCCCCGCGCGGCTTTTTCTGCTGGCGAGACAGGGAAATCTGATGGTGGCTGAGAAATGGCCAGCGCGACAGCAACAGGTTTCCGTAGCCGCCCACTTTCAAATGAACATTGAGTTGAAACAGATGAGCCGCCGGCTGGAAGCGCTCGACGAACAGCGCGGGCTGGTCGTCCGAACGGCTCCGTCTGACGCCACGATCCACTTCCTGAAGGCAGACGAAGTCAGGCGCCTCCGCTTCGATCACGTCCATGATGCGGTTCAGGCGATAGCGACGGTCGCGTCCCCCGATTCCCTTGTGAATGTTGAAACTCAGCAACCGCACCGCAACGCTCCGATCCGTGACTTATCGGCCCATTGAAAAAGGAGTGCCACAGCTCTGTGAGCCGTGAGAGCAAGCACAAGCCTCACATAATCCACACGGCTGACACAGCCGTGGCACTCGATCAATCCTTTTTCATCAGGCTGCTAATAAATTGGTGAGCAGGCTGCAACCCGCCAACTGGGAGCGTAGGATAACGGCCCCTCGCTATTCCGCGAGGCTTCCAGCGGGAGGCCGCCGTGCTGCACCTCTTCGAACCCGTTGCCAGACCCGTTGCGACCGGTCACTTTCATCGCGGCCCGGCCATTCCCGTGGTGTTCGCCGTGATGCTGGGAGTTCTCGCCGACCGGCTGTCGACTGTGTCGCTTGCGACGTGGCTGCTCGTCGCCGCCTGCGCCGCGTTCGCCGGAGCGATGAGTTTCGCGATGCGGCGGCGGACCTCTTCGGCCGCGTTGCTGTTGTTGAGTTGGATCGGCTGCGGTGCGGCGTGGCATCATTGGCGTTGGAGTTGTCTGGCGGAGAACGATCTCTCGGCGTGGGCCAGTGACGGCGGTCAGCTTGCCCGGCTGAGGGCGAAGGTGTTGCAGGCCCCGCTGATCTCGAAGAATCCCGACGCCGCACACACTCCGTGGCGACCGGCCGAGCGAACGACGGCCGTGATCGAATGCCGGGCCCTGGTGAGCGACGTCGCACCGCCGGAGCCGGTCTCCGGGCTCGCACGGCTGGCAATCGCTGGCCGGTTCGACGCGCTGTCGATTGGCGACGTGATCGAGATCACCGGCAAAGTGGTTCGCCCGGCGACGCCCGCCAACCCGGGCGACTTCGACGCGCGCGGAATGCTGCGGACGCAGGGACTGCATTGCCTCGTCGGGGCCGAGTCCGTCGAGGCCGTGCGGATCGTGGCTCGCGAGCGAAACCTGCTCGACTGGCTGGCCGTGCTGCGTGCGAGAGCCCGCCGCCGCGCGGAGACTCTGATCGCAGGGCATCTGGGCGAACGAACGGCTCCGGTGGCGCAGTCGCTGCTGCTGGGGAGCCGCGTCGATCTCGATCGCGACGTGCGGCGCGCGTTCGCCGAAAGCGGGACGCTGCACGTCCTGGCCATCTCGGGCATGAATGTCGGCTTGCTGTGGGGTTGGCTCTGGTTCTTGTGCCGCGGTTTGCGAATGTCGGCGTCGGTGTCGCTGATGGCCATCGTCGGCCTGCTCCCCGCGTATGCCCTGCTCACCGACGCGAATCCGCCCGTCGTGCGGGCGACCATCGTCGCGGTCGTGCTGGCGTGCGGGCAGCTTGTCGGGCGGGGCGGTTCGGCGTGGAACTCACTCGCGCTGGCCGCGCTGTTTGTCCTCGCGTGGAATCCCAGCGACCTGTTCAACTCGGGCGCACAGCTTTCGTTCCTGTCGGTGTTTGCGATCCTGCTCGCGATGAGTTTTCTGCGCTCGCTGCGCCGGATGTTCGTCGAGGCCGATGCCCCGCTGGACGGCGGGCCGCCGTGGCGCCGCGGCCGGACGTGGTTGATCCGCCGGATTGCGGAGAGTTATGCCATCGGAGCCGCCATCTGGCTGGTCACGTCGCCGTTGATCGCGTCCCAGTTTCATCTCGTCTCGCCCATCGGGCTCGTGCTCAACGTGCTGCTCAGTCCGTTGATCGTGGTCATGTTCTGGCTGGGCTATTCATTCCTGCTGCTGGGGTTGGTCTCGCCAGCGTTGTTTGGATGGCTCGGCGCGCCGTTCGACCTGACGCTCGGTTGGTTCCTGTCGGCGGTCGAGGCGTCCGCGCGGCTCGATCTCGGTCACGTCTACGTTTCCGCGCCGCCGGCCTGGTGGCTGGTCGGGTTCTACGGGACGACGCTGTCACTCGCGCTGTTCGATCGGCTGAACGGCCGCGCCTACTGGTCTCCGCGAGCGGCCCTCGCCTGGATCGTGCTGGGCCTGGCCGTGTCGCTGCGAACGCCCTCGTCCGGGGGTCTGACCTGCACCGTGCTGTCGGTCGGACACGGCCTGAGTGTGCTGATCGAATGTCCCAACGGCCGCACGCTGCTCTACGACGCCGGCGGCATGAGGGGAGGCAACCGCGTCGCGCACACGGTGGAAGAGGTCTTGTGGTCGCAGGGCCATGCGCGGCTCGACGCGATCGTCGTCTCGCACGCTGATGCCGATCACTGCAACGCGATCCCCGAACTGGCCAAGGTTCTGCCGACGGGAACGATGTTTGTCCATCGGACGTTTCTCGACTGGTCGCAGTTGCCGGTGGCCGAAGCGCTCGACCAGTCGGCCGCCGCGCGCGTCGACATTCGCCTGCTGGCCGCCGGTCAGAACCTGTCGCTCGACCCGCGGGTCTCGCTGCGAGTCTTGCATCCCGCGCCCGATTTCCACTCGACCCAGGACAACCCGAACAGCATCGTGCTGTGCATCGAGTACTCCGGGCGACGGATCGTGCTGACCGGAGACCTCGAACGCGAGGGCCTTTCGCGGCTGGTGCGAACGCCGCATCTCGACACCGACGTGCTGCTCGCCCCGCATCACGGCAGCCTTTCGGCCAACCCGCCGGACCTCGCGCGGTGGGCCACTCCCGAATGGGTCATCGCCAGTGCATCCGACCCCGCCGTGGAGGAGCGGCTGGCCGCACGCTATGGCCCCGAGACGCAAGTCCTCTCGACCTCCCGCCACGGAGCCATCCGCTGCCGCATCACGCCCGACGGCGCCTTGCACATCGAGCCGTTCCGCACCCGAGGGCTTTGAAGAATTCGCCACCCGGCCCTCAATCCCGTGCGGACCAAAGCACCCGACCGCGAGTATGGGAGGTCGGTTGCGTGGCTTTGAACATCACGGGACCAGTTGTTTGCCGATGATGCTCCACAGGCGGCTGAGATTCTCCGCCAGGTGTCCGGCCTTCCATGTGATGAGCACAGTACAGCCGATGGTGTACAGGGAGAGGAGCAAGATCACGGTCGTGACCGTGCGCCACACGATCAGGACGGTCCGCTCGGAGGGACCGCGTTCTTTCAGATGCAGTACGCGCCGGGCATAGAACCACAGGCCAATGGCGAGGGCACCGTTCACGGCGGGGGCGATCTGCCACAGCGGAACCTGATGCGGCACGATGTAGTGGTCCCAATCCCGCAGCATCTTCAGCAGCCACTGGGGCGAATTCTCCTTCAACCAGACTGCGGCGTCATTCACGTACCACAGCAACGTGATCTTAAACGCCAGCGCCGCCATCGCAAGAGGTGCCAGCACGCGCCGCACGCGCTGGATGTCATCCGCCAGATAGTCCTCCAGCGTCTGCCGCATCGATCCTGGTGTGTACCGCGCCGTATTAACCAGCCAGACCAGCGGCAGATAGATCAAACACGTCGCCTTCACCGACCACCGATAAAGTGCGGACAGCGGGTACAAGCCGAGGGCAGTTGTGAGAGCAAACCACCGCACACCCACAAGATCGCGTGGCTCAACGTAGAGGATGTCCAGCGGTCCGCTGTCATGTCCCGGAAGGAATTCCGGCGGAGTATGGCTGTCCGTTGCCAATACAATGCGCCGCCAATTCTCCGGTATCGCAAGCAGACATCGCAGGGGATGTTTCAGTGCAGAGGACGCCGTCGCTCCGCACCGGATGACCAAGTACAAGAGTGAGAAAAAACCTAAAAACAGCGAACCCGAGAACGCGATCAAAATGAGCAGTGCCCACCACTGTATCATCCAGACGCACAACGCAACCGTTCCAAACCCAAAACAAACGATTGCAACGTTCAACCATTTGTCTCTTCCTGTGAAGATCCATTGTTTCCATTGCAGCCCCCGCTGGACCGAGTCCTCTGTGCGTAGTAGCAGTAGAGGGGCAATCGCGCAGGCTCCGGCGAGCCATTTGATGGGGTCGAACCAGATCGACAGCACGATCAGCGTGGTCATCGCCAGCAGTGTCTCGACGATGGCGAGCAGCGAGATTTCGCCTCGGTCGATCGATTCGCGGGTGGAGAGCAGGCGCATGGAATTGTGGCCCGGCCGTGGAGGAACGGGGTGTGCCGGTGAGCGGCACGTTCACCGCTGACAGTTCCAGAACAGCGTCGCATCTTCCTGCGCGGGAATCCATGCTGTCACGACCCGGACGCATCACGAACTCGCCCCACGATGGTCGCGCTGACGGCGTCGGCGGCGGCGAACTCGATCAGGTGCGGTGAGCGCGTGTCTTCGACGACGAAGTCGGGCCGGTTTTTCAAGGCCACGCCGTCACGTGGGCATGTCCTGGCTGGGATCGAAGCGGTTGAAGGCCAGCGTCAGCAGCGGGATCAGGGCGAAGCATTCGAGGATCAGGACTAGGCTGGCTGGAATCAGCGCGGCGACGGGGGATTCGAAAATCACGGCTCCGGGGAGGGCGGCTCCACCGGCCAGGAAGATCGCCCCGCCCAGGATCAGCATTTTCAGCATCATGAAAATCATCTGTCGTCCGGCGTTCTGGAAGTCTCCCGGAGCACCCTTCGCCATCCGGGTGGGATAGAGATAGAAGACCAGCTTGTCGGTTGCGGAGAGCATGAAGTTCAAGGGGAACGTCAGGACGGCCAGGCAGGCCAGCCAGATGGCCACCTGAGGGTAGAAGCAGCACAGGCCCAGAAAGAACGCCGTCTGAATGGCCGACAGCAGCACGACAAAACCGAGCAACTCGCCGAGTACAATCGAGGTCGCGGGGATCGGCAGGGACTTGAGATAGCCGATCCGCTCAATTTCGTTCTGCTGCGACAGACTGATGAGAAAACTGAGATAGCCCATGACGCCCGCACCGACAAACGCAGCGCCCGACTGAAAGGGAGCAGAATGGTGCATGGCGTAGACCAAGCCGCCCGCCAACAGCACCCCTGCCGCCAGGAGCCACAGCAGTTTCAGAGAGATGCGAAAGGTCGTCGTCATTTTCTGCCAGACGATCGGCCCGACTCCGGCCCAAAACGGCGGGTGAGGCAGCCGCCGGCGCACGATCCTGGAGCCCGATCCCAGCACGTGCCAGATGCCCTTCGATTGCAGCAGCTTCATGCGTGCCGTCATTTTCTCACTGAGCGCCAGGGCGGCTTCCAGCGAGAGAGCGTCCAGCCGATACGCCAGGGCGAGCATGGCGGCGTCGATCACCAACGCGATGCTCGCGGGGATCAGAAAGGTCACGAAGTCTTTCGCCAGCAGGGTGCGCGCGAAGACCTGGAACGGAGACAGCAGCCAGACTCCGACTGTGGATTGCCGCAGGCCCGCGACGAGGCCCATCAGGCTCGCGTCCGGGGCTTGTTGGATGGTCTCGATCAAGGCCACCAACACGGCGGCACTCAGGCCGTATCCCAAACACCGCCGCAGCCAGACATGGACCTTTTCCTCCAACACCTGCCGCAGGAAGGCGACGTCCATCGCCAGCAATTGCAGGAACGAGAACGTCAGTATCAATCCGCAAACCACCGGGCCCCACATGCTCAGCCCCGGGGAGGAGACCACCGACATGAACAGGCTGATCGCCACGATCCCGAGCAGGCTCTTGAACAGCTTGTACGACAACAGTTGCTGGCGAGTGAACGGGGCCGGGAACAGAAACGCGACCTCGCTGGCGGTGAATAAGACGGTCGCCTCGCCCGTGGAGAACAGCACCGTCCACGAGGTTAAGGCCAACAACCCAAACGCGATGAGATCACCCAAACCGTCTCCGACGAACTGGCCGAGCTGCGGAGACACCGAGCCAATGCCTCGCGCGAAGTACATCGCAACGCTGAAGTAGGCGAACATCAGCAGCATAAAGGCCAGTTGAAACAGGCCGCGAAACGTCCGCAGGCTCCGCCGAAACTGACGGAACCCGCCACGCCATTGAAGCCGAATCAGTTTCCACAAGGCGGGATGAAACATGAACGTCACTCGCGCGGCGGGGATTGCTGGTAGTGGGTCAGTTTGACGAAGGACCAAGCGTGGCACGCTCTGAGTCTGCGAAGGGCGTGGAACTAAAGCCCCCATAACGGCCACGCC
>JANODP010000011.1:0-1733 GCA_031412755.1 Schlesneria sp. | reverse complement strand
GGTCAATAATCTCACAAAATCCGCACGGCTGACACAGCCGTGGCACACGATCAATCCTTGTTCAACAGGCTGCTAACCGGCTCTGACAAACAACTGCGTGCCGAAGCAGCCGCCAGGAATCCAGCCTCTTCCGGCAGCGAGTCGGGTAGCGCCGGCGATCTGCCGGATTTGCTCCAGCAACCTACTTTGATTTTCTCCAAACAACTTGGGAGTGAGACGATGTCGAGGTTCGTAGAGACGCGATGGATTGGCGCGTTGTCAGTTGCTTTCATGGCGTGGCTGTACGGCAGCGTGGCTCGTGCCGAGACGCTGCTGTTGGAGGCGGAGTCGTTCGCCGAGCACGGTGGATGGTCGCTCGATACGGCGTTCATTCACATTGTTGGCTCGCCCTATTTGATGGCTCACGGGTTGGGGCGGCCGGTGCAAGATGCGTCAACGAAAGTGATGGCGGCGGGAGGCGAGTATCGCGTCTGGGTGCGGACCAAAGACTGGGTGGCCCCGTGGAAGGCACCCGGGACTCCCGGCCGGTTCCAGGTGATTGTGAACGGCCAACCGTTGGCGAACGAGTTCGGAACGGAAGGGGCCGAGTGGCACTGGCAACCGGGTGGCAAGGTGCAACTCGCGGCGGGAGAGATCTCGGTGGCGCTGCATGATCTGACCGGATTTGATGGCCGGTGCGATGCGGTTCTCCTGAGCAACGACAACCAGTTCCAACCTCCCACAGAACCCGAACTGCCGGCAGCTCGCAAGCAATTGCTGGGTCTGCCGGCCGGTGTCGAAGATCAGGGCGAATTTGATGTCGTCGTGGTGGGAGGCGGCTACGCGGGGATCGCGACCGCTCTCTCGGCGGCCCGACAGTCGTTGAAAGTGGCCCTGGTCCAGGATCGCTTTGTGTTGGGGGGCAATGGCAGCAGTGAAGTTCGTGTGTGGGCGCAGGGTGGGACGCTGCGCGGCAGGTATCCGCACCTGGGTGAGATCGTCGAAGAGTTCGCCGATCACGCACCCGATTCGCCGGGAGACGGTCAGCACTACGGCGACGCCCGCAAGGAAAAGCTCGTGCGGCGCGAGAAGTCGATCACGCTCTTCCTCGGACATTTTGTGACGGACGTGGAACTCGACGCGGATGCCGACCGTTCCTCACTGCAGGGCGCCGGCTACGAGGCGGCTCCGATTCGATCGGTGACGGCGCTCGATGTTCGCACGAGTCGCCAGCGAAAGTTCCAAGGCAAGTTCTTCGCCGACTGCACGGGACACGGGGCGGTCGGGGCGCTCGCGCAAGCGGCGCATCGCGTCGAGCCGCAGGGACGAATGGGGATGTCGAACATGTGGTTCTGGCAACATGAATCAACTCCGCAACCGTGGCCCGCTACGCCGTGGGCCTTGGCTTTGAATGAGGCTGATTTTCCCAAGACCGTCAAAAGCAAATCCGAGATCGACGGCAAGCCCTTCATGAAAGGGGAGTGGTTCTGGGAATCGGGCTTCAACAAGGATCCGATCCGCGAATTGGAGCTGATCCGCGATTGGAACCTGCGGGCGGTGTTCGGTGCCTTCACTGCGATCAGGAATGGCAGCGAGAAAGAAAAGAACGCCACGGCGGCCTTGAAATGGGTCGCGTATGTCGGCGGACCGCGCGAGTCGCGGTTGTTGGATGGCGACGTGGTGCTCAGCCGCGAAGACATCGTTTCGCAGAAAGACTTTCCCGACGGCTGCGTGCCGACGACGTGGGACATCGA
>JANODP010000010.1:0-12178 GCA_031412755.1 Schlesneria sp. | reverse complement strand
TTCAAATTTCAAAATTGGCCGTCAGACGATCGTCGGTGATTTCGTTCGGACCTCGGCCAATTTTGAAATTTGAACGCCCGACCCCGCAACGCCTCACCATTCATTCAGGAAAGACACCATGAAATTCGCCGCGTTTCGTTCAGGAATTGTTGCCGTCGCGTTGAGTCTGCTCGCGGGTGCCGCCAGCGCCGCGGATGCCGTCGATCTGAAGGTCGGAGACGCCGCGCCGGTCTTCTCGGCGAAGGATGACTCGGGCAAGGACTGGAAGTCGGCCGACCACGTCGGCAAGAAAATCCTGGTCGTCTATTTCTATCCGGCCGACTTCACCGGCGGCTGCACCAAGCAGGCGTGCGGCTTCCGCGACGACATGGCCAAGCTGTCGAGCAAGGATGTCGAAGTCGTCGGTGTGAGCGGCGATTCCGTGAAGACGCATGAGCTGTTCAAGAAACACCACAACCTGAACTTCGCGCTGCTGGCCGATGTCGATGGCAAAGTCGCCGAAAAGTTTGGTGTCCCCGTGACGCTCGGCGAAGCCACCGCCAAGGTCAAAGTCGACGACAAGGACCAATCGTTCGTCCGCACCGCCACCATCAAGCGCTGGACATTCGTCATCGACAAGAACGGGAAGATCGCCGCCAAAAACTCAGAAGTCAAAGCGGCCGAAGACAGCAAGGCCATCCTCGAACTCGTCGAGAAGCTCAAGTAACGGCCAGACGATGAGCGACGTCAGCCACCTTGCAGAGATATCATGGACAGCGACATCGACTTCATTAGGCGGCTTGTAGCGCAAGGCGGGCCGCAGGACCGTGACACCAGCGAATTGGATGCATGGGTCGTCCGAACTCATAGTCGCGTTCGCGCAGGGGAGCTTTCAGGTACTGACCTTGCCGACTTGCGAGATGCGTTCGGTGATGCGCTGTCCCCTTCAACTATGCAGGGGTTTGCGTTCACCAAGCCTCACGGCTACGCGGGCGACTTTGAGGTCATCGACCGAATTTATCAGCTCTACATTTCGCCGAACCCACACCTCGCCAATTGGGATCGTTTCTACCACCAGCATGCTGCGCCCAAAGCGGTCCGTAATCGCAAGACGTACTTTCATTCGCTACTCGACCGCCATTTCGCTCGCCGCACTCCGCTCCGTGTCCTCAAGATTGCCAGCGGACCGGGGCGGTCGATGTTCGAGTGGCTCTCCGCTCATCAAGACGCCGACGTCATTTTCGATTGCGTCGAAATCGACGCAAACGCCATCGAGTTCGCATCCCGCCTCAATCATCAATTTCTTGACCGGATCACCTTCACGCAGACGAACGCCCTGCGCTACCGCCCAAATGGACAATACGACCTCATTTGGGCTGCCGGCATTTTTGACTACTTCAACGACAAGGTCTTTGTCAGCCTATTCCGGCGTCTCCTACCCGCCATCGCTCCACATGGTGAGCTTGTCGTCGGCAACTTCTCCGACGACAACACAAGCCGCGCCTATATGGAACTCGTGGGAAACTGGATGCTCAATCATCGCACCCCGAGCGACCTTACCGCACTGGCCGAGCAGTGCGGTGTTCAGCGCGACCGAATCACGATTGGCAGTGAGTCCGAGGGCGTTAACCTCTTTCTCCACGTAACCCATCCGCTGGAACAAGTCACCTAAGCATGCGCGACCGAAAGTTCCGTCGCGTCATTGATCAAGGTCGCTCGACGTTGCCGCTGGTGGGCCGAGGAACCGGCCGCCGTCGATTCGCAGGACTTCGCCGGTGGCGAAATCTGTTCCTTCGAGCAGGTAGAGCACGGCCTGGATGACGTCGTTCGCCGAGCCGATGCGACCGAGTGCGGATGAGTCTCGGATCTCCTGAAGCTTCGATTCAGACAGGCCGGGCGGCGGTTCGACGGTTCCCGGCGCGACGGCATTCACCGTGATGGTCGGTGCCAGTTCGACGGCCAGCGCCTTGGTGAGCGTGACCAGTCCCCCCTTCGCGATCAGATACGGCAGGAAGTCGCGATACGGCCGATCGACGGACCAGTCGGTGAAGTGAATGATCTTTCCTTGCAGCCCGTCGACGACCGGCTGCCGCTGCATCGCGCGAGCGGCGGCGACCGCGACCCAGTACGGGGCGGTGAGGTTGGCGGTCAGCATCGCTTCGTAGTCCGCGGGCCGCAGCGTCGCGAAAGGCGTGCATGTATAGATGCTCGTCAGATTGACGAGGACATCGACGGAACCGAACGTGGCCACGGTCCATTCGACGAGTCGTTCGGCTTCGTCGGCGGATCGCAGGTCGGCATGAAACGTCTCGGCCCGCACGCCGAGACGCCGGCATTCCTCGGCCAGTTCGTTGAGTGCGTCTCCGCTGGTCAGATAGCTGAGGGCGATGTTCGCCCCGCGTTCGGCCAGTTGCCGGGCGAGCTTCGCGCCGATGCGGCGTCCGCCGGTGATGAGGACCGTCTTGCCGTGCAGGTTCATGGTGCGTGTCCCTCGTGAGGTGTCGTCATTCGTGTTTCGTGGCAACAACTGCCGATGTCAGGGCGAGTCCCTCAAAAATCATGCGGTCACGATTGGCAAACCGCCCGGATCGTCTTGTTGGCTCAAACGGCGAAATCTATGGTCTGATGCACCCAGAGTGCATATCGAAACTAGCCCGACGCGCAAGCGAGGGGTGAGCGCTTGGTACTTGGTACATCGCCGGAGACCCCTCGCTCGCGCGTCGGGCTAGTTTGTATGCAGAGACCCCTCTTGTATGCAGTCTCACTACTCTTTGCGTCTGGTCACACGATGACGATCACTCGAATCCGTCTGATGTCCGTGGTGCTGCTCATCGCCGCGATCACTACCGAAGCGTTCGCCCAGGAAATGCGAGTCTACACGACGGTGAAGAGTCTTGCTCCGTCGGGGTCGAACGAAGTCATCGCGCGCAGCCTGACGCTGTTTCATGCCGGCAAGGTCTACGACTATGTGGACTCGGCGAAAGAAGTGACCGTGTACGAGCCGGGGCATCATCGGTTCACGCTGCTCAGCGAACGTCGCGGTTCGCAGGCCGAGGTGGCTCACTCCGAAGTGCGGCAGTTCCTCAATCTCGCCAGGCAGGAGGTGCAGAAGCAGTTGGATGCGGCCGACGAGCAGGTCGGGCCGTCGCAGGTTCGATCGTTGGCGTGGCGGAAGTTTCAGCTTCGGCCCGAGTTCTCGATCTCGTTCGACAAGTCGAAATCGGAACTGGTCCTGCTGGGACACAACTGCCGGTACGAGGCCAACGGTGTGGCTCCTCCGTCGGTGGAGGTGGCCGAAGCCTACCTGAGGTTTGCCGACGCGATGGCCGAGCTCAATTCGGTGCTGCACCCGCGGGCGCTGCTGCCCGCGCCGCGACTGAAGCTCAACGAAGAGCTCCGCCACCGCGCGTTGCTCCCCGTGTCGGTCGAATTTCGAGCCGAACTCGATCGCCCCCTCTGGCTGCAGGCGCGGCACGAATGGACCTGGCAGTTCTCGTCGAGCGACCGGGAACTGATCTCCAAGTGGAACCGCGAACTCGCCGACCCCAACATCCGCAAGGTGACCTTCCCCCAATATCAACACGACTCGCTGAGCAGCGAAGTCGCGAAGCGAAAGTGATCCGGCGCTGCGAGACCGCCGCCAGTTTCGCCATCGAAGTTCGAAGCCTGACGCGCAAGCGACGGAGAAGGACGAGTCACCAGGCATCCTGCGCTTGCGCGTCAGGCTTCGATGAGTAAGAACAAGGGTTGATCGTGTGCCACGGCTGTGTCAGCCGTGCGGATTTCGTGAGATGAATAACCGCTCTCACGGCTGACACAGCCGTGGCACTCCTATTTCAACGGTCCGCTGACGCACGGCACCGGTCCGGAGGTCTCACGCCAACTGGCGTTCGGCGACTTCGATGGCCTTGAGCAGGCCGCGGGCCTTGTTGAGCGTTTCTTCGTACTCGCTGGCCGGGACGCTGTCGGCGACGATGCCGGCTCCCGCCTGCAGGTAGGCGGTCTGGCCGACCATCACGATCGTGCGCAGCGCGATGCAGGTGTCCATGTGGCCGGTGAAGTCGATGTAACCGACCGCGCCGCCATAGGGGCCGCGGCGGTGAGGCTCGAACTCGTCGATGATCTGCATCGCACGAACCTTCGGTGCGCCGGAGAGCGTTCCGGCGGGCAGACCCGCGCGCAGGGCATCGAGCGACGTCTTGCCCGGCGCGAGCTTGCCCGAGACTGTTGAGCTGATGTGCATCACGTGGCTGTACCGCTCGACGTGCATCACGTCGCTCACCTCGACCGAGCCGTACTCGGCGACGCGGCCGACGTCGTTGCGGGCGAGATCGACGAGCATCACATGCTCGGCCCGCTCCTTCTCGTCGGCGAGCAACTCCAGTTCGAGGGCCTTGTCCTCGGCCTCGGTCTTGCCGCGCTTGCGGGTTCCGGCGAGCGGGCGGATCGTCGTGCGGCCGTCCTCGACTCGCACCATGATCTCGGGCGAACTGCCGATCAGCGTCGTGGCCGGCGTGCGGAGCAGGAACATGAAGGGGCTGGGATTCACGACGCGCAGCGCCCGGTAGATGTCGAGCGGCGGAGACGTCGTGTCGAGTTCCAGCCGCTGGCTGAGCACGACCTGGAAGATGTCTCCCGCGCGAATGTACTCCTTGCACTGTTCGACGGCCGCCTCGTAACCGGCCTGGGTGAAGTTGGACCGGAACGCCCGCTGAGGGTCCGCCGTGAGCGAGATGTCCGTCAGCAACAGTCCATCGCTGGGAACGGCCAGCCGCTGACAGGTCTCGTCAATGCGTTGGCAAGCCGCGTCGTAGGCGGCCCGCAAATCGGAGCCGTCAATCTTCGCAAACGCGACGACCAGGATCGTCTTCTGAATCTGATCGAAGACCACCATGCGGTCGTACAGTGCGAAGGACATGTCGGGAAGATGCCGGTCGTCCTGCGGCGGGTTCGGCAAATGCTCAGTGTAGCGCACGGTGTCGTAGCCCGCGTAACCGACCGCGCCGCCGCAGAACCTTGGCAACTCGGGAAGGTGCGGCGCACGGTATTGATTCATCAGGTCGTGCAGGTACTGGAGCGGATCTTCAACGGTAAGCCGTTCGGTCTGGCCATCTCGCGTGATGACGACCTCGCGGTCGAAGGCGTCGATTTGCAGGA
This sequence comes from Schlesneria sp., assembly GCA_031412755.1. Lineage (GTDB taxonomy): Bacteria > Planctomycetota > Planctomycetia > Planctomycetales > Planctomycetaceae > Schlesneria. Next base: position 7,042 of record JANODP010000010.1, on the reverse strand, counting down.
ACGGTCCCGCGCCGAGAAAGCTGTAACGCCCGATCCGCTCGCCCCCGACGACGCTCTCAAACAGGAACGAGTTCGGGCCGTCGTCGAGCCGACAGTAGGCGCTGACCGGTGTCAGCGTGTCGCTGACGAGTCGCCGATAGACGGGGACGAGGTTCATGCCCCGGGCGAGTTGCTCGAAGGCTGCGAAGTCGGGGAAGTGGGCGGTCATGGCGGCGACGGTTGCTCAGGGGAGTGCCACAGCCCGGCATGAGGGCACGCCGGGCTGTGAGTTGGAAGCGAAAAAACAAGCCCCTCACCCTAACCCTCTCCCCCGAAGACGGGGGCGAGGGGACAAGAGAGGAGTACGGAGCGAAAGGTTCGCTCCGTAACAGCATCAGACACTGACGTCGATCTCGTAGCCTTTGCGCTGTTCGCGGGCGAGCCATTGGTTGGCCGCGGAGTCGCCGACGATCTGTTCCGTTTTTGAGTCCCAGGTGATCTTTCGGCCGAGGCGGATGGCGATGTTGGCCAGATGGCACGTTGTCATCGCGCGATGGTGCGAGTAGACGTCGGAGATCGGGTCAGTCCGGTCGGCGATGCACTCGAAGAAATTGCCCATGTGATTGCCGGGCTTCTTCCCCTTGTACAGCTTCGACAGCAGGTCTTCGCTGAGCGGCTTTTCCTTGAGGTCTTCGACGGGCTTGCCCTTCATCGCACCGCGGCTGACGTGGAAGCGGCCTTCGGTCCCTTCAAACAGGATGCCATTGCCATCCTTGGATTTGCTGACGATGTGCATCTCGACATCGCCGGGACACATCACGGTCACGTCGAAGCTGGTCGCGGCGTTGTAGCAATCGTCGCGAAGGGGGTGGCCGTCCTTGAACTCGCACGGATGTTCGGAGACCCCTTCCACCGTCACCGGGCCAGACTCGTCGATGCCCAGCGCCCAACTGGCGATATCGACGTGGTGCGCACCCCAGTCGGTCATCTTGCCGCCCGAGTATTCGTACCACCAGCGGAATTCGTAGTGCGTGCGCGCGTGCGGGTACTTGCCGCCCGAGGATTTGCTGCGGTACTTGACCATCGGGGCCTGACCGAGCCACATGTCCCAGTTGAGTTCTGCGGGAATGTCGGCTTCCGGGATGTCGGACGCACCGGGGGCACCGCCGATGTCGCAGGTGACCTTCTGCACCTTGCCGATGCGCCCGTCCTTGACCATCGCCACGGCCTTCAGGAACAGCAGGCCCATTTCGCTGCGCTGCTGCGTGCCGACCTGGAAGACGCGCTTGGTCTCCTGGAGCACCTTGCGAATCTGTTTTCCCTCGTTGATCGTGAGGGTCAGCGGCTTCTCGCAGTAGACGTCCTTGCCGGCCCGCATCGCGTCAATGGCGATCTTGCTGTGCCAGTGATCGCAGGTGACGATCGTCACCACGTCGATGTCCTTGCGATCGAGCAGCTTGCGGTAGTCCTCGTACATCTCGACGGTGGCATCCTTCCCCTTTTTCGCCTGGGCGTCCTTGACCTTGTCGCGGCCCTGCTCCATGTGCAGGCGATCAACGTCACACACGGCCACGCCATCGGAGTAGTTCAGCGCGCCACCGACCACCTGGTGCCAGCGGTCGCCGGTCCCGATGCAGCCGAGCACGGGACGGCTGTTCACGGATTGGAAGCCCAGCGCGCGATTGCTCTCGGCGGTGAACCAGTAGGGCAGGGTCGCTCCCGCCAGCGCGGCGGTTGATTTCAGGAAATCGCGACGATTGGGATGGTGACTCATGGGGCGGGCTCCTCGGTCAGAAACAGGGGTCGGTCAGGGGGCTCACGAATGCGCGATACTCTACCCGCGAGTCGACACGGCGTAAAACGAGGCGCTGGCTCGTCGAGCCAGCCCAGCAGAGTGGTCGGCAAAGAGAAGTCGCTTCACCGGGCGGACGACGTTACACTCGGGCCGCATTCGGACGGGAGCGGCCCACGACCGCCCCTCAATTTCCGCGGTGAGGAGTCTGGCGATGAAACAAGCTTGGCGATGCGGAGTCTCACTTTCGGCGATCCTCTGGTTGGCAACGGCGGTCGCCTCAGCGAGGGCCGATGAACCTGCTGCGGCCAAGCCGGACGAGGTGGCTGCCCAGATCAAGGTGCTGATCGAAGGCAATCCGTTTGAACGACGCGATGCGACGAGCAAGCTGCTGGAACAGGGCAAGGAGGCGGTCGAGCCGCTGGCGAAGGAAGCGGGCGAAGCCAAGCCCGCTTCGATGTATCTCTGCTTCGACATCCTGGCACGACTGCTCGCGTCGGAGAATGAAGCCGTCTCAACCGCGGCCAAGGGGGCACTCGACAAGCTCACTCAATCCGAGAACAAGTCGGTGGCGCTGCGAGCCAGGTCTGCCATTCGTGTGAAGGAGATTCTGGGGCGGCGTCAGGCGGCGGTCGCTGCGGTGACGGTTCAGGGGCCGATGAAACTGAGCAGCAACGAAAATGGACGCACCATCGAACTCGAACGGGCGGCCGACGGTTCGTTCTCCGGGAAGATCAAGGAGCCGGTGAACGGCGAAGAAAAGACGACCGACATCAAGGCGGCCGATGCCAAAGAACTCGAACAGAAGTTCCCCGACGCTCACAAGGCGCTGCAGAAACATGAGGAACGGATCCGGAACGCGCAGCAGCAGGCCAACCCGTTTGGTGGCGGCGCGTTCAATGCGAACGTGCAGATCAACGGCGGTGCCCGCCAGCGAGTCCATATCAAAGTCACCAACGGAGACCGCACGATCGAGGTCCAGAACGGTGACGAGAAGATCGAGATTCACGACAAGAACGGCAAGGAGATCGAACTCAAGCACACTCGCCCGGTGGACGGCAAGGCGAAGACCGACGAATACAAGGGGGCAGACCTCGACGATTTGAAGAAGAAGCATCCCGATGCGGCCAAGCTGTATGAGAAGTACGCGCCGGCCAACGGCATCGCGGGCGGGGCCGCCGCGCAGATTCAGATCCAGGCGGGACCGGGCCTTTTACGGGGAGGGCCACTGCAACTGACACCGACAGAATTCGGACCGACCCCACCCGGCCCCCGGACAATCCGTGCTCAGCTCGATGATCGGAAGATCGAGATCACCGATGAAGACGGTCGCAAGATTCGTGTGAAAATCACGAAGACCCTCGACGGGAAAGAGACCGCCGAATTGTTCTCGGCCGACGATCTGAAGGAATTGAAGGCCGAGCATCCGGACGTGGCGAAGCTGTACGAAAAGTACACCGGGTCCAAGGCCGAGTGACCGGCAGGCACGCGGGCGTGGCGCGGCGGCAACTGGGATTCTCAAGAATCCCCGTCTTTTCTATAAGCAGCCACCACGAGCCGCTGACTTGCCTGGAAGGGCGATGTTCCAGCCGGCGGGATGTTACCAAGGGGTCGTTCATGAAATGCCCGCGATGCAAATGCGACGACGTCTACCGCAGCCGCAGCGGTAATTCGGGAGTTGTTTCGTTCCTGATGAACGCGGTCCGCTGCCACCGCTGTTGCTATCTCTTTTCGGTTCCGCGTTGGACTCACGTCCCGCAGAAACCCGAACAGAGCCCGGGTCAGCAGGAGCAGAACCCCGACCGCCGCGCCGCGTAGTCGCCCCGAAGAACCCCGCGGTACGGGCGGCCCGCTGGATGTCGCCGAGCTCGCAAGAACTCAGCCCAGCGCACGGTCACAACCTGAGTTCTTGCGAACTCGGCGATAAGGCCATGAATAATCCGGGCTAACCGGAATCGTGAGTCGATATTCGCCATCTACTCCGCTGCGGTGACACTGGCGAGCGAAGCGTCTCGTCCATGGCACCCGGCAGCGACTTGTTACCAGTGCCTCTACAGTGCTAGATTTATCCCATGACCACAATCACTGAAATCGAAGCCGCCATTGAAAAACTGCCCGCTCCTCAAATGGATGAGCTTGCGGGGTGGCTGGATGCATTGCGCGTGCGGCGGGCAACGCCGCTGCCGGTCGAGAATTGGCTGCAGCGTGCGCGAGGTGCCGCTCGTCCCGACGCAACGACAGCGAATGTTATGGACCTCACACGCGGTGAAGAATGAGCGGGTTTCTGTTCGACACGAACGTGCGGCTCGACATCGCGACGGCCGATCCGACCTGGCTGCCTTGGTCGAAACGCAGTTTCGCACGATCGCGTCACGGGGACCGGTTCTGATCCACCCCATCCTCTGAGGTGACCTCGAATGATGGGTGCTGAAGTGTGAGTGACTCCGTGCGAGAAGCGATTGCAATTCATGGAGTCACTGTGCCAAAAGGCCCCCTCACCCTAACCCTCTCCCCTGAAGACGGGGGCGAGGGGACACGAGAGTTGACTCACGCGCTCAAGGCTGAAGCGCGGCGGATCGGGTTTGAATTGGTGGGCGTTGCTCCCGCGGTGTCTCCACCCGGGTTGCCGAAGTTGTACGAGTGGCTTCGGGCGGGATTCGCGGGGGAGATGCAGTACCTGCCGCGACGCGAGGCGGCCTACGAGCATCCTCGAAACGTGTCGGCGTCGGTGCGCAGCGTGGTCATGCTGGCGATCAACTACCGGACGGAAGAGCCTCATCCGACGGGAGTAAACGAAGGACGAGTTGCTCGGTATGCGTGGGGGACGGCGGACTATCACGACTTGCTGCGCGAAAAGCTGCGTCAACTGAGCGATTTTCTGCATGCGCAGCGGCCCGGATGCACGACGCGCGGCGTGGTTGATACGGCTCCATTGTTGGAACGGGACTTCGCGCGGTTGGCTGGGCTCGGCTGGTTTGGCAAGAACACGATGCTGCTCAACAAGCGAGCGGGAAGTTGGCTGCTGCTCGCGGGACTGCTGACCGATGTCGAACTGGAAGCCGACGCGCCGCACGAGACGTCTCACTGCGGGACGTGTACTCGGTGCCTGGATGTCTGTCCGACGGATGCGTTTCCGGAACCGTATGTCCTCGACGCGAGAAAGTGCATCTCGTACCTGACGATTGAACTCAAGACGCCGATCCCGCTCGAATTGCGAGACGGTGTCGGCGAATGGCTGTTTGGATGCGACCTCTGCCAGGACGTCTGTCCGTGGAATCGCAAAGCGCCGCGCAGTGATGAGCCGGCATTTCAGCCTCAGCCCGATCTCGATCCCGCCGACTGCCTCGCGATCCTGCGGATGACGCGCGAGGAGTTTGGCACCCGGTTCGCGATGACACCGCTTGCACGACCGGGCTTCGACGGACTGCGACGCAACGCCGCGATCGTGCTCGGCAATCGGGGCGACTCGTCCGCGATCCCCACTCTGATCGAGGCCCTTCAAGATTCCTCACCCCTCGTCCGTGGAGCGGTCGCGTGGTCGTTGGGTAAGCTGGGGGGCGACGCCGCGCGGGCGACACTGCTCGCGCGACAGGCGACGGAAACGGACGAGAGTGTGATTGCCGAGTTGGTGGATGCACTCAGGAAAGCCGATCCCGAAATACGAAGCCCCCTCACCCTAACCCTCTCCCCCGCAGACGGGGGCGAGGGGACCAGAAACATCCCCGACTGAAAGCTTTTTACCATGCCCATGTTGATTCCCGCCCCGACACAGATCACCGCCGCTGGCAACAAGCCGAAGTTGATTCGCGAGTACATCGGTCGCGTGAACTCGAAGACCGACGCACTCAGCGTCGCCCACATGACCAGTCCGTCCGGCTGGGTCGAGCCGGGGCAGCGGCCCGAGTTCGATGAATACACACTTGTCCTGCGCGGATTCGTTCGAGTCGAACACCAGCAGGGCGAGGCCCTCAACGTGCAGGCCGGTCAGGCTGTGATCGCGCACGCGGGCGAGTGGGTTCGTTACAGTACGCCCGGTCCCGACGGAGCCGATTACGTGGCGATCTGCCTTCCCGCGTTCTCGATGGAGTCCGTGCATCGCGATGCCTGAGATTGGCAGTGCCCCTCCTCGAACTCGCTCCACATGGGGTTGTAGCTGAGTTCGCAAGAACTCAGTTGGTGACAGTGCGTTGGGCTGAGTTCTTGCGAACTCAGCTACATACAGTTTGCGACTGTTCCGCGAGGAACCGTGAATAATCCGGGTTAGGAGAACCGCATGGCCGCTGCCGATTTTCGTGATCAATTGCTCAAGTGCCTGGGCGGCGAGTGGCCTGAGCCGTGTCCGCTCAACGTGCAGGTGCGCGAGAAAACGGAGAAGCCCGGCTATACGATCGAGTCCGTGTTCTACGACGCCGAGCCGAACGATCCGATTCCGGCGCTGCTGCTCATCCCCGACGGTGTGACCAGTGACAAACCGGCTCCGGCCGTCTGCGTCTGGCATCAGCACGCGGGCAACTGGGCGAAAGGAAAGTCCGAGCCGGCGGGACTGATGGCCGATCCGATGCACCACACGGGGGCGGCTCTCGCGCGGGAGGGCTATGTCGTGCTGTGCCCCGACGCGCTCTGCTTCGAAGAGCGGCGCGATCCGACCGGCAAACTCAAGGACGGAGCGTTCGAGCGGTTCGAGTTTCTGCGTTACGTCGTCGCGGGAAAGTGCATGGCTTGGAAGAACATTCTCGACATGCGGCGGGCCGTCGATTTTCTGGTCTCTCGCCCCGAGGTGGTTCGCGACAAGATCGGCTGTTACGGCCACTCGATGGGCTCGACGCACATGTGGCTCGTCGGGCCGTGGGAGCCGCGATTGAAGTGCCTCGTCGGCAACTGCTGCCTGCCGACCTACGCGGCCATCCATCGCACGCGGATCCTGCACTGCTTCCCGAACTTCGTTCCCGGCCTGCTTCAATACGGAGACACTCCCGACATCGCGGCCCTCATCGCGCCGCGGCCGTTACTCATGAACTTCGGCGAAACGGACGGCGGCAGCCCGATCGACGAGGTGCGTGCCGGGATCGAGATCATCCAGCGGGCGTATGACTCGGTCCATGCGTCTGACAAGTTCTCGCCGTTCATCGAGGCCGAGACCGGCCACGTCCTGTCCGATACGATGTGGCAGCGGACGAAGGAGTGGTTCGCGAAACATCTGCGTGCGTGAGCACGTCTTTCTTTCTGAGCGGGGGACGTGAGTCCCCTGGTTCTGATGTCGCGGAACCAGGG
>JANODP010000009.1:0-6802 GCA_031412755.1 Schlesneria sp. | reverse complement strand
GCCGGCCAAACGGCATCCGATCATTGCACCGCTCCCCCGGCCAATTTTGAAATTTGAACGCCCGACCCCGGAAACGAGGCCCACTCAACTCATTCACGCAAACGACATCGCAGCCGATCGGCGTTCCGGAAGTGGCAGGCGGCGTGGTGACAGCTCCATCGCCGCCGCTTCCACAACCTGCGAATCGACGCGCCGTCGGCTTTCGCTCAGCGCGGCGAGCAGGGCGAGGTCGCTGAGCCAGACGACCTTGGAAGGGTTGCCGTGCGTCAACGCGTGGAGCGCCTGAATCGCATCGGCCGTGAAGATCGCCTCGTGCGAACCGGCTCGGCGGAACGAGTCCCACAGGAAGCGGGCGGTTTCGTCCTCGGTCCACGCGGACAACTCGACGTGCAACTCAACGGCATCGAGCAGCAGCGGCGCGGTGAATCGTTCGCGCGCGGCAATCAAGACGGTCAACTCCACGCCGGTGGTGTCTGCCAGTTGCATCAGCCGACGGAGCGACTGACTGCAACCGAACTCGACGAGATCGAAGTGATCGATCAGCGCGACCACCGGCTGCTCGACGACGGCCAGGCCGGTGAAGCGGGTTTGCAGGCTCGACCACAACCTGGCGGAAGAATTCCCGGCCTCGCAATCGGCGTGACAACCGTCGGCGACTCCCCACGCCAGTTCGTGGCCATCGAGACCGGTCGCGTCGACTCGAAGGCAAAGGCGGCCGAGTCTCATCGCGCTGGCCTGCACCTGCCGCAACAGGCAAGTCTTGCCGGTCCCGGCGGCTCCGCTCAGCAATCCGCACTGACGACGCTCTTCGACGAGAAACAACAACCGTGCGAGAGCCTCTTCGTGGGCGGCTCCGACAAACGGCTGGTGACCGCTCGCAGAACGCTCGAACGGCCAGTGACGAAAACCCCAGAATGCCAAGTCCATCGGCGGCGATCCTTGCAGACAGAGGTCAGAGTGGCAGAGGTCAGAGGTCAGAGGTCAGAGCGGCAGAGACAATGGAATCAGTTGACTGGTCTTTCTGACCTCTGACTTCTACCGTTCTGCCGGAAACATCGGCAAAGTGGAACGGGCGGCATGACGAACTCGGTCAGCCTCGCGCCAGCTTCTCGGCACGCTGCTTGAGTTCCACCGGAATCTTCACGATCAGTTCGTCGATCACCCGGTCGGGGGTGTAGCCCTCACTCTGAGCGGCGAACGTCGTGACCAGACGATGTCGCAGGACGGGGTGCGCGACGGCCTTGATGTCCTCCGTCGTCACGTGGAAGCGGCCTTCGAGCAGCGCGCGGGCCTTCGCGCCGAGGATCAGATACTGGCCGGCGCGCGGACCCGCGCCCCACGAAACGTAGTCCTTCACGAACTTTGGGGCATCCGCTTCCCTGGGCCGCGTCGCACGCACCAGATCGCGCGCGTAGACGAAGACGTGTTCGGCGACGGGCACCTTGCGCACCACCTCCTGCAGCGCGAGGATCTGTTTGCCCGTGAGCATCACCGAGAGCTGCGGCTCCTCGCCCCCCGTGGTCTGCTTGAGAATCCTCAACTCTTCGGCGGCGTTCGGATACTTGACGGTGATGTTGAACATGAAGCGGTCGAGCTGCGCTTCGGGCAGCGGGTACGTTCCCTCCTGCTCGATCGGGTTCTGCGTGGCGAGCACGAAGAAGGGGACCGGCAGCCGGTACGTGTTCGAGCCGACCGTGACGTGCCGTTCCTGCATCGCTTCGAGGAGCGCGGCCTGCGTCTTCGGCGGCGTGCGGTTGATTTCATCGGCGAGCAGCACGTTCGTGAAGATCGGTCCCTGCATGAACTGGAACAGCCGGCGTCCCGATTCGGGGTCCTCCTGCAGGACGTCGGTCCCCGTGATGTCCGACGGCATCAGGTCGGGCGTGAACTGAATGCGGCGAAACGACAGTTGCAGGATCCTGGCCACGGTGCTGACGAGCAGCGTCTTCGCCAGACCCGGCACACCCATCAACAGGCAGTGCGAACGGCAGAACATGGCGATCAGCAACTGATCGACGACCTCGGCCTGTCCAATGATGACCTTGCCGATCTCCTGCCTCAGCCGCGCATAGGCATTGGCCAGGCCGCGAATGGCCGCCAGCTCGCGTTCCCGCGCACCGACCTCGACGTCGGCCCTGTCCTCGGCAAACTGTTCTTCATCAGCGGGAATGAATGTCATGGGCGGCGGCTCGTGCGTGGAATCGAGTTTCGGCGAGTCGGTCAGTAAGATGGTGCGGCATGATAACCGGGCCGCTGTTGGCTCGCCTGTCACCCGACAATTTGAAAGGTTCCGTCCGATGTCCGATCGCGATCAATGGCCCGAGAATCCGAACGAAGTGCCGTCGCAGCCGAAGTCCGGCGGCGGCTGTCTCAAAGCCGTCATGATTATCGGCGGAATCGGCTTCATCGGGTTGGTTATCTGTTGCGGTGGGCTGGCTTGGTTTGGAAGAGGCTTCATTCCGAAGATGGTCACCGCTCCCGCCGACGTCGCTGTCCTCGGACAGGAAGTCATGAAGATCGATATCCCGGCTGAGTTCGTCGGTCAGGCGGGAATGTCGATGGACAACTTTGCAATGACGATGAAATTCGCCACCTTCCAGCACAAGGAGCAAAAAGGGACGCTGATGATCGGCTCGATGCAGGTCAAGATCGGCGACCTCAAGGATCAGCAGGCCGCCTTCAACGCTCAAAAGACCCAACAGGGCGGTGCACAGGAAGGGATGAAAATCACGACGACCGAAGACCGCGAGTTCACGATTCAGGGCCAGCCGGTGAAATTCAAATTCTCGGAGGCCGAGCAGGTGGGAACCGGCAAGAAGTTTCAACTCGTCTCCAGTGAATTCGAATCGGGTGGCCGCCTGATGCTGTTGCAATTGACTCTGGAGGAAGACGCCTACGACGAAGAGGCGGTCGTGAAAATGATCGAGTCGATTCAGTAACTCGCCTCTGGCAGGACGGGCCTCGTGGAACGTCCTGATCCACGTTGCTTCCCGCGACAGTTGATCCAACCCGGTCGGACCAGGCGGTCCGTTCACCAACCTGAAGGCCCTCATGCCGGATGCCGATCCTCCCGCCGAACCAAGTTTTTTCCTTCACCTGCGGAGGCGCAGGTCGCGTCTGCCGCGATGGCTGACCGTGTTGGGGACGCTCGCGGCGGGGGGCGTTCTGACGTGCGGAGCCGGCTGGTTGGTGCTCGCCCTGTTGTTCAGTCCGACCGAAACCACTGTCCCTGCGGAGGTCGAGGCCATCGCGCGGCGCGTGGCGCCGTTGCGCGTGCCGCCTCAGTTCCAACCCGCCTGGGGACGCGAGGCCGACAATTCGCTGGCGTGGTTCCAGATGGCGCGGTTCGAACAGAGTGCCGGTCGCGGACTGCTGCTGATCGGCGAACTGCACGTGCGACCGTTGTCGAACCCGGAGGAAGTCGATCAACTGCGCAATCTGATCGAACTCGCCTCGCCCCGAAGGCGGTTGATCGCTCCCAAACAGACGCGGGAGCGCACGCTGACCATTCGCGGGCGGGAGTGCAAATTCGAGATTGTCGATGGCGAGGATCGGGCCTCCACCACCAGGCTGCGGCAGGTGACGGGCTCCTTTCCCGGTCACGTGGCCACCGCGCTGTTGATCCTTCAGGCCGAGGCGGACTATTTGTCGGACGAGGCGATTGAAGACGTGTTGAAGTCGCTGGCCGATGCCGAAGCTCCCTAAGTGGAACCGCAGTGAAAAGTCGGCAGTAGCTGAACTCGCAAGAGTTCAGATTTCACGGAACTGACTGAATTCTTGCGAATTCAGCTACCCAGAGATCAATGCGGTTCCACTTAGCAAATTGTTGCTCCACCATGACCGAAGCTCTCGCGATTCAGCCCGTTGATCGTCCCGTCTCGGGGACGATCCGGCCGCCCGGTTCCAAGAGTCTCACCAATCGGGCGCTCGTCGTCGCCGCGCTGGCCGAGGGAACGTCGCGTCTGACGGGAGTGCTCGACAGTCGCGACACGCAGGTGATGATCGACAGCCTGCGTCGGCTGGGGATCGCCGTCGATCATGCTCCCGATGCGGACACGGTTGAGATGACCGGCTGTTCCGGCCGGTTGCCGGTCCAGGCGGCCGATCTCTGGCTGGAGAACAGCGGCACGAGCATTCGCTTTCTGACCGCCGTCTGTGCCTTGGGGCACGGTCGGTTTCGTCTCGACGGCAACGCGCGGATGCGCGAGCGACCGATTGGCGATCTGCTGACGTCGCTGAGAGAGTTTGGAATCTCGGTCGTTTCGGAACTCGGGACCGATTGCCCGCCGGTCGTACTCACCGGTACGGGCCTCTCCGGCGGAACGACAACCGTAAATGCCAACGTGTCGAGCCAGTTCCTGAGTGCGATCCTGATGGCCGCGCCGTGTGCGGCGTCTGCGGTCGAGATCAGGCTGGCGGGCGAGATGGTCTCGGAACCGTATGTCGAGATGACGCTGGAGGTGATGTCGCAGTTCGGCGTCGCCGTCGATCGCAGCGAACCGGGGCGATATCGCATCGCTCCCCAGTCGTATCGCGGCCGCGCGTATGACATCGAACCGGATGCGTCGGCCGCCAGCTACTTCTTCGCGGTGGCGGCGGTCACGGGGGGCGAGGTGACCGTCGAAGGTCTCTCTGCTTCGGCGTTGCAGGGCGACGTCCGTTTCGCGAGCGCCCTCGAACGGATGGGTTGCGAGGTGACTTGGAATCCCCACAGCGTCACCGTCCGAGGCCGCCCGCTGCGCGGCATCGACATCGACATGAACGCCATCAGCGACACGGCTCAAACGCTGGCGTGCGTGGCTCCGTTCGCCGCAGGGCCGACGCGGATTCGCAACGTCGCCCACATGCGGCACAAGGAAACCGATAGGGTCGGCGCGGTCGTGACCGAACTGATGCGACTCGGTCTGAACGTGGAGGAGCATCCCGACGGGATGACGATCCATCCGGGGCCACTTCGTCCAGGAACGGTTGCGACATACGACGACCATCGGATGGCGATGAGCTTCTCGCTGCTCGGTCTGCGCGTGCCGGGGATCGTCATCGCCGATCCGGGCTGCACATCGAAGACCTACCCACGTTTCTTCGACGATCTGGACGGTCTCTGTCGCGCGGCCCGCAGCGCGAGTTCGTGAAGACAAACACGCGATGTCAGGGTTGGTCACGCAACGGCAACCTTTGCCGAAAGACATGTCCGGCCGCACCGCTCCGTCAATTCTTTGACGTCTGGCGCCGTGAGCCGCGCGGTTGACGCGGGCAGTCTGCCGATGATGACTGATGCGCAGGTTGTGCGGAAAACACCGGTGGTACGGATCGCAGGGGCGCGTCTCTCCGGAAGCCGGCTCGAATCGCACCCGTCGAGCACTAAGGATGATGTCATGAAATCGCCGTTCGCATTCAGCCTCGTCGCCCTCTACCTGCTCGGCGCCTGGATTCCGGGCGCGAAGGCTCAGCAAATGGAACCGGTCCCGGAAGCCGGCGACTATTTCATGCTGTCCGAGCGAGAGAGCGGGTTCTGGCTGTCGGCCGAGGCGCTGTTGTGGAAGCGCAACAACTCGGGCGGCGGCGGCAACATCATCGGTGGCCCGGAAGCGCTCCGCTTCGGAGCCGACAGCTTCCACTTCGAAGGGGGCTATCGACTGGGAGCCGGCTGGCTGATCGATCCCAACTACGAGGTCGAAGGAATCTGGACGCAGTTCGGCGCCTGGAATTCCTCCGGCAGCGGCGTGCTGACGAGAGCCATCAGCTTCGACGGTGGTGAAGCCAGCCTGCTGGTCGATCCCACGGGCGATGCCAACTTCGTCAACACGACCACGTACTTCCGGCCGCTGTTCGACGCGGCCACCGACAGTCTCGGCGGTACCGCCAACGATGAGACGACCGAGTTCGAGTTCATGCAGCCCGGTTCGACCTACACGCTGTCGCGGTCGAGCAAACTGTCCGACGGTCAGCTCAACTTCAAGACGCGGCGCACGCAGGGACGCCGGTTCAGTTTCGGACTCGGCTATCGACACATCCGTTTGTCCGAATCGGCACTGGTGGGAATCACCGGCACGTTCGATGCGTTTGACGTCGATGGCGACGAAACGGTCGTCGATGGTCCCAATGACCAGCTTTCGGACGAGGCGCTGACCGCTCACGGATTGACGCTGCTCGGCGGCGGAGGAAGCTTCGTCGATCCCAGTCTCGCCGGCGGTGCATTCACGATGCTGTGGAACGGTGCGGCCGGCAACCAGTTGAACGGCCTGCAGGGCGTGCTCGACGGGTCGATCTTCGAGTCGGACCGCTTCGCACTCGACGGCAATCTGCGTGCGGGCGTGTTCCTCAACCGGGTCCACGGCACGATCGTCGAACGCTATTCGCAGTTGGGTGGCTCGGTCTATGACCGAACATTCGCGGACGAATCAGACCGCGCGTCGTTTGTGGCGAACGTCGGATTGAGCGGCTCGGTCCGTCTCGCCGAGCGGTTCTTCTTTCGAACCGGTTACGAAGTCATGTTCGTGACCAACGTCGGCATGGCCCCGTCGCAACAGCAGGGGATCGTTTACAACGCCCTCGGCACGGCGTCGTACTCGGTGCAGACCGACGATTCGGTCGTCCTGCACGGATTACGAGCGGGCTTCGAATATCAGTGGTAGTCGCGCCGTAGAAGCAGTTTCAAAACCTGCTTCGGAGCGGGGGGGGGGGGTGCCCAGGAATCGCGGGAGTTGCGAATTCGTGCTGTTTAAGGGGGCGCACGGCACCCCCACCCAAGAGGCAGTGTTGGCAAAGATGATTAACGGCGGGGTGTAACTGATTCTAGCAA
>JANODP010000008.1:0-1833 GCA_031412755.1 Schlesneria sp. | reverse complement strand
GGGTCGGGCGTTCAAATTTCAAAATTGGCCGACAAGCGAATTCTCAATCTCGCAATCGCTCCAACGGCCAATTTTGAAATTTGAACGCCCGACCCCTTCTTCACGCGGACGCGGCATTCGGCTCACAGGGCGCCGTGGTCTCTCTGCCGACGGTCGTGAAGCGACTATACTTCATGCGGCTTGGCGCGAGACCTTTCTCTGCCACGCCAACGGCGCGCGTGCGAACGACGGTTCGTACGCCACGACGACACTCGGGTTTCTGACAGGTCGCCCATGACTGACGCTGCTTCACAACCGCCGGCGGATGCTCAAGCCCACGGTGAGGCTGCGCTGGGGCCGCGCGAGCCGACCATCGAATCGCGCGACCCTGCACTCGAGCCGCGCGAGAAGGTGAAGACGTTTCCGATGTCGCCCGGCGTCTATCTGATGAAGGACGGCAAGGGGCGGGTGATCTACATTGGCAAGGCGGTCAATCTGCGGAACCGGGCGTCGAGTTACTTCACCAAACAGGCGGCCGAGGACGTGCGGACGTTTCGGCTGGTCCCCGAGATCAGGGACATCGACTTCATCGTCGCCGACAGTGAGGTCGATGCGCTGCTGCTCGAAGCGCGGCTCGTCAAGGACATTCAGCCGCCGTTCAACTCGGAGCTCAAGGACGACAAGACGTTTCCGTATCTGGAGATCTTCGTGCGCGAAGAGTTCCCGCGGGTCGAGTTCACCCGCAAGCCTCGTCCGCGCGGGACGAAGCTGTACGGACCGTTCACCAACGCGAAGAAGTTGCGAGGCGCGATCGCCGTGTTGCAGCAGGTCTTTCGATTTCGGACCTGCGCGCTGAACATCAAGGAGGGGGACGAACGGTGGCGCTGGTTCCGGCCGTGTCTGCTGGCGAGCATCAATCAATGCACGGCTCCCTGCAACCTGCGGATCAGCCGCGAGGACTACCGGCACGACATCCGCAAGCTGCGGCTGTTTCTCGAAGGGAAAAAGAAGCGGCTGTTTCGCGAGCTGCGCGCCGAAATGCAGGCGGCGGCGACGGAGTTGAAGTTCGAGAAGGCCGCGCGGCTGCGGGACCAGATCAAGGCTCTCGAAACGCTCAACCTGTGCGGCAACCTGCAGGACCACGCGCAGCCCGAGGCGTTTCAAGTCGATCCGCGCAAGGGGCTGCTGGGCTTGAAGAAGGTCTTCGAGCTGCCGACGCTGCCGCGCCGCATCGAAGGGATGGACATCGCCCACCTGCAGGGGGGCGAGACCGTCGCGAGTTGCGTGCAGTTCATCGACGGCCTGCCATTCAAGCACGGTTACAAACGCTTCAAGATCCGGACGGTGGAGGGGGTCGATGACTTCGCCTCGATGCGAGAAGTCGTCAGCCGACACTTCCGCCGCCTGCAACAGGAGGGGGAGGCGTTTCCCGACATCCTGCTGATCGACGGCGGCAAGGGTCAGCTCGGCGCGGTGATGGCCGCACTCGACAGCATCGGCATCCAGCCGCCGTTCGTCTGCTCGCTGGCCAAGCGGGAGGAGGAGATCTTTCTGCCCGGCCAGTCGGAGCCGAAACTGCTTAGTAAACATTCGTTCGCGCTGCGGCTGTTGCAGTACGTGCGCGACGAATCGCACCGCTTCGCCCAGCACTACCACCATCTCCTCCGCACGAAATCGACGTTCGACGAATGAGACCATTTCGCGTTTATACTGCTCGCGGTTGCTGATGAGACTTCCGAGCGGGTCGGCGTCAGCCCCCCCCGGTTTTTCGTGTTTGCTAGAAGCAGTTTCAAAACCGGTTTCGGAGCGGGGGACGTGAGTCCCCTGAATGCGGCCGTCACTGCGAACCACGCG
>JANODP010000007.1:0-1858 GCA_031412755.1 Schlesneria sp. | reverse complement strand
ACGTTTCGTTTCTTGTTGGCTTGCGCAAATTCTTCTGCTTCAAAGTAGCCTTCATCGCTCCGCGTGAAGTCAGCCGATCGTGATTGGACCCCGGCAACAACAATCGGCGCCGAACTCGCAAACGGCTTTCTTCACGCGGAGCGATGAAGGCTACTTTGGTTGCGGCCGATGGCCGCGCTGTGTTCTCCGTGGTGAACTTTGCAACTTGGCGGCTTGGCGTTTCTCTTCGATCGGATTTGGGTTGCGGGGCAGCCGCGCTGGGAACACTCGCCCCCGGATCGAAACCGCGACTTCGCTTTGGATTGCCTTGCGCATTGGATTGCCTTGAGTGGTCTCGCTCTGGTATCCCTTGTCTCCCACGATGAGTGTCTCGCAGTTGCGGAGAGAGCCCATGTCACAGCAGATTCGTCAACTCGGCCGAGCGGACACGTTGGTGTCGCGCCGTCGGATGTTGCAGATTGGCAGTCTCGGCCTCGCGGGCCTGGGCTTGTCCCTGCCGCGGCTGCTGGCGAATGAGGCGGCTGGAGAACGGGGCAGCCTGAAGCCGCTGGCCGACAATTGCATCCTGCTTTTTCTGAACGGCGGTCCCAGTCACCTCGACATGTGGGACATGAAGCCGAATGCCGGGGATGGCATTCGGGGCGAGTTCCAGCCGATCGCGACCTCGCTGCCCGGCTATCAGATGTGCGAGCATCTGCCGCGGATGGCGAAGCAGATGCACCTGGCGACGGTCGTCCGGTCGATGAATCACACCGTCAACAATTCACACGCGGCGGCGGTCTATGCCTCGCTGACGGGACACGATCGGGGCGAACAGGGTGGCGGGACGAGGCCCACCGATCATCCGTGTCTGGGCGGCATCATGGCCAAGCTGCGACCGACGGCCCCGACGGTGCTGCCGCAGGTGACGTTGCCCTACGTGACGAAAGAGGGCGCGGGCGGGCCGCCTCAACCCGGTTTCTTCGGCGGTTTTCTCGGCCACTCGTACGATCCTCTGTTCGTGCTGCACGATCCGAATGCCGCCGACTTCCGCGTTCCGGAATTGACGCTGCAAAACGAAGTCACGACCAACCGGCTGCAGACTCGCCGTCAATTGTTTGAGGCGACGGGACGCTCACCAAGCGGCGACGGCCGTTCGGCGGCGGTCGAGATGTCGCAGATGCAGGCCCGCGCGCTGGACATTCTGTCGTCGGAGCAGACTCAGCGTGCCTTTCGCCTGTCGGACGAATCGGCCGCGCTGCGAGACAGCTATGGTCGCAACATCTACGGGCAGAGCGCCCTCCTCGCGCGACGGCTGATCGAAGCGGGGACGCGCGTCGTCACGATCTCGTGGGCTCCCGATGCCAACGCCACGTGGGACACACACGGCGGCAACTTCGAGAAGCTGAAGACCACGCTCCTGCCGCAACTCGATTCGGCCTGTGCGAGCCTGGTGGACGACTTGTCTCAACGCGGCCTGCTCGAACGGACGCTGATCGCCGTGCTGGGCGATTTCGGCCGCACGCCGAAGGTCAACGCGAATCAGGGAGGCCGCGACCACTGGAACTTCTGCTACAGCCTGATGATGGTCGGAGGCGGCTTCCAGCGCGGATTGATTTACGGCAGCAGCGACAGCACGGGAGCCTTCCCCGCCAGCCACGCCCTCGTGCCGGGCGACATCATCTCGACGATCTATCGGGCGTTGGGAGTGGCTCCCGCCGCGGAAATCTTCGATCAGTTCCAGCGCCCCTATCGAGTCGTCCCCGGCGGCGAGGTCATCACCGACCTGTTGGCCTGACGGATGGGAGCAAGTGGCAAGTAGGGTGCGTGGAGTCTTCGGAACGAACCGGTTTGAGATTGGCCTTTCCGACGATGGTGC
>JANODP010000006.1:0-3718 GCA_031412755.1 Schlesneria sp. | reverse complement strand
TGGACTTCGTCCTGTCCGTTGTCGTAGGCCGCGAGCAACTTCCCCGCGAACAGTTCTCGCAGCGCCTCGTCCTGCCGCAACCAGGCGTCGCGCGCCTTGGGGGAGTCGCCCATTTTCTCGAATGCCGCCATCGACTGGCCGATCCAGTCGACCTGCTCGGTCACCGTGGCGTTCTCGGCCGCGTTGTCGAACTTGACGAGCCGCTTCGCCATTTCGGTCAGCCGTTCGTAGGCGACGGTCGTCTCCTTGGCGGTGCCATGCGTCCAGATGAGGGCCTGCCACGCGGGCCAGTACGGTTCGCCCGCCCGCTTCGTGGCGAGTTGGAACTGCGTTTGAGCCTCCTTTTGTTTGAACTGGCGGAGTTGCACCAGTCCGAGGGCGTAGTCGACCCGCGGATCATTCTTGGAATCGGCACGCAGCGTTTCGTATCGCCGCTGGGCATCCGGCAGAACCTTGGGCCCGCGTTTGAATCCCTCATCGAAGAATTCGACCAGTCGCCGACCGAGAGCCTCCTCACGAGCGGCATCCTTGGGGGGAGTGGCCTCGGCCGCCGCCAGCTCTGCCGTGAGGCCGACCGCGCCGAGCAGCAGGGGAATCAGGCCCATCCAAATCAGACTCTTCATCGGGAACTCTCCAGCGGTGCCAATCGAACGGGCTCGCATCAGCGGGGACGCGATCGCGTGCCCATCCTACCGGGCCGACTTGTACTCGCCAAAGTTTCGTGAGGCGAGTTGCTTCAAAAACTCCTCGTGGATGCCGCGTGAGTCGATGCCGATGGTGTTGATCGTCGTCCGCTGGAAGGCGTTCCGTTCGGTCACGACCTCGACGATCGTGAACGGGTCGATGATCGGCCCGATCGTCGGTTCGCCATCCGACAGGAACAGCATCGCCTCCAGGTTCGCGTCCGAGTCCAATCCCGCCATCAGCGCATCGTGGCAGTTGGTCAACTCTCCGGGGTCGAGTCCCACGGCGAAGCTGATCCCCTGTCGTTTTCCCTCGGACGTCGCCTGAATCAACTCCCGCTTGAACAGTTTGATCTCGGTGTCGAAGGCCACGATGTTGAAGTAGGCATACTCGGGCAGGGCGCTGATCGCCTGTTCCAGTTCCTGCACGGCCCGGTCGAGCCGCGTCTCTCCGTTGACGGTCGAGGCCATGCTCTTCGAGCGGTCGATCACGAAGCAGACTCGCTGCCCATAGATCGGCACGCCGTAGAACTCGGGGACCGGCTCCGGCCACGGCATGCGTGTCGCCGCTGCCGCCACCGCCGCCGCCGCCGTCGATCCGGTCGACGACGACCGGGGCGTTCTCACGGTCGACGAACTGACCGGCTTCACGGTCTCGAACGCAAAACTCTCCCGATTCTCCTGCCACCACGATTTCCAATCGGCCTCGTGCCCGCCGAAGTCTTTTCCAGTGGCCCGCGTCAGATGCCGGGCCGCCTCGTACTTCAGTTGCCCCTTCGACTCGGCGACGGTCGTCACGAGGAAGTCGATGGCCGGCTTCTGCGGGTACCGCGCGACGGCATCGACCACGCCGCGGCGGAAGCCAAAGTGCTGCGGGTACTCTTTCCGGCCGGCCAGTTTCACGAGCGGGTCGAGTGCCGCCTCGCGCTGCGCGGTCGAGGCGACGTCGGCCGCCAGCAGCACCGTGCGCGGGTCGTTCGCCGACAGCAGCGACACGATTTTGGATTCGGCCGCCGGCTCCCCGGATCGTCCGAGCAACTGCACGGCGCGGACGAGACTCTTCGAGAACCGACCGGCTTGCGATTCCCGGTCGGCAAACTGACCGAGCACCTCCACCACGGAGGCATCCTTCAGCGCGGACGCCTCGACCCCCGCGAGCAGCTTCAACCGCAGCGGCTCCTGGATCGGCTTGAGGATCGGGGCGAGCGACTTGGCCGCCGCCGATTTCGCCGCCGGCTTGGAGCCGCCCGGTGCCGGCCGATCGGGGACCGCCTCCGCCGCGATCAATGACGAACAGGCGACCAACAACGCCACCCCAGCAACGATCCAGCGCTCAAGATGACGCTTCATGGCGAACTCCCGCAGAGAAACCGGGAACAGACGTGAGACCAGGCCCAACGACGGAACAGGCTACGCTCGCAGCGTGAGGCCGTCAAAGTGCTCTATCAGCAACCCCCCCGTTCCGGCGAAGTTCCGCGACATTTCCAGAAAGTCCGCCCGGGCCGGGGTCAGAGGAAGACCTCCCCACGGTCCCGCTCAGGCTTTGTCCGTATCAGCCATCACGAACAAATGCGTGCCACGGCTGTGTCAGCCGTGCGAGTGCGGGTCGGATCAACGACGCACGGCTGGCACAGCCGTGGCACGCCAGCACGGCGCGGGGTCACGCTTCGACGGGCCGGGTGACCGTCACGGCGTTGGAGCCAATTTCGTTGCCGGAGGTGCCGACGACATAGACCTTGAAGCTGGCGACCGCTCCCGGCGTGGTGAGGCCCATGTCGGTGAGCAGTTCGCGCAACTGGTCGGGATCGATACTCGCGACGATATTTTCGTCCTCGGCCGAGTAATTCGGGCCGACGCAGAACCGAACCTCGTAGTGGTCGAGGTTGGCATCCGTGTTTTCCGTCCAGGTGATGCGCAC
The DNA here is from genome assembly GCA_031412755.1 of Schlesneria sp. Classification (GTDB taxonomy): domain Bacteria; phylum Planctomycetota; class Planctomycetia; order Planctomycetales; family Planctomycetaceae; genus Schlesneria. The sequence continues at coordinate 1,117 of JANODP010000006.1, read as the reverse complement.
CTTTTGCAGGACGGGATCCCAGACCGCCTCCGCGACCACCTTGTTGAGCGTGCTGCTGCTGCGCTCCGGCGGGGTGGCACGCCCTGACGCTTTGGGAAGGGCGTGGTCATCACCACGCCCTTCGAGGACTCAGGACGTGCCACTCATCTGAGGGCGGGGCGGTTTTGCAAACGGAGGGATCACATCGTTTGCATCAACAGCCCTGCCGTGGCCTCATCGGGTAGCCGGGTGGTGGACTCGGACGGGTTGGTCTCGGCCAGCGGGGGGAGGACGAAGATCTCGGAAAACTCGGACGGCTGCTCGGCGCGGAAGCCGTGGTGGCGGAGCAGCTCCAACACGGCGAGGAAGATGCCGATGATCTTGCTGCGCAGGTTGGAGCCTTCGAAGAACTCCGAGAAGGGGACGCGGCCGGTCTCGCGCACCCGGGCGCCGATCCGGTCGATGTAGGTCGAGATCGGCGTGTCGTCGTAGCGGATGCTGGAAGTCTCCTCGACCTGCTTCTTTTGCAGGACGCGCGACAGGGCGCTGACCAGATCCCACAGTTCGACCTCCTTGATCGGATCGGCCGCGTGGTCCTTGGCCGTGGTCGGCCGGTCGTCGCTCAGCCGCGGATACCGCTCCTGCCACTCGGCCGCCTGGTGTTCGAGAGCCAGCGCGGCGTCCTTGTACTTCTTGTACTCGAGCAGTTGCTGAATCAGTTCGCTGCACGAGTCGTCGGCCAGCGGAACCTCGTCCGGCTCCTCTTCCTCGGCTCTCGGCAGAACCTGCCGACTTTTCAGCTCGACCAGCGTGCTGGCCATCACGATGAAGTCGCCGACCAGGTCGAGGTCGAGGAACTCCAAAACTTCCAGAAACTGAAAGAACTGCCGGGTAATTCTGGCAATCGGCAACTGGACGAGGTCCACCTCGTTCCGCCGCACCAGATAGAGGAGCAGGTCGAGCGGCCCGGAGAAGAGATCGAGTTGGACCCGGTAATCGGCCATGCGGCACTGCCCGTTCGCGAAAAGAACCCGCCGAGTATTGGGGTCGGGCGTTCAAATTTCAAAATTGGCCGAGCGCGGGAAGAGATTACCGACGGTCGAATGACGGCCAATTTTGAAATTTGAACGCCCGACCC
>JANODP010000005.1:0-12936 GCA_031412755.1 Schlesneria sp. | reverse complement strand
GCACACTTATGGGGACGCTCGCGCAACACGTCCCGTCGGCGGAGCGACGGGACTACGGTACTCAAGTCGGACGAGTCCAGAGTGCCCATCGTCCAGAATCACTTTCCCGTCGCCATCACGACCGCGCCGATCACGACCAGCGTCGCTCCCAGCAGACGTTGCGGGCTGACGGGAAACGGAGTCGCGTTGAACCAGCCATAGTTGTCGATCAAGAGCGACGCCATCATCTGACCGGCCACCACGGCACACAGCAGCGCGGCGACACCGATGCGGGGGGAGACCACGATGCTCGACCAGACGAACAGCGTGCCGAGCAGCCCTCCGATCCAGACCCACCACGGGGCGCGAGAGACCTCGACCGACGAAGGCAGCGGGCTGCGCAGGATCAGGCAATAGGCAGACGACACCAGCGTTCCGACGACAAACGACACGAGGGTCGCCTGCATCGGATGAACCAGGTACGTCCGCAATTGAGCGTTGACGATGACCTGCACCGAACTCGTCGCCCCCGCCACGAAGGCAATCGCCAGAAAGAGCAGCTTCATCGCGTCTCCTCGAAACGTTTTTCCGACACCCCGCAACAGAAACTTGCAACCACCAAGACACAGCGAACCGTTGCGTATTAGATCTGGGAAGCAAATCGATCGCCGTCTCGCTTGATCCATCCCCGGTCGAGCAGGGCCGCAGTGAGATTCCCTCGGTACGCCTTTGCGACTTCTTCAGTGCTAAGCGGAGCTCCCAGACGAACGGACAAGGAAGAAAACGTACCAACCCATTGAAGGTTGCCCACATCGACCTCATACAATTGAGGATTTATCATTCGAGCGAATTCTGAATCGCAAGTTACGCATATACGCGGCGACAACAATTCAAGTTCAGGCAACCAGCGAATAAGCCCCCGAAACAGCGGGAACCACCACTTTTCCTTCGCCTCTGTGCTCATGTCCCATTCTCCCTCTCCTTGGCGACATGACCTTGTCGCATTGTTATCGAGAAGTCCGACCGCGTACCACAATTCGCAGAGTCCGCCAAATGTCAAACGAACGAATTCCTCCTTTCGACCACGATCCAACACATGATGGGGAGCGTACGCTCTCCACATCGACCGCGCCGCAAGAAACATCCGACACCCTTCACTGATCGAAATGTCAGTTGAATCATCCAACACGCACTTACGTGGGGTTTTCTCCAACGGCTCGGTCCAGTTGCCCACCTCAACGGCACGGGCGACGATCCGAGTCCACTTCTTTTCTGTCGATCGCCTGTTCCCAAAGAGTGTCTCCGGAAACATCCAGCAGTTATGGGTCCGATCAAATGCCATTTTTGTTGTTGCTTCCAATGTAATCGGCGTTCGTGGTGGTGCCGCGCGAGTCATCAACTACTACCCGAGCGGGCGATGGCTCGTTCATTCTATGGAGCCAACATCCGCGATGACGCGTGGATCTGTGGGCAGAGTCAGTCCGGTTTTGCGCCGCCAGCCTTGGAAGAACTCACGCACGCTTCACGCTCACCTTGTGCCAGGCGTTGTACTGGTAGCCCTTCGCGTTCCAGGGCATGGTTTGCGGCTGTGTCTCGCCGCTGGAGTCGGTGGCGCGGACGAGCAGGCTGGTGGTGGTTGCCGTCAGCGCGACGTCGGCCGACCACAGGACCCAGCAGAAGTCGCGGAGGGGCGAGGTGAACTTGGCCGGTTGCCACGACTGGCCGTTGTCGGTCGAGACCTCGACGAGTTTGATGCTGCGGCCCGCGTGACCGGCCGCCATCGCAAAGCCCTTCACGATCAAGCGGTCTCCGGAAACCGTGGCTCCTTCGGCGGGTGAGCAGATCATCGAGTTGAGGCACTGCTCGTAGATGGGCTGGACAGCGTCGTAGGCGGTCTGGATGTCCTCCGTGACGATCTTGTACGAACTGGCGACAAACTTGTTCGGTGACGGACGGTCGGCGACCGTGATCTTGCCCAGCCATTTGACGCTGCGAGCGCCGATGAAGCCCGGCACGACGGCTCGCAGTGGGAAGCCATGCTCGGGGAGCAGCACGCGGCCGTTCATGCGAGTGGCGAGCAGGGCGCCGGGCGCGGCCTGTGTGTCGGCCAGCGCCTTTTCGATCGGGATCGAACCACCAAACGGAATCGTCTCGGTCTTTTCGACGACTTCATCGCGGCCCTCGAACCAGACGTGCTTCGCACCGGCTTGAACTCCCGCCAGTTTCAGGACGTCGGACAGGCGGACTCCCTGCCACTCGGCATTCCCCATCGCACCGGAGACCCACTGGAGGCCGCTTGATTTCTTGCTGGTCGCGGCGAACTCGATGCGGCGGTTCCCGGCGCACGTCAGCGTGGCGGTCGTCTTCACCGACGGAAAGCGTTCAAGCAACTCGCCCACTTTCAGCGTGAACGGTTTCTCCACCAGACCATCGACTGTCAGCGTGAAGTCCTTCACCTCGAACGACGGGATCGGGCCGTTGGTGCGGACGTAGAACAATTCGAGTGGCGTGATCCAGCGCTCACTGAGTTTGTCGAGCGGCCCTTCCGCGTTGAACGGCATCTCGGTCTTGACGACGAGCTGCTTGCGAATTGGCGCGGTGTCGGACGCGGGAACTTCAGCGGCGCGCAGCCACGATGTTGGGCCGACGTTCATCCACGGGAGGGCGATCAATCCGGCGGCCGAGCGTTTGAGCAGGTCGCGACGGGAAGAGAGAAGTAGCGTCATGGGAGAGTCTCCGAGGTTGTTTGGCATTTGCTGAGCGAGCACGTTCCTCACCAAAAAGTGGCGAGCCGCGTGCCGTAAGGCCGCGGGTCAAACAGTGCGACATGGAACCTGCAGCCTTAAGAGCCTGTTGAAAAAGGAGTGCCACGGCTGTGTCAGCCGTGGAGACTGTCACAAGTCTCTCGAAATTCACACGGCTGACACAGCCGTGGCACTCGATCAATCCCTTTTCAACAGGCGGTTAAGGCATGCGGCTCACCAGGTTCTATTTCGTTCCGGCGGGTGACAGTCGTGCGAGCGGGTGGCGGTGGACGATTGGTTCGGTCGGACCTTGCAGTTGTTTGACTCGGTCGTGCAACTGGAGAACGGCCGATGCGGTGTCGGCCACTTCCAGAGCGAGTTCACTGCGGTACGACTGCCCCGGCTTGATCAGCGGCAGTCGGCCGTGTTGTCGCTCGAACGCGCGGAAGTTGGGGAAGTTGACCCCCGGTTCGAGGCCCGTCACGTAGCCATCGGCTTCGGCGATGGTGTTCTTCCAGACGGTGAAGGTTGGCAGTTGCCTCGTTTGGAAATGAACGGCGAGCGCGGCGTTGGCCTGGGCGTTGGCGAGGACCGCCGTGGACCAACCGTCGGCTCCCCCGATCGGCGTGTGAAAGTAACACTGCTCGGCGTACCCGGCGACCGGTGCGCCATAGACGTAGCAGGCGTCGATCCCTTCGGCTGCGCGGGCGTCTCGCGGCGCGATGTCGCGGCACGGCAGGGCGTACGTCGCCAGCGGTTCGAGGAACGGTCGACCGATGTTGATGTGGTACAGCAGCGACAGTTCGGCAGGCTGTCCGCCGAGATTGGTCACCTCGTCAATAATCTCGCAGCGGTGGGAACCGGCGACGAGGCGCAAGGTCGATGTCAGTCGCAGTCGCGGGCCGAACATCGAGCACTCATCGACAGTACCGATCAATTCGAGTGAGCCGTCGCCGTCGGTATCGACCCGGACCTCAACGCGATGCGCCGGCAGGTTGGCGATGCGGCCGTGCAGCGTCAGTTTGTCGCCGCCGTCATCACCGGGCGGCCCTAGGAAGGCGAGGCCACAGCGGCACAGCAGTTCGTTGAAACCATGCAGCCACCCGAGGCCGCCTCGATCCTGCAGGTTGACGAAAGCCGGGGACACGGGTCGCTCGACGGGCGACTTCCATCCGAGCGGCAGATCGTGGAACCGCCCCTTCCAGATTCCCATGCCTCGCGTCGGCAGGACCGACAGCGACAGCCCGCCGCTGTTCAACTCGACGACGCTCACCCCCTCGGAGACTCCGCCGTGCAGCGTCTGCCAACGGATCGACCAGTCGGAGGAACCGGCCAGCGTCAACTCGGCAATCGGATGCAGTTCGCCTCGATCCCGGTGAATCCCGGCATCGACATCGGTGAGTATGAGCGAAGAAACAGCCATCGGAACCTCGGCACACAAATCAGAAGACGGGTGACAGCATCGCGGCCAGAATGTACAACATCGCCGCATTGGTAGCGACGGTCGCAGACAGGCCACCGGAGTGGCGGAAATCTCAAACTCCAAATCCGAAATTCGAAACGAGATCGAAATCTCAATACTCCAGAACTCAAACCTCGTTTGGATTCAATCCGGCGTCGGCGCGAACGGTGTTTTCGGCCATGGGGATTTTGAAGTGGGGATTCGTGGCGGATTTCGCGCTTGAGCTTTGGTGTTTCAGCTTCTGTGTTTGTTCACAAACCCTCCATCGGAACCCGCATGAGCCTCGAAGGACCGGATGCCGCCACGCGGCCGTACTCACAAGAGTGGTACGAAGCGCTCAAGAAATCACTGGGGGAGATCGGCTGTCGCCAACTCGGTTGCTACGTGATTCCCGAGGAATGGATGCTGTCGGTCGTGATCCCGATCTACAACGAGGAGCGGACGCTGCGCGTGCTGATCGACCGCGTCCGGGCCGTCCCGATTCGCAAGGAACTGGTGCTGGTCGAGGATTGCAGCAAAGATGGCACCCGCGCGGTCCTGCAGCAGATCGAAGCCGAAGCGGCCGCGAACCCCGACCCGCTGAACGCGATCAGCGTCACGTACCATGACGTCAACAAGGGCAAAGGGGCGGCGGTGCGGACGGGATTCTCGCGGGCGCGCGGCGACGTGATCATCATTCAGGACGCGGACCTCGAATACGACCCGGCCGAATACCCGCGACTGCTCCGTCCGATCGTGGAAGGTCACGCCGACGTGGTCTATGGCAGCCGGTTTCTCGGCGATCAGGAGCGCCGCGTGCTGTACTACTGGCACTCCCTCGGCAACCGCGTGCTGACGACCGTGTCGAACTGCATGACGAACCTGAACCTGACCGACATGGAAACGTGCTATAAGCTGTTCACCCGCGCGGCCCTGGCCAACATCTGGCCCACCCTGAAACAAAACCGGTTCGGCATCGAGCCGGAACTGACCGCGAAGATTGCCCGCAGGCGGCTGCGCGTCTATGAATTGGCGATCAGCTACCACGGTCGCACGTACAAGGAAGGCAAGCACATCGGCTGGAAGGACGGCCTGCAGGCGATGTGGTGCATCCTGCGGTACTGGTGGGCGGATTGATGGGAGTAGTGGATGGTGGATGGTGGATGGTGGATAGCAAGACAGAAGAGTTTGTCACGCTGGCCTGACCATCCACTACCCACCACCCACTGCCCACTTACCTCAAGGCATCTTTCGACATGAGCAGTTCGTCCTCGAATGACAGTTCCGGTTCCGAACAGCCGCGCGATCCGTCGCGCCCGTCCGGAACGGGATTGCGTCCGTTCTTTTCGTCGTCGTGGATCATCGTCGCCGTGGCGTTCACGTTGATCACGATGACGCTCATGAACTGGTCCACGCGCTCGTCCACGCGCGTCGATTACATGTTCCTGTGGAAGCAGATCGAGGCGACGAACGTCGTCCGCGCGGAGTTTGAGGGCGAAGTCGTCCGCGGCAAATGGAAGGTCATTCCGGAAAAGCCGGACCCGAAGTCGCCCGACCTGAAGTCGGAGTTCGTGGTCGATCTGCCCGTTCCGTTCGACCACGAGTTGAAGAATCACATGCGCAACAACGGCGTGCAGTTTACCGGCAAGGCGCCGTCCGGCATCTTTGGGATGAGCGACCTGGTGGTCCTGTTGAACGTCCTGTCGTTCGTGGCATTTGTCTGGTTCATGTGGTTCATCCTGCGACGCAACAGCGATCCGATGGGTTCGGGCATGATGAGCAGCTTCATCCGCTCTCCGGCCAAGCGGTTCAAGCCGTCCGACCAGCAGACCACGTTCGACGATGTCGCCGCGATGGAGAACGCGAAGTTCGAGTTGCAGGAGATCGTCGAGTTCCTCAAGACGCCGGCCAAGTTTCTGCGGCTGGGTGCGCAAATCCCGAAGGGCGTGCTGTTGATGGGGGCGCCGGGAACGGGCAAGACGTTGCTCGCGCGGGCCACGGCGGGCGAGGCGGGCGTGCCGTTCTTCACGATCAACGGCTCCGAGTTCATCCAGATGTTTGTCGGCGTCGGCGCCAGCCGCGTGCGCGACATGTTCAAGACGGCGAAGGAAAGCGCTCCCTGCATCCTGTTCATCGATGAGATCGACGCCGTCGGCCGACACCGCGGGGCCGGCATGGGTGGCGGCCACGATGAACGCGAGCAGACACTGAACCAGATTCTGAGCGAGATGGACGGCTTCCAGCAGACCGAGGCCGTGATTGTCATCGCCGCCACGAACCGCCCCGATGTGCTCGACCCCGCACTGCTAAGGCCCGGCCGGTTTGACCGGCACGTCACGGTCGACAAGCCGACGAAAACGGGCCGAGTCGCCATTCTGAAAGTTCACGTTCGCAAGGTGCCGCTGGACCCGAGTGTCGATCTGGAGAGGATCGCGGCCAACACGATCGGCTTTTCGGGGGCGGAGTTGAAGAACCTGGTCAACGAGGCGGCGCTGAATGCCGCCCGCACCAGCCGCGACGTCGTGCTGACCGAAGACTTCGACGCGGCGCGCGAGAAAATCCTGATGGGACCGAAGCGCGAAGAAATTCTGAACGAGCACGAAAAGGAAATGACGGCCTACCACGAGGCGGGCCATGCGCTGCTGGCGTGGCTGTTGTCGGACGTCGATCAGGTTCACAAGGTCACGATCATCCCGCGCGGCCGGGCGTTGGGCCTGACCTGGCTGGTGCCCGACGAGGACCGCTACAACATCGGCGAGTCGCGCCTGCACTCGCAGCTCGCCTTCATGCTGGGGGGCCGCGCCGCCGAGAAGATTGTGTTCGACGAATACTCCGCCGGAGCCGAGAACGATCTCAAGCGGGCCACCCAGACGGCACGGCGCATGGTCACGCGCTGGGGCATGAGTCCCGCGATCGGACCGGTCGGCTTCCGCGATGGCGAGGAGCATCCGTTCCTCGGCAAGGAGATGCACGAACAACGCGACTACAGCGAGGAGACCGCGCGCGTGATCGACTCGGAAGTCCAGCGGTTCCTGGTCCAGGCCGACCGCCGCGCGATCGAAGTCCTGACGGAACACCGCGACAAACTCGACGCGCTCACGAAGGCACTCATCGAGAAGGAATCGCTCGAACAGGACGAGATCGCCCAAATTATCGGAGTGGCCGTCCGGCGGGGAGTGTGAGCGAGACCGGTCTGACGCGGATGATTCATGGCCTCGTAGCTGAGTTCGCAAGAACTCAGCCGCTCGCGTGAGTTGGGCTGAGTTCTTGCGAACTCAGCGACATGCAGGCTGAGCCAAAGACGAGTTTTCGTCGAGGGCCGTCGCAGGCTGATTCATGGCTGAGCGCTGGCGGCGGGTTGCTCGTAAATCGGCTCGTGCCGATAGGGCGTCTCGAGAATCAGGATGCACAGGGCCGTGATATACAGACGGCCGGCCTTGTCGGCGTACTCCTCGCCGATGCCCATGGGGGCCGTGGGATGCCAACTGCCGTTCACGTCCTGCCCCGGTTTGACGCCACCACCCTTGATCTGTTTCTCGACGATGACCGCGCGTGCAGCGGTGTTCCAACGGATCCAATCGTCCCCGCCGAGGTTGTGCAGCATCTGCGCCGTGTAGTACCAGCCATAGACATTGCGACGACCCGAGGTCCAGGAGGGGAGACTCTCTTCCGAGGTCACGTATTTCACACCCGCCGTCATTTGCGGGTAGGTCTTCGGCCAGCCGAGCCATTGCCGACAGAGCAGTGCCTCGGCCGTGAGTGCGGCGGTCGCCTTGCTGTCGGGCGAACTCGGTTCGTACTTGTAGCGGGCGGACCCCTTGGCCTGCACCGAATCGAGAAACCGCGAGGCCCGCTCGAATTCTTCCTGTTGAACTTCGATGCCCGCCATTCGCGCCGTGTGCAGCGCCATCAAGGCCCATCCCGTCACGGACAAGTCGCCGTCCATCTGTTTCGAGATCGGTCGGTATTTCCAGCCGCCGTTCTCGGGATGCTGAGATTCCAGCAGGTATTTGACGGCTCGTTCGGCATGGGGTTTCAATTCGTTGTCGCCGGTCAGCGCGAGGGCCTCGCACAGGACAATCGTTGCCATCGAGTGAGCGTAGAACGACGGATTACGTCCCTCTTCCTGCCGCTGATCGTGCAGATCTCCCGTGGCGGGGTCTTGAACGGCCCGCAGCCACTTCAGTCCCTTCGCAACCTCATCCTTGAATTCGCCCGTTTGATGCGTGTCTCCGTGCCCGAGAAACGCGAGCAGCGCGAGGGCCGTCGCGCCGGTGTTGGTTTTGATCGTCGGAAACCCCGCGTCGGGATAGCCCTGATGCAGTTCCCAGTGTCCGTCGCTCTTCTCCTGCTGCCGCTTGAGCCACATCAGCCCGGACTTGATCGCGCGCTCCCCGTCGGAGTTTTGGGTCCCTCCCCCGCCACCATCGGGGCCTGCTCCTCCACCGCGCCCGCGCCCACCGGCACCGCGTCCACCGAGGACTCCTCGCACATCGACCGGCTTCACACCCACCTGGACGGCAACGGCATCCGTCGAGGAATTCGCGGCGGGTGTCGTGTTGATGACGGTTCGATTGATGGCCGGCGGGCCGTCATCCGGCAGGGCCGTGTCGAGCGGCAATACCACCGGCTTGCGTTTGCGTCCCGGTTTTTCCTTGGGTGAGCCGGGCGGGTCCCAACTGAGCGTCATCGGATCGGTAGTCCGCTCCTGAACGCGAATCACCACATACGCCAGCGCGATCAGGATCAGTCCGTGCAACGTCAGGCTCAGCAGCAACCCCGGCCCGCCCGTCACGAGAAAATGGCGGACCTGCTCGACCCACGACGGGGTCTCGGAAGGAGCCGCGACCACGTCGATTCCCAAATCAAACCGCTTCGGCGCGGCTTTGCGATTGGGACGAGGCGCGGGCTTTGAAGGAGGTTTGGGAGACGACATGCCACGCGGTTCTCGAAGGACTCGAAGCCGGGGCAAAGTGTAGGCATTCTGTTTTCCCGTTGCCACCCGCCTTCCGCCCGGAGATGGCGCAGTTTGACTGGCACGCTTCGAGTCTTTCAAGGTCCGGTCACTCATGCCGTTGAGTCGTCCCGAACCGTGATTCGCGCGGCAACTCGTCTTTCGACATTCCGGGGGTTCGGATAGATTCTCGCCGCGAACCAATCGGCCCGGCTCGGAGAGTGTGGGCGACGATCGAATCTGGGAAAGGAAGCCCGATGCGCAGCATCTGCGTCATGAATCAAAAGGGTGGCGTGGGCAAGACGACCACCAGCGTGAATCTCGCGGCGGGACTCGCCAAGCAGGGACGCCGCGTCTGCCTGATCGACCTCGATCCGCAGGGACATTCCTCGCTCCATCTGGGCGTCGATGCGTTTGGTCAGACTCCCACGGTCTACGATGTGTTCTCGGGCAAGAAGACGCTGGCCGAGGTCAAGCAACTGGCGGTCGACAACCTGTGGGTGGTCCCCTCGGACCTCGATCTGGCCGCGACGGAAGTCGAACTGGTGGATGCTCCCGGACGCGAACTGATCCTGCGCGGAGCGATCGACCGGCTGATTCAACAGCAGCCGTTCGACTACATCGTCATGGACTGCCCGCCGTCGTTGGGAGTCCTCACGATCAACGCGCTGACTGCGGCGAAGGAAGTCTTTATTCCGTTGCAGCCGCATTTCCTCGCGCTGCAGGGAATGTCGAAGCTCTTCGAGACCACGGCCCTCGTAAAGCGACGGCTCAATCGCGAGCTCAAGGTGAGCGGCATCATCCTCTGTCTGTACGAGACGGCCACCCGGTTGGCCGCCGACATCACGGACGACCTGATGCGGTTCCTCGAACGAAGCGACCCGCAGGCCCCGTGGAAGAACGCCCGGATCTTCGACAGCCGCATCCGCCGCAACATCAAGCTGGCCGAAGCCCCCAGTTTCGGCCAGTCGATCTTCGACTACGCCAGCCGCAGCCCCGGTGCCGTCGACTACGCCGCCCTCGTCGCGGAAGTCATCGCCGCCGAAGTCGCCGTGGTCTCGCCCCCCATCGCCGCTCCCACCGCCGCTCCCGCCGCCGCGTGATCACCGTTTGTACCACTGCCAACAGTGGTCCACGCGTGGACGAGGCTTGGCTTTGTGGGCATCACTGTTTATCATCCCGCCCGCTCGCGGGGTGCTTCGGTTGCCGAAGCCCCGCGAATTCGGAGAGGTGACAGAGTGGCCGATTGTGCTGGACTCGAAATCCAGAGTAGGCGAAAGCTTACCGTGGGTTCAAATCCCACCCTCTCCGCTGGAACCGTCGAGGAAACGCCTGTTTTCTCGGCGGTTCCTTCATTTCCGGTGTCATCGACAACGATGTGTCACTGAAGGCGAACGGCGTTCGGGAGCTGCCAGTGTTCGTCGAAATAGCCGGCGCGGAGGACGTTGTCTTCCCACGGTGCGTTGGCTGGCCGATTGAGGTCGAGTTTCACAACGGCCCAGTCGCCCCAGCGCGGGAAGAGCAGGTAGTTGAGCTTGGCGAGTTCCGACTCACGAAACGTGTGGCCGCTGTTGAGGACAACGTAGTGGTCACCGGCTCCCGGCAGCGGGTTGGGGGCGATCAGCGCGGGGACGTGTTCGGCGGAGGAGAGCCGTTCGTCGCCGAGTTGCAGTGATTCTTTGGACCAGGTCAGCGGCAGGTGGGGCAGGACTTTAGCGATCCAGGAATTGCTGCCGGGGTCTCCGAACAGAATCAGGTTCTTCGTTCGCAGATCGGCCTCCGTCACCGCGACATCCTCTTTGATGGGGAGTTCCCCCCGGAAGTAGTGATGCCATTCGTCGGCAAAGCGGCGGAGACTTGCCTCGGAGTAGGTCTGCACGCCTGCGTTCCAAGGCTGGCCGGTCCCGCGCACGCACAGGAACGGAGACGTGAACGCATCGTCAATCGGGCCCTGCCTGCCGGGGCGTTTGTCGGTGCGAGACGCCTGCACGGCATCGTCCTCGATCCGCCACTTGTTCTCGTGACGAGCCACGACGATTCGCGACTTCATTTCGTGGGAGGTCTTGGGGAACGGGATCTCGGACGATCCGACTCGCAACGACGTCGGCGTCGTTGGGAGCTGCGATCCGTCGATGGCAAAGCGAGTGATGTTGCGAGGCTCGTCAACGATCAGGATGTCGTCTCGCAACCTGGCGGACAGTTCCGCACGAGCGTAGTGCCGCTCCAAGCCGAGCACCTCCAGCCAGTGACAGCGGTTGTACTTGAGCGTCCACGTCACGAATCGCAGTTCTCGCGGCGAGCGGCGGCCAACGGAAACGTGTTCCGCGATCCGCCGCAACTGCTCGGCGTGTGTCACCGGATCGATGGCGTGGCCGGTCCCCGGAGAGATGAGGTTGATCATCGTCAGTCCCTCGCGCTGCATCGCCTCACCCATGAGGACGTGAGCCTGGAAGAAGACGTCCTTCTCACCCATGCAGGCGATGGCCGGAACGACTCCCGCGTTCGCGGCGTAGTCGAGCGAATCGAGCATGTGCAGGCCGAGTTCCTGATGTTCGGGCAGGGGACCGACCCGCACGAAGTTCGGCAGCGGCGTTTCGGAGAACTTGTGCGTATCGACGTAGCCGCAGTACGGACCGAGAGCGACGAACCGGTCCGGATGCTTCAGCCCGAGATGCCACGTCCCCGACGCTCCCATCGACATGCCGCGCAGCACGATCCGGTCGCGGTCGATGTTGTAACGGCGGCAGACATCCTCGATGGCCTCGAAGACATCGGTCTCGCCCGACCAACGGTAGCAGTTTTCAACTCGTCCCAACGGATGGAGCTCGATGAACGGCGGGTCCGGTGGTGAGGGGTTCTCGCCGTCTCCTTCATCGAACCGCGCGACGAACCGCAGCTCGCTCATTCCCACCGGCCGCGTGCTGCCGTGAAGCACGACATCCAACCGGATCGGAGTCTTGGCGTCGTGGGATTTCGGCACGATCACACCATACGGCTGGATCGAGCCATCGACGGCGGACTGATACGCGAGCGCCACCTTGCCGCGGCGCGACGTCCACGATCGCTTCTCGACGGCCAACGCCGCCAGGCGCTCCTGCCCTCGCTGAATCGCCTGCTCCAGCAACCCGATGTCGGCGGGAGTGAACTCCCGGTCGTATCTCAAGGCCCAGGTGAGTCCCTTCGCAAACAGCGCCGCGTCCATCCATTCGGGAGTCTGCCGCAGGTGAGGCTGGTCGAGCTGAGATTGCAGTTCACTCGCGGCTCGCTCGAACGTCTGACGCTGACCTTCCGACAACGGTTGCGCCGATTGAGCTCGACAGAGTGTCGGCCACAATGTGCCGGTGACAACCAGAGCCATCCACAGCAGAAGGAATCGAGACACGATTGGATCCTCATTGACGAAGAGTCGCCGTTTCGACAAGTCCTGCAGGACAGGCTCTGCCTGACATCGATTCCAATTCAGTAGTTCCAAGTTCGGGGTTGAACGAGGTGTCTTTACTCCGAAGGAGTTGCGTCTCATAGCCCAGGGTTGCCCGCGCAGGCGGGCTACCCTGGGAGGGAGAACGCATGCGCCATCTACCCTGAAAGGGTTGCGTCGTTCGAGAAACACCGATGACGGAACCCCGCTGGGGTACATGAAACTGAGGGGATTTTGACCCAGGGTAGCTCGCTTCGCTTGCAACCCTGGGCTATGGGACACAACTCCTTCGGAGTAAATGCCAATGCGAAGTCTGCTCACTTGGAACTCATTTGAAGACCTGACCCTGCATTGCGTGTGGGGACCGTCACAGGCTTCGTCGGCGTTTCCGGCGTCGTCC
>JANODP010000004.1:0-7320 GCA_031412755.1 Schlesneria sp. | reverse complement strand
GGTACTAAACAACCCCCCCCCCCCCCCCCCCCCTATTGCCCTTCCGGCGGGGGGGGGGCACCCCCCCTCATCCCGGCTGGCAAACAAAACCCGCGCGTATTCTGGGGGATTACGCCCCCCGCTCCGAAAAGCGGGTATGAGAGAGATGAAGGCAACGGTACAGAGGGGCTGACGCCCAAGACGATTACGCACAGGCGGCTGTCACGCTGGGAACAGATGCTCGCACCGGCGCTGGTCGGCCAGGCGGCCGCTCCACCACTCAGAGTCTTCGGAGCGATTCGCTCCGTTGCACCGTCAACGGGCAAGGGGGCGGGAGTCACGTTTCCCCAGTTCCAACAGGCGGCGCAGATCGCGAAGCTGGCAGCAGAGAACGGGCTGAACGATCTGTCACTGCGCGCGATGGAGCAGTCGCTGCATGGCGGCCCGCCGCTCGAAGCGATGCAGAATGTCGATCAGGGCAATCCGTTCGGCGGCACGCAGCCGGTCAACGATCAATCGCAAAGCATCGTGCAGGTGCAACAGCAACTCGCGGCGATCGAGCAGGTGTGGCGTCGCAAGGGGGTGACTGACGAACGGATCTATACCGCGCTGCGGGGGGCCGTCCTGCCCGAGTCGCGTCCGTTGGAAGTCTTCCTTTATCCGCAGCCGCTGGCGAACAGCCGGGCCCAGTCGCCGCAAAGCATCGGAGCGCTGGCGGTGCGGGCTGCGGTGAAGGCGAAGCAGGTCGATGACCTCCGGCAACGACTGGAGGCCCGCGCCGGACAGCCACTCGGTGAACTCCCCTCCCGCATCGCGCTGACCCAACTGGCCATCGCGACCGGCGACACCAAGGAGGCGGGTGAGCAACTCGAACGAATCGCCGACCGGATCAAGCTCGATTCGCTGGTCAACACGAGCGACCTCGCCTGCCATGCGGCTCTGCCGGCGCTGTCGCTTCCCAACCTGTCGCCGCGCGCGATCGAAATCGTCGAACGGGCGACCGACCACTATCTGAAGAACTTTCAAACCTCGCGCAACACAGTCGAAGAACCGACCCGCTCGCTCCGCTTCAAGCTGGCCGACATCCACTTCCGCAACGGAAACGCCGAGGCGGGCAAGAAGCACCTGAACGCGTGGGTCACCCAACTCGCCACGATGTGGAGCAACTACAGCGGCGACTATCCGCAGTATCGCCGCAAGAGCGAGTATCTCGCCGTGGCGGCGGCGTACGCGAAGCACGGGCAGCGAGCCGAATCATTGGAACTGCTCGGTCGCCATGCGGACCTGCCCGTCACGAGAGACTACGGCCAGCAGTCCGTGGGCCTGGCGGGAGCCGTCATTCTGCGCGGCATCGCGCAGATGACACCGGCAGAGCAGTACGCGACGCTCAAACCGTGGTCGATGCCGACGGCCGACCGTCGCTCGGTGAGACTGATCGCGGGGATCCTGCCCGGCGATCCGGCCCCGTCCGCATTCGATGGCGTTCGCGACGGATCGCCGCGTCTTCCTGCGAGACCCATGCTGCTCAGCTCGGCCGAACTGCTCGTGAAGTCCGCCGCCGCGGTCGGTCAGTTGGATGAATTGCAGCGTGAACTGCGGGAGCACGCCGACCAGAACGTCGAGCTCGCCCAGTTTCTGCTCCTGCTGGTGCGACTGGCGAAACCCAAGGACGGTCACATCGACGACGGTCTCCGCAAGCACCTCAACGCCACGCGCAAGGCCGACGCCGAAGCCGACAAGAACACGGCGGGGAACCGACGCAATCAACGTCCCGACGCCACGAACGCGATCCTTGCGCAGGCCGCCATCGCCCGCGACGACACGCGCGAAGTCGGGCTGGAACTGTGCGTCTACCATTTCAACCGGCTGGGGCGATTCCAGGACCATCCGCAAATGGCGTTCATGCGCCACATGTTCAACTCGGCGGTGGTGGGTGCCGACCGGGCGACTCGAATCAACACCTCGCCGCACCAGGTCGATCTGGCTCACTGGACGGGCGGACCGTTCGCGTCGTCGGCGTATGAATTGGCCGGAGCAGTGCCGATGTGGTGGCTTGCGCACGAAGGCAAACTCCAGCACATCTGCGGCCCCGATCAAAGCTATCTGTTTCTCAACTATCCGCTGACGGGAACGTTCGAGTTCTCGTGCGATGCGTGGCTCGGTAGCTGGGCCGAAGGGAACGCCGGCTACGGCGGATTGGTGTTCGACTCCCTCAATCTGGGAGCCGCCGCCCGTGTCTATCCCATCGCACGACGCGACCAGTTGTTGGGCAAGCTCGATCCACTGGAGAGCCGCGACACGTACAACCGCATCACCATTCGCGTGACGCCCGAGTCGATCCGGCACTACGTCAACGGAGCATTGCTCCACGAGGAACCGGCCGCCTCCGCGGCGGCCAGTCCGTGGCTGCTGTTGCAATGCGACCGCGTCTGGCAGACGGCCTTCAAGGATCTGCGGATCGAGGGAACTCCGATCATCCCGCGCGAGGTGAATCTCAGTGGCAGTCCGACGCTGCTCGGCTGGACCGGCGCGTTCTATGGCGAGGCTCTGCCGCCGCACTTCAAACCTTCAGCCGACACCGAGAATCAATCCGGCCGACAACCGCCGCCACCTCAGCCCGAACTCGACTGGTGGACGGTCGATGGTGAGATTCACGGTCGCCAACTCGCGACCGCCTCGCTGTCCAACACCTCCGTCATGCAGAGCCGGCTCCACTATTGCCGTCCGTTGCGCAGCGGAGAACGGTTGCAGTACGAGTTCTGGTATGAACCCGGCCCCGGTGAAATCCACGTTCATCCGGCACTCGATCGCCTCGCGATGGTCCTCGACCCCGAGGGCGTGAAGCTGCACTGGATGACCGAGTCCAACGATCAGGCGTCGCTGTCGATGGGCCTGCCCGCGGAGAACCTGATCACCGACCAGGCGGCCCGGCGCGGTCCCGCGAAACTGCCGCTCCAGCCGCGCGACTGGAATCGCGTCGAACTCGTCCTGAACGGCGACACCGTCTCCGTCGCCCTGAACGGTGTCCCGATTTTTGAACGAGTCATCGAGCCGGAGAACAACCGCCAGTTCGGCTTCTACCACGACAAGCACACGACCTCGGTGCGGGTCCGCAACGTCGTCCTGTCGGGCGACTGGCCGAAGAGTCTGTCTGCGGAGACGCTCGCCAACCTGATCGCTCCCGCGCGCGAGCACACGGCCGAAGACCGCAGACAACTCGCACTGGCCTTCGAGGACAAATACGAAGTCGCCAACATCTCCCGCACGCTCCTGAGGACGCGGGCGCTGCCGCCCGCCGAACGATACGCCGCACTCAAGAACTGGGTGCTGCCGAACGATGATCACGCGACGCTGCGGATCTACGGCGACATTTCCCCGGCCGATCCGCTGGCGGTCGCGCCGCAGGTGATTTCGGACGGGCCGCTGCTGAGTGCGGAACGTCGGTCCGCCGGTCCCGGCGCCGGTCAGAAGGGGGCGGCCAACAAGGCCACCGCGCGCAGAACGCGTTCCGGCGGCGACCTGATTTCTCCGGCGATCGAACTCGTCGCCGTCGCGAAGGGACTCGACAAGCTCTCGGAATTGGTGGAGGCCGTCGAGAAAGTGCCCGAGACGACGCCGCAACTCAAGCGGGCGCGATACGCGATGCTCGTGCTGATGTCGATCGCGGCGAACGACCTCGATACGGCCGGCGGCGTGCTGCAGGAATTGACCCCCGCCCGCAGCGTCAGGTTGCCGGATGACCTCGCGCAGAACGACCGTTGGCCGGAACTGATCGCCGCGTGGGAGGCGGCTCGCGTTCCCGAGCTCCGTCCCGCTTCGTTCGCCCTGTACGAACTGATCACGGATTCCATCAACCGCAAGGGGATCGGTCACGAGTGGGACGTGAAGGTTCGGGCGGGGCGGCAGTACGCGAAGATGATGCTCGACAAGCAGGATGAACTGCCGCCGGCCTCGTCCGTCTCGCCGAAGGGCCAGTGGGCGCAGGGGACTCTCGTGCGCGCCACCACGCGCGGCAGCGGTCTCATCCCGCGCTGGCGGTTCGAGGGCAACACGGCCCAGCACCTCGGCGGTTACGGCAACGACGCGATCTATTTCCAGTCGCCGTTGCGGGGGACATTCACCGTCGAAGCGGACCTCTCCGCGCACGGCTGGCGCGAAGCCCGCGCGATGTACGGCGCCGTTTGGGCCGCTCCACAATACACGCATGAAGCGGCCGACATCGGCAATCTCCATACAAACTGGGTCGGGCCGAAGTTCCCCACCAAACTGGAGCCGCTCGGCGAGTGGTACCGGCTCACGCTCGACATCACTCCCGACAAGGCGGTCTACAACATCTACGGCCGCCCCATCCACGAAACGACTCTGGGCGACAACTGCGACCCGTGGCTGGCCATTCACAGTTTCGGCCAGTACGCCGCCGAAGTCCGCTCGCTCCGCATCGTCGGTGAGCCCGAGATTCCCGACGAACTGCTCCTCTCCAAACGAGACGATCTGCAAGGCTGGTTCGGAGATGTCTACAGCGATTCGATGCTGGTCGAGAACGCCATGTGGCGGAAGAACGGTGAGGAAATCACCGGACAGAAGCTCGCCGGTTGGGACCGCCGCGCGCGGGAAAGTCTGCTTCAATACCACCGGCCGATGCTCGAAGACGGTGAGATCACCTGCGACTTCTTCCACGTGCCCGGGCAGACGCACGTCCATCCCGCTCTCGGCCGGATGGTCCTGCTGCTCGAACCCGATGGTGTGAAGGTTCACTGGCTGACCGATGCCCAGTTCGAGCGGAGTGGCCTCGCGCCGGACAACGTCTTCGTCGAGCAGCAGCATCGCCGCGGCCCGGCCCGGCTGCCGCTCAAGGCGAACGATTGGAACAAGCTCGCACTCAAGGTGACCGGCGACACGCTGGCCCTGACGCTGAACGGCGAGCCGGTCTACGAACGGCCGCTCGAAGCGAGCAACCTCCGCACGTTCGGCCTCTTCCACTACGCGGGCGACACCGACGTGCGGGTGAAGAACGTGATCTATCGCGGCAACTGGCCCAAGACGTTGCCGTCGGTGAAGGAACAGGAACTCGCCGGCAACGATCTCGATCTGGCGACATTCAAAGCGGGCGAACTTCCCGCCACATTCACGTGGAACTTCCAAGGCAAGCGTCCCGGCCATTTGAATGAATCGGGAGCGGTCCCCACCACCAAGCGAACGACGGTCGAGGGTGGCCTGCACATCGTTCGTGAGGCGAATGCCGATCGCGTGAGCGAGTCGGCCGGCTTCCAGTGGCCGAACGTTTCCATTGGAGGCGACTTCGAAGTGACGCTCGGCTACCGCGACTTCATTTCGTCCACGAAGAACGAGGGACATCAAGTCCCCCGCATGGAGATCAACCTCGCACTGGGAGGCGGCTTCGGTGCGCCGCAGCATTCGCACACGCTCGCGCTCACGCACCGCCGCATGGCCAACGACACGATGCAACTGACCTCGATCCTCGGCATCCGCCGCAAGCCTCCCGAAGAGGAGTGGCAGGCGTCCGACCGGCCGCTCGTCGCCACCTCGGGGCGCATCCGCATCGTCCGTCGAGGCACCACCGCCTACACCCTGTTCGCGCCGTTGGGTTCGGAAGAGTGGGAACTGCTCGAAACCCGCACGGCATCGGCGGCGGATGTCAAAGATGTACTCATCGGTCTCCGCAGCGAAGATCTCGCAGCCACCGCCTCGACCGTGCTGACAGAGTTCTCCGTTCGCGCGAAGCGGCTCAATTACGAGCCGCATTTCGCCAATGGCGATTCATCCGCAATGGTGACGTGGAACTTCCGGGGCGAACAGCCGCCGTCGATCATCACCTCGGGAGTCACCGCGACCTCGCGCGTCGAACGAACCGAAACGGGGATGAAGCTGGTCCGTGAATTGAACGCCCCTGCGCTCATGATCGGATACGAAATACGAGATCTCTCCATCAAGGGGGACTTCATTGCCACACTCGACTACGACCAGTTTGAGACCAGGAACAAACCGACCGGTGACGGCGGTGCGGTTCCACGAGTGGAAATGATGTTGTCGCTGGGAGGTCGGCAGGATCAACCACACACGCACCTGGTTTCGTACCTGCACCGGCGCGAACGCGACGGTCGAGATGTGAACTTCGCGTTCGTCGGCACGACGCTCAAGCCGGGAGGCTACTCCTGGGTGGACGGCAACCATCAGTTCGCCGGTGTCTCGGGACGACTGCGAATCATTCGGCAGGGATCGACCGTGACGTTCCAGCGCGCCGACGCCGGCTCGAATGATTGGACGCAGGTCGCACGTCATCCGGCGGGAAAGGCCGACGTCAAGCAAATTGTCTTCGGCATCAATGCCCAGGATCCGGAGTCCACCGCCTCGGTGTTGTTGACCGGGTTCACACTGGAGGCCACCGGCATCGGGTCGATCGGGGCCGCGACCTTCGACGCGAAGGCCCTCCCCGCGAAGCTCGAATGGAACTTCCGGGGCGAGCGTCCCGCGTTCCTGAAGCAGAACAAGACCGCCGCGCCCAACCTGATCGAACCGACGGACACGGGTTTGAAACTGACGCGGGCTGCAAACGCGGTCAAGGGGAACGACATCATCTCCCTCCAATGGAACGGACTCATCCAGGGAGACTTCGAGGTCACCGCGGACTATCGCGACTACAAGTCGAAGTCGATCGGAACCGACTGGAAAGTCCCGCGCGTCGAACTGTCGTCCTTTCTCTATCCCGTCGGCGTCAAGGAACACTCGCACGTCTTCGCCGTCTATCACGAACGGAAGGCCAACAGCGAGACCATTCAGGGCCAGATCGGCACGCGCGGAGCCGACAACCAGTTCACCTGGACGAGCGACGTCTTTTCTCAAGAGCGTTCCGCCGGTCGCCTGCGCCTCGCGCGAAAGGGTTCGCGCCACTACTATCTCACTGCCCCAGCCGACTCGAACGACTGGACGCTGGTCGGCTTCAACGACCTCGGCAACGAAGACCTTCGACAACTGATCCTCTCCGTCCGCAGCGACGACCTCACCGCCGATGTCACCGCCACCCTGACCAACCTCACCATTCGAGCGGCCACAATTGACGGGGTGAAGTGACCATGATCTTCTTTCATAAAGTGTTGTAGGGTGGGTGAAGCGGGGTTGCCGCCCCCGATCACCCAACCCAATCCGTAACGGGTGTTCGAAGTTTCCTGCGTGGGTGTCAGTGTTAGGCAGCAACGTCAAAATAATCTCCCGGTCAGGCTGGGTGAATGGTGAGGCTCCATTTGGGGAGTGTGGAGTGGCGTTTCAAGCGGTTGGCGATAGGACGGAAGGCGGATCGAGTTAGCCGTACTCCTTTGTCGTAGG
>JANODP010000003.1:0-43173 GCA_031412755.1 Schlesneria sp. | reverse complement strand
GGGGGTTCGTTGGTCTCTTGTTGGTGTTGGGTGGGGTGTGGTGTGTGTTTTTTACTTTTTTATTCGGCGGCCGGCTTCCCCAAACACACAAAATCCCGCTCACTCTCATATTCTTAAACACGACCCCCCCGACCCCGATTCATCCCGCACCGACAATCAAAGAGGACGGGCAGGAGTGCCCATCCTACGGGTGGTGTGCCTCTCACGCGAACAGGTCCATCACGGCTTTGCCCGTGCCGTCTTCGGTGGCATAGAACGGACGCTGCTCGACATCGAAGGCGGTCTTGGGACTGATGCCCAGGGCGGTGAAGATCGTGGCGTGCAGGTCGGCGACGCTGACGGGGTTCTCGATGGCCACGCAGGGGCGTTCGGGGTTTGTTTTGCCGTAGAGGAAGCCGCGCTTCATGCCGCCGCCGAACATCACGACGGAGGAACCTCCCGTGAAGTGGCGGTGCAGGCCGTAATGCTTCAACTCCTGGAAGGCATCGACCTTCTCGGTCGTCTGATCGTTGGCGTTTGAGCCGGGTTTGCCCTCGATCATCATGTCGCGGCTGAACTCGCTGGCGATGATGACGAGCGTCCGATCGAGCAGCCCGCGCGCTTCCAGGTCGAGCACGAGCTGCGCGATCGGCCGGTCGATCTGCTGCTTCATCTGCGCGAGCGTGGTGTGCCCGTTGGCGTGCGTGTCCCAGTTGAGGAACGGCACGTACTCGGTGGTCACTTCGACGAAGCGTGCCCCCGATTCCACGAGCCGTCGCGCGAGCAGACAACCTCGACCGAAGCGGCCGGTGTCGTACTTCTCATAGCTCTCCTTCGGCTCCTGCGAGATGTCGAAGGCGGTCCGTTCGGGCGAGCTTAGTAATCGGTGAGCCTTGTCCATCGCGCGGACCATCGACTCGCGCTGGTGATCGCTGAGGACGTCGCGCCGCGGCGTCCGGTCGATCAGCCTTTGATAGAGCTTGTAGCGGTTCTCGAAACGGTCGGGGACCATTCCTTTGGGCGGCTTCACCGATTGAGCGGCCTCTTCGGCGAACGGCAGGTTCATCGGCCCGAACTCGGAACCGAAGAAGCCGGCCGTCGTGAAGGCCTTCAGTTCCTCCTGCTCGCCGACTCCTTCGAGGCGTTGTCCGATGTTGATGAACGGCGGAATGACGGGATGGCGCGGGCCGAGGACTCGGGCCATCCACGCGCCGAGGTGCGGGCATGCGACCGTCTGCGGCGGCACGTAGCCGGTGTGCCAGTGATACTGGTGCCGCGAGTGCAGGATGCTTCCCAGATCCGGCTGCACGTGCGAGCGGATCAGCGTCGCGCGGTCCATGATCTTCGCGAGGTGCTCCAATCCCTGCGAGATCTTGATGTTGTCCACCACCGTGTCGATCGCGGGAAACGTGCTGAGAACGCGATCGATCGGCAGGCCGACCTCGAATGGCAGGTAGGTCTTCGGATCCCAGGTGTCGGGCGCGCCCATGCCGCCTCCCATCCAGAGGAGAATGCACGCGTCGGCGGTGGCCTTCGGATGCTCGATCTTCTCGCCCGACGGAGCGGCGGTGAGCAACCTCGGTTCGCCCGCCATCAGCGCGGCGGTACTCGCCGCGGCGAGCTGTTGAAGGAACTGGCGACGCGATTCGGGTTCGTTGGGAGCGTTGGTTGGCATGATGCGGTCTCCGTAGGATGGGCACTCCTGCCCGTCCGGGTTTGGCGTTGAAGAGCGGACGGGCAGGAGTGCCCATCCTACAAGTCGCTCACCTCACCAGTTGAAACTCGGGCAGCATGATCGCGGCCCATAGGACGTCTTCGATTCCCTGCTCGGTCAGTTTATCACCAAGGGCCGCCGTGAGGGCTTCCAATTCTGGCGGCGTCGGGTCGCGGCTGAGGGCATAGCGCCAGAGCCACCGCGCGAGGTGTGGCGGTGAGTCCCACGAGCGGGCGATCAATCGCTTCGCGCCCCGGTTCAGGTAATCGGCCAGTGTCTCGCCGTTCGACAGGTCGATCGCTTCGAGCGTGGTGAGCATTTCGGGGCGGACGCTGACAATTTGATCGCGGTTGGGGCGGCCGAGCGACTTCATCAGGAAGTCGCACTTCACGAGGGACGCTCGGACCATCAGGTTGCCCGACTGCGCCGCCTGCACCAGCAGCGAGGCAATCACCGGATCGAGCCGCTTCGACCAGACTTGGGGATGGGCCACGAGGGCCGCCGGCTGCCAGTCGGTCGGCGGCGTCTTGTACTTACCGTTGCCATCGGGCAGCGTCTTCGAGCAACTCCAGGTTTCATTCGTGCCGAGCGAAAGTGTCTCTCCGTCGGCCGTGCGGGCCTGGAACTCGCAGAACAAGCCGGCCGCATTTGGCGAGGCCCCGCCGTTCTTGGCGACGATCACGATCTCGTTCGGACCCGCCTTGAGACGTGACGTGATCAAGATCGCCTGCGGCTGCTCCCAGTTGTCGCCCGCCTCGACCCGCGCACCGTTGATGGAGAGGACGTAGGTGTTGTCGCAGGTGATGACGGCCACAGCCTGCTGCGGGACGGCCTTCAAATCCCACGTCGTCTTGAACGCGAAGGATTCGTTGGCGGGTGACGTGTGCGTGTCGGCGTAGCCCCAAATCCAGCGGCCGGTCAGCGGACGTGGCGATTCTGAACCGGCGGCCGGTTTGCCGCGAATGATCTGCGCGTCGTAGCGACTCGGCGCGGATTCGGTCAGTTGCCAGACGGCATCCATGAACTGCTCGGCGGTCAGTCGCTTGGCGCGCGGCCCCGCGTAGACGAAGCCCGCGTCGTCGGTCGTCTGCGTGACGATCTGCGCCTGCGACTGATACGCCTGCGAGGTGACGATCAGTTCCAACGTCTGCTTGAGATCAAATTTCTTCTCGACGAGATCACTGGCCAGAAAATCGAGCAGATCGACGTTCCAAGGTTCGGTCTGCATGGCGTCGGTCGGATGAACGAGGCCGCGTCCCATGAGGCGGTGCCACAGTCGGTTGACGATCGTGCGCGGAAAGCGGCCGTTCTCGGGATGCGTCATCAGGGCCGCAAGTTGCTTGAGCCGCTCGGGCTGCGGGGCCTTCGCGTCGATCTGGCCCAGCTCGGGGAACAACCACGCCGCCTGAGCCTGCCGACCCACCGGTTTGTCGCAGCGGTGAATCTCCAGCGGACGCTGCGAGAAGACGGCGGCCAGGCCATACGATTCGTCGAGCGTCCAGCGGTCGATGAAGCTGTCGTGACACGACGCACACTTCAGGTTGATCCCGAGGAACGACTGCCCGACGCTTTGAGCGAACTGAATCTCCACGGTCTGTCCGGCGCTGACCTCGCCGCGCCAACGAATCCCCTCACCAAAGCCCGCGCTGTCTTGATTCGGGGGCGCGATCAACTCCCTCGCAAACTGGTCGTAAGGCTTGTTCGTGACGAGGGCGTGATAGAGCCACTTCGTGATCTGCTTCCGTCCGCCGGTGATGAAGCCGGTCCCGGTGTAGTCGTTGCGCAGCAGGTCGTTCCAGAACGTGAGCCAATGTTCGGCATACTGGATGTCGCGCGCAAGCAACTCGCGCACGAGCCGCGTTCGTTTGTCTGGGCTTTGGTCCGCGAGGAATTCTTCCAGTTCTTCCGGCTCCGGCAGCAGTCCGATCAGATCGAGGTGGACCCGCCGCGCGAAGGTCGCGTCGTCGATGGCCCGCGGTCGCGGAATCGGCTTCGCGGCGAGATGCGCGTCGATCAGACGATCGACCGGATGAGTCCGCCCGTCGATGGCCGCCGGCAACTCGGGCCGTCTCGGTTTGAGAGGCGGTTCATACGGACGCGGCCCGAACGTGAAGCCCCGCTCCCACGGCAGGCCCGCGTCGATCCACCCCTTCAACAACACAATCTTCTCCGCCGGAACGCGCGGTCCCTCGGGAGGCATCTTCACGTCGGGATCGTCGCTCGTCAGCCGCTTGATCAGTTCGCTCTCGGCACTCTTCCCCGAGACGACCACCTTGCCCGACTCACCGCCGACGAGAGTCGTCTCGCGCGTGTTGAACGACAGGCCCCCCTTCTTCTGGTCGCCGGTATGACACTTCCCGCAGTGCTGCTTGAGTACCGGAACGACCTCGTGTGCGAAGTCGATGTCGGCCGCGAACGCGGGTGATGCGGCCAGTAGCAGGCAAAGGGTGATGCTTCGTCGCACGGTCATGTCGGTCACTCGTCGTGGGAGGGTGGTTCTGGTGGAAACTCGATGTTGCCCGGCTTGACGTCGGCCAGAAAGATGCCCAGCCCGGCAAAGGAACTCATGATAAGCCGTACGGTCGGCCAGCGATCGCCAAACTGCTCGGCTTTCTCGGTCCGCCATTCTTCAAGCACGTCCTCCGGCCACTGCGGTCGCCGGTCCAATGCCGCCCCGGCGAAGTCGAGGACGAATGGAGGAGACACAATCGTCATCTCAATGATCCACAAACTCTCGTCGATATCAATCAGTTGCGGGACGGCGAAACCCATGACCTCTGTGATGGATCGTTGCATGAGCCGACGATACACGCTCCATTCGCGTCGAAACAATTCTTCGTGATGGAACACCTTGATCGCGGAGTGACGACTCGTGGCAAACACGCTACCATCGAAACCGTAGCCCAGCGGGCCGGATCGCGATATTTGCCTCGCCCCGCAGTAAACATCCGCTCGAATTTCCAAGTCTGCTTTCGAGAACATCATGTCCACCACAATGCCAACGGGTTATTCGTCCACAGTCACGCTGCGACTGATCGTCGGCGATCAATCTTACGATGTGGGCCAAGTCGGTCCGAACGTGGTCATCTGTCGCGAACCGGTTACTTTCCCGAGTTGCGACGCGGAACTCGAAATGACGGTCGAGGGGCAAGTCCGACGGTCATCCGTTCGGATGGAAAGCTGCCGCAGCACGCCCATCGTCACGGTGCAGTTCACACAGCCGCTGCTGCCGTTTACTCTGCGATGCTCTCCGTGAGGATCTGTCGGTAGATCTCTTTGGCCTTGTCGTAGGCGGCTTTGGCGGCGGCTCGTTCGGGTTCTCGGATGCGGCCGACTTTGGCGTTCCAGCAGACATCGACCGCCTTCTCGCACCAGTCGGCACTCTTGCGGCTGGCGCGGATCGGTTTGCCGGCCACTTCGATGAAGATCGGGTTCGTGTGGCAGGACGGCTGGATGCGCAGGGCGACCCAGCTGGAGTGTTTGATCTCGTAGTCGAACTCGATCTTGGCGAGCGAGCCGTCGGCGGGGATTTCTTTCTTGGCGACGGCCTGACCGTTGACGATCAGTTCGACGGGGACCGTGCGTGTCTCACCGATACGGCTGCGTTCGAGGTGCCAGTACGGTTTTTCATCGAGACGTCGGGCACGGATCGCTTCCGTTTGCGGCGTCGGTTTTTCGGCGAGCAGGGCGGCGGCATCGCAGGTCACGCGGACCTTGCCCGGTTGCTTGAGGTCGAGTTGGCTGGCTGCGGAGAAGTGCGCTCCAAAGGCTTCACGCACCCTGCGGGCGGCGGGCGAATCTTTGGCGTTGGGTGTCCCCATTTCGAAGTCGTTCACTTTGAAGTCGAACAGGTGGCTGAGGCCGTCGCCGCAGTAGCTGCGTCCGTCCTTGAGGCCCTGCACCCATTCGTCGTAATCCAGCGGCTGGTCCTTCGGCTGCTGCACGTAGATGCGACCGAGGCCCACTTTGTCGCCGTAGATGCAGGGGAAGTCGGTCTCACCGCTGATGCGGGTTCGCATCCCGCAGTTCAGCGTGTGGTACCAGATGTTGAGTTCCCAGATCGAAGGCGTATCAACGGCCGAGATGAAGTCGCATGCGCCGTGAGCGGTCGTCACGATGAACTCGTTCGCGCCGATGCCGTCGAAGCGCGGCATGGCGTAGTCGGGCAGGGTGCTCGTGGCTTTCCCCTGCCACCCCGCCGGAGCGCCGCCCCACGTTTGGCCGTGGAATTTGCGCGAGCCATCCGGCATCACATCGGGCAGCGCGAGACCCCAACCGCTGTGACTGTAGCCGACCACGCCTCCCTGCTTCTGGCCCCATTCGAGGACCGGCTGAGTCCACGTCGGCCATTCTTCGAGCAGCGTCGTATTGGGATAGTCGTCCTCGACGAGCTTGAGCAGACAGAGATGCCCCGCGTGCGACGAGGGGAAGCCGGAGACTTCCACGTCGTAGCGCATCAGATAGTTGGGTCGGGAGAGCGCCGAGGTCTTCCCCTCGAAGTACCGCTTCTGCGTGTACCAGCAGGGCCCCCACGACAGGACGCAACCGACGTTCAAGTCCTCACCGAGAATGTGCCGCATCATGTCGCCGGGTGTCACGCCTTCGGTCGGGCTGTCGTAGTGAGCGCATCCCGCCGCGTGAACGTGATGGTCGCCGCTGAACCAGCCGCGCGTGGCCGCATGAATCCAACGCCGGAGTTTGAACTCCTGCCGCTGGCTGACTCCGTCCCCTTTGACGGTGAACGAGTGCGTGTCGACGTGGTACTCGGGACCGCGCTGCACGACGGCGGTGTACTCGCCCGGCGGCAGATGGACCGACTCACCATCGGCCCGATAGATCTGCTCGTGGAAGAAGAAGTCGGGAGCGAGTCGCCGCGCGGGGTTCGGATAGACGCGGCCAAACTTGTCGCGAATGGTCAGCGCGGCGGTAGTCGGAGTGCCGTCGAAGTCCTTGATTCCGAGCGCGACCTCCACGGCGGGAACGCAGGTGAACAGGACCGGCACGGAATTGCGGAAGCCCAGATCCTGCGTCCCCTGTCCCACGTGAAAGCCAAGTTGCGCCTCGCGCCGTCCGACGTCGCGGCTGTAGAGTTGGACGATACGGTACTCCAACTCGAGCCCCGACAGGCCGGGCTTGAGCGGCTGCTTGTCGAACATCTGCGCATCGAGGAACCGGTTCGGCACGTCACCCGGCTGGACGAGCTTCTCGTCGGTCATCGGCTTTTCGCGCGCGTTCTTCGAACCGCGCTGATAGACCGGCAGCAGGTTGGGGCTCTCGGGCACGAGCGGCGCAGTGACGCCCGCCTCATTGTGAACCTTCACGAGAAACGTCCGCCAGCCCTGCTGCACCAGTTCGCGCTTGGCCGGTCCCTCGACCAACGAGACGCGACTCTCGGGGTTGATGCTCACGCCGACGAGGCACAGTTTATCGAGCACCTTCTGCACCGCTTCGGTGCAGTCCGCGGCCTTCTCCAGCTTGAGAGCCGCCTCCAGTGCCTTGCGCTCTTCCGCGCCGAGTGGCGTTCCCACGTAGTCGAGTGCCTGCACGAGTCGCTCGGTGGCGGCGACGAGCGGTTGTTGTTCGACCTTGGCCACGTTGGGCCATTTCCCGTCAGCGGCCTCGACCGGGCGGAGGCCATCGTCGTGGAGGACCAGAAGCAGTCCGAGGAACAGTCCCAGTGATGCAGTCGATCGATGCATGATGAACTCCAGGAAAGATCATGGCAGGACGCCAGCGTTCGCCCGCCAATCGATCTCGGCACGGAACGAAGGTCTCAAACTCGGGGGCTTACTCTACGAACTCGATCCCGCTGGGGAAACGGATGCATCGGAAAACTCCCGTTTGAGTTTCATTCGGATCGGAGTAAGTTATACTTCCGACCCCGACTCGATTCGGTTACCCACACCCTTGGAATGCGAGGTGCCTCCCTTGTCAGACCATCCCCCGGCAGATTCGTCAGATTCCGGCTTCTTCGGTCGCATGGCCGACACATTGAAGTGGTTCGTCATCGAAGAGATGCGGAAACACAAGTGGATCGCCAGCAAGCATGCCGGTCGCGACCTGGGACGGTCGGCCCTCGACGAGTGGGAGCGCCAGTTTTGGTGGCTGTTTTGCCGAATCCGCCGCTTCGAGCACATCGAGGGAAAGTTCTGCTGGTTCGAATTTGACGGCGTCGATTTCGCGGTTCTGAAGAACGTGAAGGTCTTCACCAAACTGCTGTGGTTGGTGGTGGACCGGATGAAGAAAGAGGAACCCATCCGTCTGAAGGATGGTCGCGAGGTCAAACACGTTTATGAAAATCTCGACGTCCTCACCTGGGCGCTCTCGCAACCCGATCTCTCCAAGGACATCGAACACATTCGCCTGTTTCTGGAACTGATCAACATCAACTCCGCCCGCCTGGAGTTCCCCGCGAGCTGGAAAGACCTCGCCCTCGCCGCGTGACTCCGGTCGCCCCGACAGCGGTGGGGCCTTCCGTGCGAAGTCGGAATGCTCACCCCGCGGCGTTTCCAAAAGACAGTGCGGCAGCGCGAAATTCGGCTCGATGACGACGGCGCTGGTGCCCCTCTCACCAGTTCTTCCGTTTCTTCCGTCGATCTTTTCACGGCGAGCACGGTCGAACGTGATGAGGCGTTGCTCCGGTTAGTAATCTCCGAGCGTCTCGCGGTCGTTGAGGTGGCCCAACCGCTGATAGGTGCCCCACTGCGTGGTATCGTTGGGAACGTTCGGGTTGAAGGCCGAGTGGATATTCTCGCTGATGAACCGAACCGATCCATCGCACAGGGCGAAGTTGGCACCGCCGGGATGCATGCTTCCCGCGCCGAGATGCGACGAGTTCATGCGGTTGGTGAAATCGGCCATCACACCCGAAGGCCCGTCATCGGGGAGCGCGGAGTAGTGGGCGAATCGAGAGATCCCACCCCAGACCGCTCCACCCAAATCAAATTTGGGGACCAGGCTGAGATAGGATCTCTCTGTCGCCAAAAACGTGTTGCTGGTTCCGTCGATGATATCGCCGAATTTGACCGAGGAATTGATCCCGAAGACGCCGCCACCAGGTTGTAACGTGGTGTTACCACTGACTGCGATGCAGAGGAGGCCGCTCGCCCCGACATAACTGGCGCGGCCGATGGGGACTTTCGTGGTGTCCGTCCCATCGGCGGAGAGTCCATTAATGCTTTGCATCCCACAACCGTCCGAGCTGATCAGATGGGCGGGATTGCGAACAGGCCCCGAATCGGACGGACAGAGGAGAATTGGCAGTGTCCGCCCGAGTTCAAATCCCTGTGGTGTCGTAGAACCCGAGATGGCGGCGACCCCAAATACTTCGCGTCCCGGAGCGACCTTGGCAAAGACGGCCGGCTGTTCGATCTGGGGGAGGATCATGACACCCCATCCCCACCCCGTCTGCGGTTTAAAGTCCGGTCTCTGTGCCGGACAACTTCCCCCCGAAGTACTCACTCCGCTCGGAAAGAGATTGAGGGCGCTGTGGTAGCTGTGCAAGGCGAGCGCGAGCTGCTTGAGGTTGTTCTGACACGAGGTCCGCCGCGCGGCCTCGCGCGCCTGTTGAACGGCGGGCATCAACAGGGAAACCAGCAGGGCGATGATCGCGATCACGACCAGCAGTTCCACCAGCGTGAAACCTCGCTGGAAACGAAGACGAGGGGCGGGGGAGACGTGTGTCATGACAGGGGCCTCTTTCAATGAGGGGACGGGTGTGCCCGGGATGTGTGCAATGAGCGGAAGCTTGTTGTTTGTCATGGGAATTTCCTCAGCAGGATACTAACGGCGCGAGCCGATGGGAACGGGTTGTCCAGTGACGGCGGCGGCCGCTTCGCGCACGGCGAGGACATCGTCGTACAGGCAGTCGAACAAGCGGGGCATCGCGTCGGCGGCATGATCTCCGAATTCCTGAACGACGGCGATGGCGGTCAATCGCCGGGCGGCATCGACCGAACCCAGTTCCCGCATCAGCACCGGGACGAAGTCAGACAAGCCGGGGGCCAGCTTTCGAAAGGCCCGCAGGGCGGCGGGGCGAGTCTCTTCGTGCTTGTCGAACAGGCGGGCATACAGGTCATCGACGAGGGCTCTCGCCGGCGCGCCGATCGCCTCGACCGCCTCAATGGCGGCGCGACGGACGCGCGAGTACTCGTCGTTCAGCATCGGCTTCAATCTCGGCACGGCATTCTTCGCGGCGGGGCCGAACGCCACGAAGCCCCGCGTGGCGGACTCGCGAATGGTCCACTCCTTGTCCTGTGTCAGCGCGATCAGGATCGGCAGCGTCCGAAGATCGCCGGGACCGACGCGGGTGAGGGCATTCACCACCGCCAGCCTGAGCGAGACGGTGATCTCCTGCGCCTGTTGCATCAGCGCGGGCAACGCCGGCCGCGCGGCCGGGCCGATCGCCGCACAGGACAGGGCCGCCGCCTCGCGCACGCCCGGTTCGCGATGGAAGAGCAACTGCACCAACTGTGGTGGGAAGTCGGTCGAGTCGATATCGACGATTCCCGCCCGACTCGAAAAGAGAGCACCGATTGCATCCGCCGCCGCAGCTCTGACGGTGCGATCGTCATGTTCGAGTCGCGAGACGGTCACCGGCAGACTGAACCGCGCCGCCGGGCCAATCCGGCCAAGTGCCCTGAGTGCGGCAGCGGTCGGCTCGACTTCGTTCCCTTGCGCGACCCGGGTCAGTCCGGCGACGGCCGACGCAGCGGTCGGCCCCATCTCACCAAGCGAATTCGCCGCCGCCGCGCGGACCGAGGCCGAGGCATCTCGCAGCAGCGGTTCGAGCGCCGCCACCACCGGTCCCGACATCGAACCGAACCGCCCCAAAGCCGCCGCCACGCGCGCCCGAACAACGCTCGACTCGGTCATCAAACCCTGGATCAGCGTCGGGACACTCGGCGATCCGATCGCGACGAGCGACTCCAGACTGGCCTCACGCACCGCCGGGTCCTCGTCATTCAGCGAATGGAGGAGCGAACGGAGATTGCCGGACGAAGCCCGCCGCCCGAGCCGCTGCGCCGCCCCCGCGCGAACCGATGTCGGCAGCATCGTCAACCGCAGGAGTGAGCGTGAAATCACGATGACATTGCTTCAGACGGGGGGACAGATCGTCGTCGGGCGGACAGGAAACAGAACCGACGACCAGGGAGCGAACCCCGTCTTCGGGAATCTGTTTCGGGACAATTCCTGAATATCTGGCCGGCCTCGGGTTTGGTGAGGCAAACGTCCGAAGACTTCCTAACCATCGATGCGGCGACTGTTTCTACGATTGCGACCGTTTTCATTCGTCGTCCCCTTAAATTCGTCCAATCACGCCCATTCGACAAAGGCTGGGGATTCGACTAATTTAAGGAGACGACGAATGGGAATTCTCAAATCTGGATCCGGGCTAACCTGACGCCGCCTGGCTCACCAGGCTTTACGACGGAGGTTCTTTCGCACCGGGCGGTACCGTCTCGATCACCGGCGTGTTCGAGGCACCCGCCGTGGCCCGTCCCTTTCCGGGGTCGATCAACCGTTCCGCGCGGCTCATGTGGTCCGCGAACCGGCGCTCGGACTCGATCGCATCCCTCGGGTTCTTGAGCAGCTCCAACAAACCAAACTGACCGGCCCACAGCAGTTCCTGTTCGGCCGGCCGGGCCGCGCTCGCCCGCTTTTTGAGGCCGTCGATCAGCAAGTGTATTCGCGGACGCTCGCGGCTCAGCGCCGCCGACCAGTCGGTCGGACCGACCCGTCGCTCGCGCAGTTCTCGCAACTTTTGATGACACGCCGCGAACTCGCGATGGATGGTGCGGGCCGACGGCGGCTGTCGCCACCAGACGATCAAACCGATCACGGCGGCCACGCTGACGAGGATCATCCGCAGGCGACCCGGACCACCGACGATGTCGGACGCCTGCCACCAGACTCGACCGATCGCCGTGCGACTGGCTGCTCGCGCCGGCGGACTCTTCGCAGCCCCGACGGCCTTGATGGTCTTGGAGGTTGTCGCACCCGCATGTCCGGTCGTGCCCGCTCCCTCGTCAGTTCGTCGAGCGGACCCGGCCGACGACGGCCAATCAACATCCCGCGTTCGGCCGGAAGGGAGTGTCGCCGACGACGAATCCCGTGCGAGATTCGTTCGGGCATCGGCGGAGTCTGTCGAGCGCGCGGGACCGCGCGGCGGGACTCGTCGGACGTTCAATGCCTTCGAGACCGGTTGCCATTCCCCGTCCGGTCCGACCTGGACGAAGTCGTCGGCGTTGAGCCGACCGTCGTTCAGTCGCTCGTGCAGCACGCTGCGCGACACGGGTCCGACGGCGTGTCCCGTCTCCCACAGAAAAAACTCCACCTTATCGTCGGCCGAATCTCGGTCGCCCGAATCTCGCGAGGGCTCGACCTTCTCCATCCCCGGCCCCGCGCTCGGCTTGCCGGCGGCGACCGCATTCCGCGCGGGCGGCGGCTCGACGGACGGACCCGGCGACGAGAACCAGAGCGGAGCCTCCATCGGCTTCGCCTCGACCGGCTTGTCCGGAAGCACGACGTCCGACACGTCCTTCAGTCCCTCGACGTCGATCGGGCTGCGCCACTGGCCGCGCACTCCCTGCCGCACGAGATCCATCTTGGCGATCTCACCGCGCCGCTGCATGACGCGCAGGGTTTCAAATTTCCAGGGACCGCGAGTGACGCCGCCCGCCATCACCCACCAGTCGTTCTCGTCCGGTTCCGCATCGCCACGATGCCCCACCGGGGAACCGTCGCCGGACGAAGAGGAGCCCGGCGCGGCTGCGAACGTCACACTTGACGGATCCGCCCCGCCACCGCCTCGCCTCGCGGAGGCCCTCGCCCCCGGAGCACCGACCCGCGCCAGCCCCACACCAAACCGGTCTTCCGCCAGCCCGTCGAAAATCAACCCTTCGCGGACTTCGCGGAACAGGGCCTCGTCCCCCTCCACGACCTTGAGCAACTGCGCGTTCAGCAACAGCCCGCGTTCTTCGAGCAACCCTGCCGCCGCCGGAAAGGCTTCGTCAAAAGTCGTCATGGCAATCCACCGTCGTCATGGCAATCCACTTCACACGGGCACCGGTTGCCTGCGGAACGGCCCCGGCCACTTCCTCACAACAACCCGTCGCCCGGAATTCCGCCGCTCGAAGTTCCGTCCGTCATCCGATGCCATTCGGCTCCACCCATCGCCGGTGATCAGCATCCGTCACCGAGCGTCGGGGGAATAATAACGACGTCCGGCACCCTCAGCGACGACGGGGTGAGAATCGGCGGCCCTCTCGCTCAACCACGCTTTCAATCGCGTCAGCCCCTCCTCGACAGTCACCGTCGGTTGGTAGCCGAACGCGCGCCGAGCCGCCTCGATCTGGAACCAGTGAGCCGTCGCGAGTTGCCTCGCCACGAAACGGGTCATCGGGGGTTCGTCGGTGCGGCCCAGCAGCGTGTAGACCAACTCCAGCAATCCTCCGACGCAGTAGGCGGTCGTCGCCGAGATGCGGCGCGTCACCGGCGGCAGTTCGGCG
The DNA here is from genome assembly GCA_031412755.1 of Schlesneria sp. Taxonomy (GTDB): domain Bacteria; phylum Planctomycetota; class Planctomycetia; order Planctomycetales; family Planctomycetaceae; genus Schlesneria. The sequence goes on along the minus strand of JANODP010000003.1, from coordinate 29,970 downwards.
CAGGCCAACATCCGGTCGATCAAGTCCCACAACGGCAGCGGTTCTCCGTTCGAGATGAAGAACGGGCGACCGGCCACGGGCGAGTTCGGTTCCAACCTATCAGCCGCCCGGACGTGGGCCTCGGCCGCGTTGTCGATGTAGACCGTATCGACCAGGTTCCTGCCCGAGCCGACTCGTCGCAGCGTCCCGAGCCGCGCCCGCTCGATCAGCCGCGGCACGAGATGATTGTCGCCCGGCCCCCAGATCAGGTGCGGCCGCAACGCGACGGTACTCAACATAGACTTTCTGAGCGGGGGACGTGAGTCCCCTGGCACGCCACTAGCCAACGCCGCGCCATTCGCCTGCAGCACGGCTCGCTCGGCGATCGCCTTCGTCCGCGGGTAGTGAGCCAGATACCGCGTCGGATACGGAGCCGACTCGTCGATGCCCGCCTCATCGCGCCCGTCGAACACGACGCTCGGCGAACTGGTATAGACCAGTTTGCCAACCCCCTGGGCGAGACACGCGGCGATCACATTCTCGGTCCCGACGACGTTCGCGCGATGGTAGTCCGAGGAGGCGCCCCACACGCCTGCCTTTGCCGCGACATGGAACACGACGTCACAACCGGTCGCCGCCGCAGAGACCGCGCCCGCATCGGCGATGTCCCCCTGAACAGACTCCACGCCGAGGGTCTTCAGTTCGGGGTACTCGCCCCGCGACAGGCTGCGCACGAAATCGCCCCGCGCGCGCAACCGTTTCACGATCGCCAGCCCGAGGAATCCGCCGCCGCCTGTCACCAACGCACGCATCGTTTCGTCAGCCTTCCGGTCGCGTGTCGATCAGAAACGCGACCGAGCAGACTACTCGGCGCTCTGGCCGCGTGCGACAGTCACGTCGGCTTTGTTCGCGGTGAGGATCGGCGATCTGGCCGCGTTGTCGCGGCGAGCGAGCAGCAACGACCGGGAAGCCGCGGCCTGCGAGAACTCGGGATCCAACGACGGAGGCGGCCCGCTGTTGATGCGACGCAGCCGGTGCGGCTGAAGATCGTGCCAAAACTGGGCGCAACCGCACTGCGTGACGGTCAGCAGCGACAGCAACAAGATTTTTCGGTACGAACACATCGTCCGAAGCCCTCGGTTCGCAAATGAAATGAGACTTGATCCAGAGCAGGCGGGACCATAGCGGCCGACTTTCAAACCGCGAAGAGGAGTCTGCCCACTGTGACCGGTGGTGAGTGAAATTTTCATCCCGCCCCGCCGCACTCCGGCAATGTCGGCCACAGCGAGACGATCTCATCTCATCGCGGGACAGCGAGTCCTCGTCGATCGACGCGCCCTGAATTCTCATCTGACAGACTCCGGTCTACACTGAGCCCCGTACTCCGTTTTGAAACTCCCTCACCGGGGTGAGTTTCAAGACACGCCTCGCCGCAACGTCGAGTCGGAATGCGAACCGGCGGTGGTTCTGGCTGTCTGTTCGAAAGTTGTGAATGGTCGTTGCGTCAAACAATCTTCCCTCTGAATCAAGAATCCCCATGCCCCGATACGACGCTAAACGGATTGAACCCAAGTGGCAGACCTTTTGGGATCAGCACCAGACGTTCAAGCTCGGTTCGATTGATCCCTCGAAACAGAAGCTGTACGTGCTGGACATGTTCCCGTATCCATCGGGGGCCGGACTGCACGTGGGGCATCCCGAGGGCTACACGGCGACCGACATCGTCTGCCGCTACAGCCGGATGAAGGGCAAGCAGGTGCTGCATCCGATGGGCTGGGATGCGTTCGGCCTCCCCGCCGAAGAGTACGCCATCCGGACGGGGACTCATCCGGCCGTCACGACCGCGAAGAACATCGAGACCTTCAAGCGGCAACTGAAGTCGCTCGGCTTCAGCTACGACTGGTCGCGCGAATTCGCCACGACCGACCCCGACTATTACCGCTGGACGCAGTGGATCTTCCTGCAACTCTTCGACACGTGGTACGACGCCGAACACACGTGGACCGGCCCGGATGGCGTGACGCGCACCGGCAAGGGACGGCCGATCGCGGAATTGCCGATCCCCGCCGATGTCGCCTCGCAGGGACAGGAGGCGGTGCGGCGCTATCAGGACAAACACCGACTGGCCTATCAGCACGAGGCCCCCGTCAACTGGTGCCCCGCGCTGGGGACGGTCCTCGCCAACGAAGAGGTCATCGACGGCAAGAGCGAACGGGGCGGCCATCCCGTCGAACGAACGCCGCTGCGCCAGTGGCTCCTCCGCATCACGGCCTACGGCGACCGCCTCGCCAACGAGTTGGAAGACCTCCATTGGCCCGAGTCGATCAAGCTGATGCAACGCAACTGGATCGGCCGCAGCGAGGGAGCGGAGGTCGATTTCTGGATTGGCGGTTTTGGGCGTGAGCCCTCCTCTTCCACTTCTTCTCGGAGCGGGGGACGTGAGTCCCCTGGTTCCGCGGCGACCGCTCAACTCAGCGCGGATTCACGTGGCGAGTCGAACCAGGGGGCTCACGCCCCCCGCTCCGAAGAATTTGGGGAATGGAAGGTTGCTCGCGCGAAGACCGGCTTCCCGAAGGAACCATCGAATGATGTCCTCCGCATCTATACGACTCGCCCCGACACACTGTTCGGGGCGACTTACATGGTCCTCTCGCCCGAGCATCCGGCCGTGGATCGGCTCACCACGCCCGAGCAGCAAGCCGTCGTCGATGCCTACCGTCAGCAGGCGGCGATGAAGAGCGATCTCGACCGGACGGACCTCGCCAAGGACAAGAGCGGCGTCTTCACGGGCGGCTACGCGATCAATCCGATCAACGGGGAGCAGGTTCCCGTCTGGATCGCCGACTACGTCCTCATCAGCTATGGCACGGGAGCCATCATGGCCGTCCCGGCGCATGACGTGCGCGACTGCGAGTTCGCCGAGAAGTATGGCATTCCGATCATGTGGGTCGTCGAACCGCCCCAGGGCTACGAGTACTCGAAAGAGGAACTGACGTTTCCGCTCGAACGCAAGATCGACGTGCTCTACCCGTTCACAGGCGAAGGGAAGGCGATTCATTCGAGCATCTACAACGGCCTGAAGACTCACGTATTCAAGGCGAAGATCACCAACGACCTCGCCGAGAATGGACTCGGTCGCAGGGCGGTGAACTACCGTCTGCGAGACTGGCTCTTCTCGCGGCAGCGGTACTGGGGTGAGCCGTTTCCGATCTGGCATGAACTCGACGCGAACGGGCAGCCGACCGGGTTGATGCGGGTGGACGATGAGGCTTCGCTCCCCGTGCGGCTTCCCGAGATGGCCGACTTCAAACCGACGGGGACTCCCGAGCCGATGCTTTCCAAAGCTCCCGCCGACTGGCTGTGCAAGACGACGGTCGATGGCGTGCGGCTCAAGCGTGAGACGAACACGATGCCGCAGTGGGCCGGCTCGTGCTGGTACTACCTGCGGTTCGCCGATCCGAAGAATGACCAGCAATTTCTCGACCCGGCCATTGAGAAGGCGTGTCTCCCCGTCGATCTCTACGTGGGCGGAGCCGAGCACGCGGTGCTGCATCTCCTCTACTCGCGATTCTGGCACAAGGTGCTGTTCGATCGCGGACTGGTCTCGACGTGCGAGCCGTTCCAGCGGCTGGTCAATCAGGGAATGATCCTCGGCGAGGTCGATGAGAACGGCCGGGCCGAAAAAATGTCGAAGTCGCGCGGCAACGTCATCAATCCAGACACGGTCGTGGATGAGTTCGGAGCCGACTCGTTGCGGCTGTACGAGATGTTCATGGGGCCGCTCGAAGCGGTGAAGCCGTGGAGCATGAAGGGGGTCGAGGGGGTGTCGCGGTTCCTCGCGCGAGTCTGGCGGATGATCGCCGACGAACTGCACGAGGAGGCCGTGCGACTGAACCCGGCCGTGCAGGATGTGCCTCCGTCGGCCGAGCAGCTTCGCGTCCTGCACCGCACGATCAAGGCGGTCACCAACGACATCGAGTCGCTCGGTTTCAACACGGCCATCAGCCGGATGATGGAGTTCGTCAACGAGTTTCTGTCCAGCGAAGTCCGCCCGCGCGCGGTGATGGACCCGTTTGTATTGCTACTCAGCCCGTTCGCCCCGCACCTCGCGGAAGAACTGTGGGAGCTGCTCGGCCACACGACAACTCTCGCCTACGAACCGTGGCCGACGTGGGACGAACAGCATTTGATCGAGACCGAGGTCGAAATCCCCGTCCAAATCAACGGCAAGCTGCGAGGCAAAGTGAAAGTTCCGGTCAACGCCGACCAACCGACCCTCGAAGCCGCCGCCAAATCCGACCCCACCGTGGCCAGCCAACTCGAAGGGAAGACGATCGTGAAGACCGTCGTCATCCCCGGCCGAATGATCAACTTTGTGGTGAAGTAAGGTCTATCCGTAGAAAGACTACCCGGCGCACCGACCGGGGTCAGGCACTACGTGGGGCGGGGCAGCAGGCCGACTTGGCGGCCGGCGCGGAAGACGTGGGTTGGTTCGAGGTGCTGGCGGCCGAGTTCGACTTTGCCTTCCGAGTCGGTCAGCGGGAACTCGCCCTGTTGCAGTTCGAGGACGGCGATGTCGGCGGTTGCTCCGGGTTGGAGCGTGCCCAATTCGTGTTCGCGATGCAGGTATCGGGCCGGTGTCTGCGTGACGCGCCGGATGACCTCGGGCAGCGCCATGCCGAGATGCAGGAACTTGTCCATCGTCGTGACGAGATCGAATACGGGGCCGTGCAGGTTGTAGTGGTGGATGTCGCTGCTGATGAATTCGGGCAGCACGCCCTGCTCCAGCAGCGCGCGGGCAACTCGAATATCGAAGCTCGCCACACCGTGACCGACATCAAGCAGCACGCCGCGCTGCAGCGCATCGCGCGCGGCGGGGAGCAGATTCAGTTCGGCATCGACCAGGCCGCAGCGCTTGCCGTGGTAGCAGTGAGTCAACACGTCGCCCGGCTTCAGTTGCGACAGAATGTGTTCGATGGAGAGGGTCGAGTTCGGGGAATGGACCACGAGCGGCAGGCCGACCCGATCGGCCGCCTGCCTCGCGCGGGACAGTCCTTCGGCTTCGTTCTTGCCTCCCTCGGCGAGGTTGTCCGTGCAGCGAATCTTGATCCCGCAGATCACGTCGCGGTGCTTGTCGACGATCCGCTCGACGTTCTCGATGTGGCAATACCGCAGGTCGTGAAGCTCACCCAGCGCGGGGAGCGTGCCGACGCTGCTGATCATCCCCTGCCCCGCAATGTGCAGCAGCGCGAGGACTCGCGTGGCAGACGGATCGATCACGAATTGCCGAAAGCCGTCGAAGATCAGTCCGCCCGCCGTCCCGAAATCGACGACGGTCGTCACGCCGCGCGCCAGACACGTCGGATCGGGATTGATCCCGAAGTGACTGACGCCGGGAAAGACGTGGACGTGAAAGTCGATCAAGCCGGGCACGACGTACCGGCCGCCGACATCGACAGTGCGGATGGCCGAGGCCGGCGCACCCGGTTCGAGGATCGAGGAAACCCGCCCGCCGGTGACCGCCACGTCGCACGCGGCATCCAGGTTGGCGGCCGGATCAATCACATGGCCGTTGCGAATCAACAGGTCGTACATGGTGGAATCTCATCGTTCGAGTGGCGTTGTCATTGGGAACGCTAATCTTCGCTGATTCTCGCTGAGGAAGAGGATGATCAGCGGAGATGAGTGAGAATCAGCGGTTCGGTTTGCACGACGACTACTTCGCTTTCGATTCGGGAGTTCGGCCAAACTGTTTGTCGAACAGTGTTTTGAACGGGTTCTCGGGAGCGAGTGGCACGTTTTCGTTGACGAGTTGCGGTTGGACCGACTCCCACCAGCCTTCGTAGGTCTTGGTGAGTTCCGCGACGACTTGAGGTTGCTGCGCGGCGAGGTCCGTCTTCTCGCCGGGGTCGTTCGTCACGTCAAACAACTGCCACTGCTTGTCACCCGGCTTGGCGTCGCTCACCAGATGCCAGCGCGGCGTGCGGACACTGCACTTCGAGAACTTGCAGGTTTCGGGCGAATCCCCTTTGGCCCAGCGACCGAAGTGCGTGAACAGCGTTCGGTCGGACCAGACGGCTTGAGAATCGGTGAGCAGCGGCACGAGGCTGCGTCCCTCGACCTGAACCTTCACGTCGTCAGAGAGCTTCGCACCGGCGAGTTCGGCGAGCGTCGGGAAGAAGTCGATATGAGCGGTCAGTTTGGTGACGTCGCCCGGCTTCAGAGTCCCCGGCCAGCGCCAGAAGGAACTGGCACGAGTGCCACCCAGCCACGCGGTCCCTTTGCTGCCCCGCATTCCCGCGTTGTGCACCTGCACTCCCGCCGTGCCGCCGTTGTCGTTCATGAAGATCACCAGCGTGTCGCGTTCGATTCCCCACTCGTTCAGTTTGGCGAGCAGTTTTCCGACGTTGTCGTCGATGTTGGCGATCATTCCGAAGAACTTGGCCACGTCGTTGGAATTGGCCTTCTTCGTGTTGGCTGCGGCTCTCGTGGGGATCTTGTCGGTGTAGCGGGCCTCGTCCTCGGGCCGCACCTGCAACGGACCGTGCGGTGCGTTTGTGGCGATGTGCGCGTAGAAGGGCTGCGTCCCTTTGGTCGCTTCGATCCACTTCGTCGCCTGCGCGAAGAAAACGTCGGTGCAGTAGCCGTTCGTTTTCTCAAACGTCCCGTTGTGCAGGATCGCCGGGTTGAAGTACGTGTTTCCGGGAGCGTCCCCGCAACTGCCGGGGTAACTCTGGCCGATGCCTCCCGCGCCGTGAATGAAGACCTCGTCGAAGCCGCGTCGATTCGGCTGGTACTCCGCTTCGTCTCCCAGATGCCACTTGCCGAAGATGCCCGTCGTGTAGCCCGCCGATTTCAAGACCTGAGCCAGCGTGGTGGCCTTCAGAGTCAGACGCTCCCGTTCGAGGATCGTGTGAGTGACGCCGTTGCGGAACTCGTGACGCCCGGTCATCAGCGCGGATCGAGTCGGCGAGCAGGTTGGACTGACGTGGAAGTCGGTGAAACGGACTCCCTCGGCATGAATCCGGTCGATGTTCGGCGTCTTGAGGATCGGATTGCCGTGACACGACAGGTCGCCGTATCCCTGATCGTCGGTGAGGATGAAGATGATGTTCGGCCGCTTCCCGGCGAGAGTCTCGGCGGCCGAAACTCCATCGCAAAACTCGGCAATCAGGAAGCCAACGACGATGGCGATCAGTCCGATGGCGCGGTGCAGTGAGGGGGGCATGAGGTGTGTCCTGAATCGAGTGACGACTTGGCAATCTGTGACGTGGGGGCAGGTTTCTTACCTGCCGGTGACTCATTGAACTTACCTGCCCGTGACTCTTTGAAAGAGGGAGCGGGCAGGTAAGAAACCTGCCCCCACGGGTTGTTCAACCGAGCGGAGGTGGGCGTTCCTTTGACAAGCGACCGGCCGACGATTGGAAGATCTTGCGGACTCGGCCTTCGGAATCGGCAGCGTTCGCATGCTGTTGCAGGTCGGCGAGGTTGGCCGCGCAGATCCGGCAGCCGATCGTTTCCACATGAAACTGCAGGTACTGCGACAACCCGTCCCCGAGACGTCCGTCCACGAAGGCCGACCAGACGGCGCGCGGCGGACAACTCCAACGACCTCGCCGCCACAGCGCTCCGAGCGATTCGTCGCCGCGGTCGCTGTCTCGAATGAGTTCGGCCAGACGATTCACCAGTTCGGTCGATGTCCGCAGCAGCCGCTCCAGTTCCACAGCGCGTGCGACCGGGAGTCGCTCATCGGCGTAGGACAGCAATTCTTCGTCAGTGTAGGCGGCGGACATGCGGTTCCCAACAGGCCGTGTTGATGCGCGAATCGCGGCGTCGCAACCGGTTCCTTGCGACCCCCTGTAACGGTCGGTAGCATACCCGCCGCTTTGAAAAAGCTCTGCGGTGCGAGGCAATTTCGGAGAACTGCGGCCTCCCGCGACCGGCCGAATCGCTCATCCACCCTTCCGCTCCGACGCGACTGTCCAGAAGGAATTCATCGGTGGCCGACGCGACCAAACTCAGTTTGAACGAACTCCAGGAGACGGCGAAGGCTATTCGTCGACTCATCATCCAGATCACCACCGAAGCCGGCAGCGGCCATCCGTCGAGCAGCCTGTCCGCCGTCGAGGTAGTGACGGCGCTCTACTTCGGGGGCTATCTCCGCCACAACAAGGCCAACCCGCGCGATCCGAAGCGTGACCGGTTCATCCTCAGCAAGGGACATGCGGTGCCGGTGCTGTACGCGGCGCTCTGCCAGGCGGGCTACTACAGCTTCGAGCAGATCATGACGCTGCGCAAACTCGGCAGCCCGTTCGAGGGCCATCCGAACATGAAGCGGCTCGACACGATGGAGGCTTCCACCGGATCGCTCGGTCAGGGATTGTCGCTTGGTGTCGGACACGCGCTGGCCTGCCGGCTCGACGGTCTCGATGCTCACACGTATGTCATGATGGGCGATGGTGAGATGGGCGAGGGCCAGGTCTGGGAAGCGATCGCCACGGCCGAGAAATACAAGCTCTCCAACCTGACGGCCATCGTCGATCAGAACGGCTATCAGCAGACCGGGGCCACCAAGGACGTGCTGGATCTAAAGCCGTTCGCAGCCAAGTTTGAGGCGTTTGGCTGGCACACGCAGGTCATCGAAGGCAACTCGATGGAGGCCGTGCTGGCGGGACTGGCGAAGGCTCGCGCGGTGACGGACGGTCCGACGGCGATCGTCTCTCAGACTCGCAAGGGTTTCGGGATCCTGCCCATTCTCGAACCAACGGGCGACCTCAACTATCACGGCAAGCCCCTCTCGAAGGAACTCGCCGAGAAGGCGCTCGCTCATTTGGCCTGACTGCAATCAACGAATACTCCGTAGGGTGGGACTAGTCTTCGACGGCCCACCAAAAATAACAGGCCGAAAATGGTGGGCCGTCGAAGACTAGTCCCACCCTACGATGACATGACGGCGACGAAGGCACGACGGCAACACAGACAATTTGGAACCGAAACAATGACGATTGGTGCGGCGGCGGGATTGAAGCTGGGAAAGGCGTGCCGCGATGCGTTTGGCGCGGCGCTGAAAGACTTGGGGAATGAGTTTCCCAACGTCGTGACGGTCGATGGCGACGTGGGGAATTCGACGCGGACGGAAGTCTTCGCGAAGGCGTTCCCGTCACGCGGCTTCAACGTCGGGATCGCCGAGTCCAACATGGTCGGCGTCGCGGGGGGGCTGGCTGCGGCGGGGAAGATTCCCGTCGTCAGCAGCTTTGCCGTGTTCCTGCTCGCCAACGCCTACGATCAGATTCGGATGTCGGTGGCGTATCCCGGCATGAACGTCAAGCTGGTCGGTTCGCACGCGGGGATCTCGATCGGCGAAGACGGGGCGTCGCAGATGGGGATCGAGGACGTGGCCCTCGCCTGCTCGATGCCCGGCATTACGGTGATTGTTCCGGCCGATGCGATGTCGACCAAAATGGCGACGCGCGCGATGCTCGAACATGTCGGCCCGGTCTATCTCCGTTGCGGCCGGATCGAAGTCCCCGAGATTTACGCCGCCGATGCCTCGTTCGTCATCGGCAAGGCCAACACGGTGCGCGACGGTAAGGACGTGACGATCATCGCGAACGGCCTGATGGTGGGGATCGCCCTCGACGCGGCGGCGGCTCTCGCCAAGCAGGGCGTCAACACGCGCGTGATCGATATGCACACGATCAAGCCGCTCGACGAGGCAGCGATCGTCAAGGCCGCGACGGAAACGGGCCGCATCGTGGTGGCCGAAGAACACCTGATGGCGGGCGGTCTGGGATCGGCTGTGGCGAGCGTGGTCACCCGCACGAAGCCCGTCCCGATGGAGTTCGTCAATCTGGGTGACCGCTACGCCGAGAGCGGCGATCCCCACGGTCTGCTCCAGAAATACGGTCTGACCGCGGAAGCGATCGTGGCTGCGGTCGAACAGGTTCGCACGCGATAGAGCGACTGAAAGCGGGCGGCCACTGTGATCGAATACCGCCAGTTTCGGAACTCGGATCCACCGCACCTCGTGCGACTCTGGCACGAGTGCGGGCTCGGGCGCGGTGCGGCCCTCGGCATCTCGTGCGATGAGTTCGACGAACTGGTCATCGCGCAACCCTACTTCGATCCGGCGGGCGTGATCGTGGCCTGTCGCGACGGTGTGCCGGTCGGTTTCGCTCACGCCGGATTTGGCGTCAACGAATCGCAGACGTGGCTCTCCACCGAAGAGGGGGTGATCTGCGCCGTGATGGTTCATCCGGCGGTGCGCCATCAGGGAGTCGGCCGCGAACTGGTCCGCCGCGCCGAAAACTACCTGCGACGTTCGGGCAGCACGCGACTGTTCGCCGGATCGTCCGATCGCCGCGATCCGTTTTACTGCGGTCTGTATGGTGGCAGCCAGTCGGCGGGGTTTCTCGAATCGGACCCGGCCGCCGCGCCTTTCTTCGCGAAGCTGGGTTATCGGCCCTGCGAGCGGCACCTCGTCTTCCAACGGACGTTCGGCGTGGGAGCCTCCGATCCCGTGGGCATTCGCCTCGTCAACGTGCGGCGGAACACTCGTCTGGCCGCCCTCTCGCAAGAGCCCAAGTCGTGGTGGTGGCAGACCCGGCACGGGCGACTCGATGCCATGCATCTGGCACTCATGCCTCGGGCGGGCGGCAGCGCGCTGGCCCGGGTCTGCGTCGTCGGACTGGATCGCTATGTCAACAGTTGGCAGACGCGGGCCATCGGCTTGATCGGCCTCTACGTGGGCGAGGTCAACCGCCAGAAGGGTTATGGTCAGGCGCTGCTCGTCGAAGTCTGTCGCCGCGTCCGTGACGACATGGTTCAACTCGCAGAGGCTCACGCGGTCGTCACCGACACGGCCGCGATCGCGGTCATCGAATCGGCCGGCTTCCAGCCGGTCGACGCCGGCGTGGTGTACGAATCAGTCACTGGTCATTAGTCATTGGTCATTGGCTGTTGACTAATGACCAATGACTAGGGACTAATGACGATCATGCCACAGTTCGACCGGCCGACGATCCTGATGTGTCCACCCGACTTCTACGGGATCGAATACGAAATCAACCCGTGGATGAACCGCAACGTCCCGAGCGATGTTGCCCAGTCGCGGGCGCAGTGGCAGGCGCTGTACGAGTTGCTTTGTCAGCTTGGCGTCGAGGTACGCTTGATGCAGCCGGTGCAGGGGCTGCCCGATCTGGTGTTCACCGCCAATGCGGGACTGGTCTGGCGCGACACGGTGTTCGTCGCGTCGTTTCGCCATGCGGCTCGTCAGGGAGAGACGCCCGTCGATGTGGCCTGGTTTGAATCGCAGGGCTTTCAGACCACCGCTCTGGCCGAGGGTCAGTATTTCGAGGGTGCGGGGGACGCCCTGTTTTGCGGAGACACCCTGTACGCGGGTTACCTCGTGCGGAGCGATGCCTCCGCCATGCAGTGGCTCGGCGCTCGAATGGGTTGCCGTGCGATCCCGCTGCAACTCGTCGACGATCACTACTACCATCTCGACACGTGCTTCTGCCCGCTCGCGACCGACACGGCCATCTATTACCCGCCCGCGTTCGACGACTATGCCCGCCGGGCGCTGTCGCAGATTCCACACTTGATCGCAGTGGTCGAGCCCGAGGCGGCACGCTTCGCCTGCAACGCGGTCGTCGTTGGCCGCGATGTGGTGCTGAACGCAGGCTGTCCGAAACTCGAAGCGGATCTCTGCGCGAGCGGTTTCACGCCCCACGCCACCGAGTTGGGCGAGTTCCTCAAGGCGGGCGGCAGCGCGAAATGCCTGACGCTACGGCTGGACGGAGAAGAGGCGGCGGTCTGGCCGTAGTCCCGACAACGACTGCGGCCACGCACCGATGGCCTGCACGCCGCCGCTCGTCGATTGTTGCGGCAGGAACGACGAGCCGAACTCTTGAATCGACCGGCCTCGAATCAGACCGAGTTGCCGCAGTGGGATCGGTTCGGTCGCTGTGGCCAGCCGGCCCTGCCCCGGAATGTCGATCTCGACCGCCAGCAATCCGGAATCACCCCACGTCAGATCGTGATCCGGCACGCGCGGGTTCAGCGGCAACACGATCCTCTGGACGCCGGACTGATCCGCGTCGAACGCTTCGATGAATTGAGACCACTGCCCCAGGATCGCGATCTCCCGCGGCTCTTCAAACCACGTGTTGCCGACGGAACGCATGACCGCCTGGTGTCGCCCCCAGAGCGTGCAACGCAGTGAGCCACGCACCGGACACGACTGACCGGACGTTGTTCGCCCCTGAACCAACAGTTCGAGTGAATCCCAATCGGCCAAACCGAACCGATTGAACGGCCTCGCCCCGACGACGAGTTCAGCGGCCTGCGGCAGGGACATTCCGCACGGCATCGCCTCCCAAGTCGAGGGATCTCGAACGCCAACCACGACTCCGGGCGGAGGCAGAACGCAATTCCAGCAACGACCACACTGAACGATCTCGCCCTCCCAACTCAGGGGCGGCAGCAGGCCGGTGTCGATCGCATCGGGCAGTGACGCCCACCGACTTCGCAATCGTGGCCGCTCTTCGACAAATGCACTGATCGCCCCGGCCCGCTCCTCGTCAGGCGAAGAAAGCACGAGGGTCAATTCGCGAGCGGGCGTCGCTCGATCCTCACGCACCAGGACTTCCACCTGATCGGGAACCGCGACGGCTTCAAGTTTCGAGCGACTGGCTTCAATACGCCGCACGCGATTCCAGGCGACCGCGCGTCGAATCAATACCGATTCGCTCGACACCGCCAGGACCAGGCGACTTGAATCGCGCGAATCCACCTCCAGGGACGAGGCTCGCAAACGCCGACCGGAATGCAGATCGACGATCACCTCATCATGGCCCCTGGCCGCGACGGGGATCAGCAGCACCGGGCCAACGCACAACACGACGACGCGAAACCACAACATGGTTGAATCAGACCTTCCCAGCGTCAACACCCCGGTTCCGGCAACAGGCCCTGAATATCCAGCGATTTTGCGCCAACGAGCTGCCGGTGAAGACGACTTCCGTGTCTGGGGACGCCACGGAGCGAACGCGATGCCGCAGGGTCGGTTGTCAACTTTCCTGAACACTCGGGAAGCGCGTCCTCGCCGCCGCTCAGACGATGTCTTTCGTTCGCCGTTGAATCCCGAAAACCGGCGGATTCGCATGGGGGTTGAATTCTGCGGCGGCCGACTTCAACAGAAGGTGTCGCTCGCCAAATACAACGCTTGACAGCGATTCCTACTGACCGGATGATGCCGCCACTCGATGCGTCATCGAAAATCGACTGCGGTAAGCAATTGCCCGCCTGTGGTGCGCGGCGGCGTGAACGCAGTGGCTTCGGGCCGAGGCGACGAATCAGGCACAATTCAGGGGCGAGGTTTCACCTCGCAGGGGAAGGACGACATGTCTACTGGACAACGCCGGCTGGATATTGAAGAGGTGGGTGGTGTCACCGTCGCCAAGTTCGTCGACAAGAAGATCCTCGACGAGACCAACATTCAAAACATCGGGAACCAGTTGTTCGCACTGGTCGATGAAGACGGGCGCAAGAAGATCGTGCTGGACTTCAGCGCTGTCGAGTATCTCTCCAGCGCCGCGCTCGGCAAGCTGATCACGATGGACAAGAAGGTCAAGGCAGCCAAGGCCAAGTTGCGGCTGTGTTGCATTCGACCCGAGATCTACGAAGTCTTTGAAATCACCCGCTTGAACAAGATTTTCGACATCAAGTCGACTCAGGAAGAGGCCCTGGGGGGGCTCTGATTCATTCGAAGTCGTCGGCCGCGGCAGCATCGTTCGGCTCGCGATTCCCTCCTTTCCCACACCGGTCGCAGTCACACGTCATGCCGGTACACGAGCAATTTGAGATCGTCATCCCGAGCGACACCGATGCCGGGCAGGCGGTGCAGGAACGCATTGCTTCCCGGCTGGAGAGCTTGGAATTCTCCATGCGCGACGTGTTTGGTGTCCGCCTGGCTCTGGAAGAGGCTCTGGTGAATGCCATCAAGCACGGCAACGGCCTGGACCCGGCCAAGTTCGTGCGCGTGAACTGCCTGATTGAGGATGACTTGCTGCGCGTCGAGATCGAAGATCAGGGGACCGGCTTCCACATGGAGGACGTTCCCGATCCGACCGCCGACGAAAACTTGGAACGTCCCTGTGGCCGGGGCATCATGCTCATGCGGTCCTTCATGACCAGGGTCGAGTACAACGCGACCGGCAATCGTGTCGTCCTGGAAAAGCAGCGGAGCGGAGGCTGATCGCAACCGCGGGCACAGACGGTCATTTCACAATCCCCGTCGTCCACTCGGCTGATTCACCAGACGTCCATTTTTCTGGGGCAGGCTTGCAAGGAATCGAAAAATCATCTATTCAACTCCGAATCGCTGACCCGCGAATTGCCGGTGTCTCTGCGAGATTTTCCCCGATAGCTCAATAGGTAGAGCGAGCGGCTGTTAACCGCTAGGTCCTAGGTTCGAGCCCTAGTCGGGGAGCTGGACGAGATTGAAGAACCCCTTGTTTCGCAGGCTTTGCCTGCGAAACAAGGGGTTTGTTGTTTTCCGCTCCCAAGCTGTGCGACGCCTTGCGGGGTGTTTCGGACGTGTTCTGCAGCGCTGTTCAGGCTTTCCGTCTGAGGACGCGGGCCGATTGCCTTGGTGAAGTCTTCGTCGCGGACTTGGAGATAGTTCTCCAGCGCGACTTTGGGAGTGTTCCCGAGCCACGCCGTCACGGTTTGAATCGGGTATTCGTTCGCCAGTTCCGTTTCCCGTGAGCTTCGCAGGTTTTGCATCAGTCGCGGCCACGGATCGACGCCCGCCTTGCGGAGAATCTTCTCAAACATCGTTCGCAGGTTCTTGGCGGAGCTTCTGTCGTTCGTGGCGATAACGAACTCCCCGCCATCCGGTTCCAGGTAGAACTCTTCCAGCACTCGACGGACTACCGGGAACAGCGGGACTTCGCGAATCCTCTTCCCGAAATTCTCGCCCTTTGGCGAGCGGACACGCATCCGGCCCGCATCAAGTTCGATGTCCGACCATCGCAGCGTGAACGCTTCGGATGGGCAACGCAAGCCCGCGTATCGGCACAACACGACGATGGCTTTCCAGCGCGTCGTTGGGCAGGCGGGCTTTGCCTAACGGGACGGAAATCCGCGTTCCCATTGGGCAACCGGAACTCCCGTTGGGCAGACTAGCATAGCGCGCGTAACGCTGGAATCCTGACGCAGATCACCGGGCCTGCGTTTTGCGATTCTCGGCTCGTGCAGCCATTTCCTGCTCCCATCGTAGAAGCGTGGCCAGAGATTGCACCTTCCCGGTTTCCAGTCGCATCTCGGAATAGGCGTTTCCGAGTTTGACAAGTTGCAGGCTCTTCTCAGCCGCGTTCAATGTCTCGGAACCAGCGATGGCACTTTCGAGCCTCACAAAGTCGTCATGCAACAGTTTCCAAACCCTGATCTTAGCCCGACACAGACTCAGCGTGTCCGCGTCCGGCATGACAGGATCGCTCGCATCTGCTGGTGTTCTTTCAATCGCCTCGGTGAACGCCTTGGCGGCGTCTACACCGGCCAACTTGGCACGCTCTAGGTCCGCATCGAGCCATGCCCGGTAAAGCGTGGCCTGTTGCGTGGCGTTGGACGCCTCTGCGGCCTGTTTCTCGATGGCGGATTTCTGCAAGGCAACTTGTGCTCGCATCAGGTCGGCATAATCCACCCGCGTTCTGAGGAACAGCAGAAACGAGTATGCCAGAAGGCACGCAGAGAACGCGGCCAACACAGTTGCAAATGGCCCAGAAATCTTGCTGAAAAACTGGCCCCATGCTGCGGCTCGCTCTTTGAGAAGTTGGGTTCGCTCGCGATCCATTCGGATGACCGCTTCATCAACATACGCCTTGTGTTCCGCATCCTTCTGAAGCATCGCTCTCTGCTGTTGAATACCCTCTTGTTATAGCCGGGCCTGATGTTCTCGTTGACGCCGCCATTCGTCCTCTGCTTCATTGTGAACATATTTGACTGGCTCATGCCCAATGCGTGATCGCCCAACGTCATCGGCGACGCCACCCAGAGTGCGTTGCCCTTCCTCATCGCCAATCGCTTGTGCTCCGGCGGCAGCAAACCCGCCAAATACAGACGCCGCTAGAAATATCCAGAACAGCGGTGCCTGAAGCATCGTGAGGGCGACTCCGATGTGAAGCATTGGATTGAGAATCTGGATTGGATCTCTCTGGATGAAGGCGAACTCAATGTATCCAGCCAGAAATAGCTGACCAACGTATCCGGCGACCTGCACGAACGAGAAGAAATTGCGGAGAGAACCCATTTTCTGACCCCGTAAAAGAAAAAGAGCGCCGACCAAGCACTGCTCCAGAACCTCGCCAGAGGCCAGAAGAACAGCACCGGACCGAGGCCCCTTGCGGGGCGTGGCACTGGCACTGCTTCTTCTGAATACAAGAACCGTTGACGGTTCAGGCTGGCGATTTCTGAAAGCAGGGACGTACACACGTCATTCAAATTGTCATTTCCGCGATGGCTCGCGGCTGGTTGTTCCTAGAATGTTTGCTGTCTGGTAATCTCGTGACGTCCAGCCGATGCGGCGATTTCCTAATGAAGAACAATGGCGTTTTGGAGTCGGTGTCTCTTCCCAAGAGACTGTCATTCCGCGAGGTAGAAACACAGTTCGCCCTGCCTGTCAATTTTCTTCGGCAATTTGGCGAACCTGTTCCTTCCACAATCTCTGCAACAATCTCCCAGCCACAGTCGCCGGAAGAATTACGATTGCGAACTCACCAGAAGGCGACTTCAAGATGAGTGCATCATCAGGGACAGGAGCAGTATGAGTTCTGCTGAATCGCGGCACAAAGTCGATTTGAAGCACGCCGTCGATGAGGAATGTTTGGCAATTGTCGCACGTGTCCAAGCCGCTCCCGACGTTCAAGTGGACAGCGACTTCCTTGTCGGAAATTTCACCAAGCGTCGTGTTATGGAACTGCATTGGACTTGGCTCGTGTTAAACAAAAACGCCGCCCAGTTCAGTGTCCAGCCGAACCTGCGGGCGGCGTCTTCGCCTCGCGGCGAATGCGTTGATGTCTGATTGAGTTGTTCGGCTGGTCTGAGAACAGCCTACCGACTGCTCACGCTGCCATCAACTTCGGGTCGATTCCGAGTTCGTACATCGCTGAAATCAGGCAGCAGATGTTATGGCAGAGCACTTTGCAGAGAACCTCGTTTTTCATGGCCACGTCGGTCTTGCTGCGAACCGCGTCGCCGAACTTCGCTTTCATCATTGAGAACGTGCTCTCGACGTTCGACCTCTTGTGGTAGTGCTGTAGGAACTCTTCTCGGCAGAGATTGAAGTAGTGGAACGCCTTGGCAAACAGTCCACCGCAACCGCCAGTCGCGTTGCGCTTGAACGGGATGAAGGCTTTCGCCTCGCACTTCGCGACGGATTGGAAGTTCGCTTCGGTGGCATAAGCCTTGTCGGCGGACAACTCGTGAACCGTGAAGTTCTCGGAAGTCGTGCCGAGCAGCGACGGAAGAACCGGGCCATCGTTGGTGTTCCGGTCGTGAATTTCCACGGCGGTCACAACGTTCGTTTTGACACCGCAGGCAATGTGAGCCTTCACCCAGTCGTGTTCCTGTCGTTGAACGCCGTACTTGTGATCGAACCAGCGGTGGAACCGGCAGGACGTGAATCCCGACGAATCGACTGAGAAGTCTGTTTCCACCGCCACCAATGGCAGGCTCGCCTTGATGATGAGTTCCGTCAGGATCGGCGTCAGGGCCGGATTCTCAAGGTAGTTGAAGATGCTGTTATAGCACGGCAGCTTGGACACGAATCCCTTGGCGTGCGATTCCGCGAGGTCGGTCATGAAGCGACGGCCTGAGACCGTGGAGTAGACCTTGAACACCGCCGAGAAGATCGCATCGCGGAGCGGTACGGCCCGCTGCCCCTTTCCCTTCTGAACCGGTTCGGTGACGTTCTGGCAGAGGTCGCGTAGCAGCACTTGGAAGTGCTTTTTCTCATTCACCTGCGCCGCGTTGTAGGCGGGCCAGTTCTGCGGATACGTCTTCCGCTTCGTGGTTTCCGTGACGGTGACGCTTTCCGTCACGGTTTCGCTTCCGTCCGCGTTCTGCTCCCGCTTCATCACGAGTCGGACTGCGTAAATGTGCTTGCACGTCACGCCGCGCGTCTCGTGGTCAGGACACGAACAGTGAGGACATTGCTCGTCGGGACTGACGGTGTACTTTCCATTTCCCGATTGCGACGGGACAAGCCAGACAGCGCCCTTCTGAATGATTTTACAGACGGCCGCGATCATCGTTCCGCGTTGTTCTCGTTCGCACATGATTCGCCTTCCAGTTGAGGCGAGTCGCGTTAGAATGCCGGTTGTTCTGGGCCGCATTCTGGCAACTCGCCAGTTTCGTGGTTCGTCGCGGTTGTTGTTTCAGCAGCAACCGCGATTTGTTTGACGTGTTTATTGTACGGGCAACTATTATGGTGTCAACAGACTTTTCCCGCTTGACGAACATTTTGTTGTCCGTACAATCTGGGCATGAAAAAACAACCTGCGAAACCACCGCGAGGCCGTCCACCGAAGACGGATGATGAACGCGCTGACGACCGGCTTGAGATTCGGCTGACTGCCGCCGAGAAGTCTGTCTGGCAAGAGGCCGCTGATCGCGACGAAATGAAGTTGTCCGCATGGGTGAAGGACAAGCTGAACATTGCTGCGAAGAAACAGGCCAAGTAACTGGTTGACTCTCCGAGCCAACACGTAAGAATGACCGCCGCCAGGGACGGCAAGAATTCCCGGCAGGGCCACCCTGATTTCGGCAGCCTAGTTTCTTCTCGCGGACGGTTGCTGTCGCATCTCACCCCTCACTTTCGCTTGCGACGACGCGCTAACGTCGTCTGGGAATCTCTTGGTGAAGCCCGATCACATTGGTCGGGCTTTTTTCATGCCCGCTACCAGCACGGATCGTGGCTACTTTGAGGTGTCGGCGGCTACCTTTTTGAAAAGGTAGCCAGAGCGACTGTCAATCGTCGTAACGCTTTTGGCTACGAGACTTTTGAGCGTCTTTGTTGGCTGCGCGTGTCTTCAGGATCATTTTCCACGCGGCAGTTTTCTCGACTGACCGCTTCACGCATTTCAGCCGCTCCGCCCACTTGCGACACGACCAGTTGGCTGACTCTGGATTGCGCTGCATCTCGTCAATCATGCGGGCGTTGACGGTCGCTCGCGGCGTGTCTTTCCGTGGCCTGCCAATCGGCTTTGCAACTGGTGCTGGAGTCGCGGCCTTGGGTGCTGCTGGTGCCATCGCCTCAATCGCCTGCTCGACGAACGGCAACAATTGCGAGGCGTTCATCTGGCGAAATTCGCTCGGCGGTAGCCCGACCGCCTTGAACAGAACAGCGGCGACACGTGACCGGTCCGGTATGTCGCTGATGTCAGGTATCAGCACACGCAATCGCTTGCGGTACTGCAATTCCAAGAGCGCAGACTCTGCTTCTGCGGTGATTGGAACCAGACTGTTCACGCCACTGCCCAAACGTGGCTGCCCTGAAAGAGAAAGAACGGCGGAAGGCAGTCAGGGCAGACTGCCGTGTCGGGGATCAGCCTATCCGCCACGTTCGGCCAGCAGTATGTTCTTCGCGCTGGGCGGCGCGAAGTCTGTCAGCATTCCCGTTGGGCAGGATTGTCACCCGTTAGGCAAAACGATCCCGTTGGGCAAAGCCGGGCAGGCGTCAAGAATCCGTTGAATTGTCTCGCCATCAATGAAACCCGTCCGACGTTGTGATGAGACGTTGCAGGCAAGACATCGCTTCCGGGATGTCGATCACGTCGTGAGCCAACGAACGGTCGAGCAGCGCTTCGTCCACGAACTCGACGCTGCTTGGCTGGTAGACGCTGAGCAAGTTGCAGCGGATTCGGCGGCGAGGCGATGGCCAGTCGAAGAGCCGCGATGACATCGGCGGCCGATGATTCAAAGTCGATCGACAAGCGATCCCCAATCTCAGGACTGGCCAGTCCCACATGCTCGGCGATCAACAACAACGTTGTCAGTGAGGACGATCCGGTCCAAGGGAACCAGACGCGCGACGAGTCGCTTGTCGCGATCAAGTCTCGCATGTTCAGACCGGCTTCCCGTGCGGTCAGTCTGGCTTGATCGAGCATTGACCGCGCGGTTTCGTCGAGGTACGTGAACGCCCTGTCGGAAAAAGGCACCTCGCACATCTCTTGAGCGACACGGGGATGCAAGTCGCCGCTGTCAGAACAGAATCGAAGGAGTTTGCGACCCTTTGCCGGTTGAACACCGACTTCAGCCCGAATGTGATCGAGAAACGTCACACGCCAGCGGCGACCTGCCAACAGCAGATGATCTTCCACTCGCGGCAGCGCCATCAATGGCAACATGCCCAGCGGGCGACCATCGCAGACGACGCGATATTCGGGCGGCGTGGCGAAGGCCGAATAGAAGTCGCGGGAACGGGCGATCTGCTCGCCAGCGATGCCCAGGTTCAATGGCCCGTTGGGAAGTTGTTCGATCAAGTCGTGCCGAGCGATGTCGCGCAGGATCTCGGCGAAGGTCTTCGTGTCGAGAAATCGAAAGGCTCCCAATCTTTCCCGTCGCGGAGCGACATTTGACGGTCGCCGTGGGTTTCAACCCACGGAGGACGATGACACAGGCATGATTCGTCGCGGAGCGACGATGGAAGGCGGGGGTCATCGGCGCGAACGAAATTGGTCGCCGATCGCGCGGAGAGGATTCCATCGTCGCTCCGCGACGAGATGGTTTGGCGTGATGGCCGACCGTGGGTGGAAACCCACGGCGACCTTCGGCGGTCGCTCTGCGACCAAGGACAAGAACCCTGCCGACTCGTGGAGGGAACTGCGGGGTGCCACGGTCATGGAGTCTTCGACAGGACCGTGTTCTTCGGTGAGCGAATGTCGGAGGCCAGGGTCACACCGTCTGCGGGATGGCCGTGCTGGTGGCGGTGATGGCTCCGTCAACAATCCACGTCTCTTCTTCATTCGCACGGCCACGTTGAAGACTCCGTGACCGTGGCACCCGCGCCCGGCGTGTTAGCACGACGTGCCAGCGAGTGGTTTTCGCATTCACCACCCGGACGCGCCAATGAGTGATTCCGACGTCGCACGAGACACAGCCCAAATATTCGCTTGGGCGTCGTGATAATTGGAATAAGAGCCCAATCACTCGCTGGCGCGTCGTGCTGGTGTGTCACTCGGCGAATGGATTCACCACCAGCACCGAGTCGTAGCGCATGCCGTTTGAGAGGTCTTCGGAGTACAGCGTCGTGACTCCGGCTTCGATGCATGCGGCGAGCAACATGCTGTCCCAGTGTGAGAGACTGTAACGACGGCTGAGATCTAACGCCGTCAGCACGGTCATGTGTTGAGGCGTGACGATCGGAAACATCTCGATCATCCAGCCCACAAAGTCATTGACCTTTTCGGGAGTGAGTACCTGCTTCGATTCCCAGCGCCGCAGGCCGTTGACGAACTCACTGGCGACCTGCCACGGCAAGACGGTTTCACCCGCACGAGCCAGTTCTTCGAGTAGATCGTAGGCTCGCTGTCGCTTGATCGGCTCGCGATGGTCAACGGCATAGAGCCAGACGTTGGTGTCAGCGGCGTTCATGCAATTGATCCCGTGTCAGGCGTTCGGCTTCACCAAACAACGGAGTGGCATCGCTGAGGGCTCGAAACTTTCGCAGAGCTTCCAGCTTTCGATCAACATCCTTCGCGATCGGGGCGACAGTGATTTCAACTCGGCTCTGCTCAGGCAGGTCCAGTGGATCGTCCAATTTTAATGAGCCATCAACGACGGTTGCGGTGTGTCTCGTTTTCATCGTTCCATTTCCTCGAAACGCCGTGCAGCGACTCGCCGTCTTGACGAGTCATCGAGTTTGCGTGAGTCGCAGTTTACGCCGCCGAGTCGAATCCGTGAACGTCAGCTTGTGACTCCCCATGACGCAACATTTGATGGTCAAAGCCGACCGTGGGTTGAAAACCACGGCGACCTTCGGCGGTCGCTCTGCGACCAAGGCCAAGAACCAATGAGTCGCCGGAGGGTCGGATGTCAAAGAGTTTTCAAACCAACAGCGGCTCAAACCCGGCGTGGCGAAAGTGGATGTCGGTGGTCAGCGCCTCACGGAGTTTCAGTTCGTGCATGACGCAGAAGCTGGAGCAATCGGTAAATGACCACGGCTGGTCGCCATGTTTGATGACGAATTGGCGCGTTTGCTCGAAGCGGCTGGAATCCATCCATTCGACTCGACAAGCCGCGGACTTGAAGACCGCCTCGAACAAGGCTTCCACCAAATGGCTCAGCCCGCGCGCTTTGAGCAGTGTGACGGTTTCATCCAAGACATAGTCCGTCGTCACAAACCGAGCACGCGTCCGCGCCGCTCGCGCCAGAATCTCGCTTGCTCGTTCGTGAGCCGGATCGCGTTCGGCCAGCAACGCAAAGAAGCCGCTCGTATCCACGAACGTTTCAGGACTCGTAGATGACTTTGTCGATTTCTTCATTGGTCAAAGCGTCCGTCGCGTGGGAGGCGAGTTGGCCCAGTGAGTAAAACGGATCATCGGACCCGGCAGCTTGTTCCCGGATCGGTTCCAGCCGCAAAACAGCTTTTCCTCGGTATGTCAGAATCATGCGCTCCCCTTGCTGAGCTTGGCGAATGACTTCCTCTGCATCCCGTCGAAACTCCGGCAAACTGATTCGTCGCATGATTGTCTTTCCTCGCGAGTCACGGCTGAACGCCCCGTTGCAATCGCGTGACTATCCTCAACCGAATCGCGGCTCTCGTCAACCCGACCCCGCGTTCCCCACAGTCGCGCAAGAATTCGCGGTCGAGACGCCGTCCGTCGCGGAGCGACACTTGACGGTAGCCGTGGGTTTCAACCCACGGATGGCGATGACACAGGCATGATTCGTCGCGGAGCGACGATTGAATGCGGGGGTCATCGGCGCGAATGAAATTGGTCGCCGATCGCGCGGAGAGGATTCAATCGTCGCTCCGCGACGAGATTGTTTGGCGTGATGGCCGACCGTGGGTTGAAAACCACGGCGAACTTCGGCGGTCGCTATGCGACCAAGGACAAGAACCAAAAGTCGCCCGACCCCACGCTCACGTAACCTCTGCCAAATAGGGGTGAGTCGGGTACAATCCGCTCGCCGACGTTTGCCCGTTTTCGAGAGATTCGTTGGCAATTGGTTGTATGTCACGATCCATCAATCGAGGGCCACACATGAAACGCGACATGGACCTAATCCGACAGATCGGGTTCGCCATCGAGAACGCTACGGGGGATTTGGATTCGACTTCTCTGAAGATTGACGGCTACACCCCACAACAGATTGCCTACCACTGCGAGTTGATGCATGAGTCTGAACTGTTCCAAGGCTTTAGCACATCTCACTTGGCATCACCGTTCGCTGAGTTTCAGATTCAACGGTTGACGTCAAAAGGTCACGATTTCATTGACGCTGCGAGGAGCGACACAATTTGGAAGAAGACCACCACTGCCATAGCGACGGCAGTTGGCGGTGCCTCTATCGACGTCTTCATTCAGTACCTCAAGGCTCAGGCAATGGCGACGCTGGGACTCCCGGCTCAGGGCGGACCCTGAACGACGGGAATTGCTTCTTATTTTCGGACACTGCGGTGATTCGCAAGCAATTTGGCCAGCGACGTGCCGCCGGTAAGTCCGCGGCTGCCGCGACGCAGCGCGTGATTGATTCCAGCCCACGTTTCAACTTCGCCTGCCACTGGTCCGGATAAAAAGTTCGGAAACTGTCCAGTCTGTGCCTTGTGGGCGTCGGCCCATGCCAGAATCTGCTCAACTGATAAATCGCGGTTGGTGAAGAACATTTCTGCCAAAGACGATCCGGCAGGAAGTCCGCGACTCCCGAAGCGTAAAGCGGCGTTGATCGCCGACCACGTTTCGACTGTGCCTTGGACGAAACCAGAGTTTTTCTGGGGCCATCGTCCCGTCGCGGCTTTGTGGGCATCGGCCCATGCGGCGATTTGTTTTACGGAGAGGTCCGGCAGACTACGTTGGTTGCGCACACCACGTTCGGCGTGTAGCAGTTCCGCCAACGATGACTCGGTTGGAAGACCGCGACCGCCGACGCGCAATGCGGCGTCAATTGACGACCACGTTTCGTCCGTGCCTTTTACGGGTCCGGACTTTCGTTTTGGCCACTCGCCCGTTGCGACCTTGTAACCATCTGCCCACTCTAGGATCTGCTGAGTTGTTAGTTCAAGAAGTGCCTGTTTATTCCGAACGCCTCTTTCCGAGGCAAGCAATTGCGCCAAGCTCGCTCGAATTTGAAGCCCCCGCCTGGCCCCCCTTAGTGCAGCATCAATTTCCGCCCACGATTCTTCTGTGCCATTTACTGATCCCGATTTCAGGGTAGGCCACGCTCCTGTGGCTGCCTCGTGGGCATCCGCCCACGCAACGATTTGTGTGACGGTTAGCTCCGGCAGAGCAAGTCGATTGCGCACATCACGTTCGGAGTACAAAAGTTGCGCTAATGACAATCCGCGAGGAAGTCCGCGCCCACCCCTGTCCATCGTGTAACTGATTTTTTCCCACGTTTCATCCGCACCTTTTACGGAACCGGACGTTTTCTTGGGCCACTCACCTGTCGCCGCATGATGAGCGTCTGCCCATGCGAGTATCTGCTCGATGGAAAGGTCTGGCTGACCATGAATGTAACTCACACCTCGCTTCACCTTCAGGAGTTTCGCCAATGACACCCCGCCGCGAAGTCCACGACTTCCTTTCATCAGCGACTGATTGATTGCGGACCACCTTTCGTCCATGCCTTTCACCGATCCAGAATTCCCTTTCGGCCACACGCCCGTCGCCGTCTTGTGTGCATCCGCCCATGCGAGAATTTGTTTGATGGTCAGATCGGGCAAGGCTTGGATATTGCGAACACTCCGTTTGTCATCCAGCAGCTTCGCTATTGACGATCCTCCCGGAAGACCACGGCTGCCTCGATTCATCGCATCATTGATTGCTGACCACGTTTCATCTGTGCCTAGCACCGATCCAGAATTCTGTTTCGGCCACGCACCCGTCGCCGCCTTGTGAGCGTCCACCCATGTGAGGATTTGTTTGATGGTCAAGTTCGGACGCCCGAGGTGGTAGGGTGCTTCTCGCTCCGTATGAAGTAATTCGGCCAACGATGCTCCGCCGGGAAGACCCCGCCGGCCCGACTTCAGCGCAGAATCGATTCCTGCCCACGTTTCGTCCGCATCGGCCACGAATTCAGACCTCACGTTTGGCCACTCACCCGTAACCGCTTTTTGGCCGTCTACCCACGCAAGGATCTGTTGGACCGTGAGGTCGGACAAGCTGCCAAGGTTGCGCACGCCGCGTTCAAGTTGCAGCAGCTTCGCTAATGACCCTCCACGTGGAAGGCCACGGCCTCCACGTTTCAACATGAGATCAATGCCAGCCCACGTTTCAGATGTGCCTCGTAACTGTCCGGAGCTTCTTAGGGGCCACCGTCCCGTTGCAGCCTTGTGGGCATCGGCCCATACGGCGATCTGTTTCACAGAGAGGTCTGGCTGATTCAGACGGTTGCGTACCCCCCGTTCGGCTTGCAGCAACTTCGGCAATGAAGATCTACCGGGAAGGCCGCGGCCGCCACGTCTCAATGCAAGATTGATTCCCGTCCATGTTTCGTCTGTACCTGTCACCTGACCAGAATTGCTAATTGGCCAGTCACCCGTCGCCGCTTTGTGCTCGTCTGCCCACGCCAGAATCTGCTCGATGGTCAACGGAGACTTGTCGGTCGTTTGTTTGACCGTCCGGACGTAGAACGCCTGCTCGAAGTCATGCAGCAGCAGCCGGGGAACATCCAGATGGATGTTGTCGGGAAGATTGATTCGGCCGTCGGATTTCGACCGCTTCCCCAACGACAGTCGCAGTTGGTCGAGTTCGTCGGCCAGTCGGCGGTCATGTGCTCGCAGGGCCTTGAGCACTTGCCAGACTGGCTCGAAGGCCGATTGCGAGAGGACGTGGTCGGCGTCTTCGGACTCGTCGATGAAGACCGGAATTACGATGGTGCCGAGCTGCTTGCCTTCGGCTTTGCGGATCACTCGACCGACCGCCTGAATGATGTCCACCATCGACCGCTTGGGGTCGATAAAGGCCACGCCGTCGAGCACCGGAACATCGACCCCTTCGCCCAGGCAGGCGCAGTTGGAGAGGATGCCGCGCGTGTCCTCCGGCAAGTGGCCTAAGCCTTTCAGCAATGTGGCTCGTTGGCCGGCGGGCGTGTGGCCGGAGATGTGTTTCGTCCAAAGTTTTCCCGAAGGCCGTGCCGACCGCGTCAGGTGTGGGATCACTCCCGGCAAGGAATCTCGCCGTGTGGCATCGACGAACCGGGCGGCCTTCGCCACCGACGAGTGGAACGTGATGAGCTTCCGCAGATCGTATTTCCGCATCGCCTTGGCCAAGCCGATCTGAGCGGCCAGCGTCCGAGCGTCGGTGCTGAGTCCCTCGGCCGTGCGGACCAACGTCGCTCGCTCGGCCCACGCTTTGGCTTCGCGGTCGGTGACGCCGATCACGACGACCTGATAATCGGTCAGCAACGGCTCCGGTTTCGCGCTGATCGCTTCGTGGAACGTGAGGACGTGGAACTCGGGACCGAAGACCTGCGCGTCGTCCATCGAGACGAGTTCAAATTCCAGTTCCGCCGCGCGCCGCTTGACGTGCTCCTGGAAGTAGCGCGGCGTGGCGGTCATGAACAACCGCTTGGACGCCTTGATCTTCTTGCCATCCAGCACAGTCGCGAACAAGCCCTCGGCATGTCCGGCCAGACGGTGACTCTCGTCGCAGATTGCCAGTTCGAATGGCTTCGCTTTGCCAGCCTGAGCGGTCGCGATGCGGTCGGACGATTGGTACGTCGCGAACACAACGGCCGGGCGTTGCCGACGCTGGCCGAGGAAGTGCCGAATCTTCTCAGCATCGGTCGTGACCTGCACTCCGAGATCGGCTGTCGATTGAATCGCGGTGTCGGCCTGGCTCTGCACGACCGATTCGTCAGAACAGACGACGAGCGTGTCGAAGTCCTTTGCTAAGTGACGGCCCCACTCGGCAAGGTTCTGCTGCACCAGCGAGAGCGACGGGACGAGCACCAGTGTGAGAGAACTCTGCAATCGCTCCGCGATCCACAGCGCGGTGAGCGTCTTGCCCGTACCGCACGCCATGATCAGTCGGCCTCGGTCATGGTCTTGGTCTTGAAACCCGTTGACCACGGCGTCA
Organism: Schlesneria sp.; assembly: GCA_031412755.1. GTDB lineage: Bacteria > Planctomycetota > Planctomycetia > Planctomycetales > Planctomycetaceae > Schlesneria. The sequence continues at coordinate 2,689 of JANODP010000003.1, read as the reverse complement.
ATCGCCGTCGCTTGATGAGGTCGTGCCGTCCACCGAGGCAGTCGCGCGGCTGTCCCTCCAATCTGAACCGGCCACTGAACTTCTTCCGTCAGGAAATGACCACGCAGGACCAGACCAACCGGTTTCTCTTGGCCGTGCAGCGTCCGACGAGCCGTGGCCCCGATGTCATCCGTCGTGGCCATGAACAGTCGGTAGGCGAACTGCGAACGGTTCGATTCGGACAGGAACGAGTCGATCTCTCGCTTGGGGATCGCTCGGTCGGGATGATCGGCCTTGGCTTGAATGGCCCACAGTTCTCCCGCTCGCGTGCGAGCGACGAGGTCGATCCCCGCATCCGGCCCCCACCGCTCCGGCCAATCCTTCCACAGCCAAACCTTGTCGAACTGGCCTCGATATCGCGGAGCATTTTCCAAGAACCACTGGCACAGCCACTCGAAGTCGCCACCAAACGTTGTCCCCTCGGCATCGCGGCGAATCTTCGCTTCGATGAACTCGAAGGTGCCCCCCGTCACACTCCGCACGGATGTCAGAAGCGAGTTCATGTTTGCTTACTCGGCCTCGACCAACTCAAATCTGGTGACGAAGTTCGGCTTGTCGAACTCGATACGAAAGCAGTCGCAGAAGCCTTCGCGGCCGAGGAATTGACGGGGGGCATCATAACGAACAGTGCGGAACTCGAAACAACACGCCGCCAGCTCGTGGCTCTGAAACCTGCCGTACTCTGTTCGGGTACTGCTTGGCGATCTGACAACCGACTGCCGTTCCTGGGAGATTGATCGATGCGCTCCGTCCTGATGTTCCGGCTGGCTTTGACTGTGTTTGGTGTGTGGACGATGGCACTTTCCGAGGTGGCGATCTCGGCGGAGGCCGCTTCATCGGGTGGCTCGCTGGTTCGACACCTGCCGAGCGGGGCGCTCGGCACGGTTGAAGTTGCCGGATTGGCTCCGATCATCGACAAGATCGAGAAGTCGGAGGCTCTCAAACAGTATCTCGACAGCCCGCTGTACGACGACGCGCTGAAGACCGATCCGGTGCAGAAGGCCCTGGCGGGGAAGGCCATTGCCGAGGCACAACTCGGGATGAGTCTGTGGCAAGCGGCAAAGACGTACCTCGGCGACCAAATCGCGCTGGGGGTGTATGTCCCGTCGGACGGAAAGCAACCCGATGGCGTGTTGATCGTGCAGGTGAAAGAGGCGGGCGACCTGACGAAGTTGATCGAGAAGGCCATGCCGATGATCGCCCTCACGGGAAGTCTGCTTTCCAGCGGTGACTACGAGGGGGGTGGCAAGCAATTCAAGTTCAAGGACGGGAGCGAGGCGGTGGTGCGAGACCGCTGGCTGGTGGCCAGCAAGAATCGCGACCTGCTCTCGCAGACGCTCGGCAATCTGTCGTCGTCCAAAGACAGTGGCCTCACCAGCGAAGCGGCTTGGAAGACGATGGCCCGGCAGATGGGTGAGCGTCATGAAATCCAGGTCTGTGTGAACCTCGCCAAGATCTCCGAGCTGCAAGGTGGCAAGCGGCTCATTCCCGAGAAGCTCGACAACCCGGTGGTCTCGCTGCTGTACGGCGGCTTGGTGGAGTTGGCGAACAGCAGCCCTTATGTCGGCACGACGCTCGATCTGCGCGACGACGGGTTCTCGCTGCAAACGGCACTGGCGGGCAAGGCGAGCGATGTCGATGAGGCTCACCGCGCGATGCTGATCAATCCCGACAAGCCTCTCCTTCCCTTCGTCCCGAATGTGCCGGGACGTCTCGCTGCGATCTCGCTCTCCCGCGATTTCGTCACGTGGTACAAGGCCCGCGAAAAACTGCTCGAAGCCAAACTGCTGCCCGAGTTCGACAAGTTCGAGACCGGTATTGCAACGTTTCTCCCCGGCAAGGACTTTGCCGAAGACGTGCTGCCCGTGCTGACGGGACGGATGGCGTTCGTCTCCGCACCGCAGGACTTTTCGAACCTGGACGGCAAGCCGGGGGTGCAGCTTCCCGCGTTCGGATTGGTGGTGGAGTTGGCCAAACCGCAGGAAGGGGCCGATCTGTTCAACGTCGTCACGCAGACCTTACTCGCCATCGTCAACATCAACGCCGGGCAGGAAAAACGTCAGCCGTGGGTCCAGACGTCGGAGAGCTACCACAATGTGCAGATCAACTTCGCCCGCTTCCTCCAGCGTCCAAAGGGGGATCAGTTGCCGACGGCCTACAATTTCCAACCGGCCTCGGCGCTGGTGGGCAATCGCTTCGTGTTCTCGTCCACACTGGGGATGTGCCGCCAATTGATCGATGCCCTGAGTGGAGACGATTCATCCGCTGCAACGGCCACCGCCCGGCAGCCGCTCCCCAACTTTGTGCAGGAGTTGTCGCCAGCGGTGGCTGCGGATCTGCTGGAAGCGAACGCGGCGGTCATCCATGCGAAGAGCATTCAAGGGGGCAAGACCGCCGAGCAATCGGCTCGCGAGTTGGACGGCCTCTGCAAACTGCTGCGACATCTCACGCCGATCAAGTTCGACACGGTCCAGTATCCCGACCACATGCGACTCGAACTGCACGGCGGTTGGAAATGAGAGACGCACCGGCCTGACTCCTGATCGCTCATCGGACTTTCGGAGCGGGGGAGGGGTTTCCACAGAAAACCCCCCCACAACCAAAGAACACAAAAAAACGTCAAAAAAAACCCCCCACCCCAAATACAAGA
>JANODP010000002.1:0-12619 GCA_031412755.1 Schlesneria sp. | reverse complement strand
TGGAGACCGAACACAACACGACGCCGCACGCCTCGAAGGTCAACGACGGCGGCTTTTATTACACGCCGGCAGCGGGTGGGAATTCGCAGGCGGGGAACACAGCGAACGGCGGCCTGCGGTCCTACGGCAGCATGACGTATGCGGGACTCAAGAGCATGATCTACGCCGGGCTGACCCCCGAAGACCAGCGTGTCAAGGCGGCGATCGACTGGATCACGAAGTTCTACTCGATCGAGGAGAACCCCGGTCTCGGCCAGCAGGGGGTCTTCTACTACCACCAGATGTTCGCGAAGACGCTGTCGACGATGGAACTCGACACGGTGAAGGATGCGGACGGGAAGGCTCACGACTGGCGGAAGGAACTCGCCGAGCACCTCTTCAAAACCCAGCAGGAGAACGGCGCGTGGCTGAACAAGAACGACCGCTGGTACGAGGGGAACCCGGACCTCGCGACGGCCTACGTGTTGATCGCCTTGCAGTACTGCGAGCCAAAGGCGGTGAAGCCGACCAAGTAGCGGATCGTCTTGACCACAATGCCGATTGAAACGCCCGTGCCCACGCCAAGCGTGGGCACGGGCGTTTCCGACGTTCCGCATTGAGTCACACATAGACGTCTGACCACGCCGCTTGACCGCTACTGTGAGCGGCTTGTATCGTGCCACCCGATCGGTTTGTCTGGTTCCTTCGCGACCCCGTCTCCTTCATCTCCTTGAGGTCTCAGCATGATGTCCCGTTTGCGCCCGTGGTCCGCCGGTTGGTGTGTCGCCCTGCTGGCGAGTTGCTTTGTCGGCTGTGATGCCTCGGTTCCGAAGGCCGGTCCCTCCACCGGTACGACCACAATGACGGAGGGTGATGCGCACTCGCAGGCCGCCACGGCGGCACATGCCGCCGCAGGCAGTTCCAAGCGGATCATCATTTTGACGAACGGCGACTCGCCCTACTGGGATGCCTGCCGCGAGGGACTCGGTGCGGCGAACAGTGAACTGAAGCTGGCCGACGCCGGGCTGAAGGCGGTCCTGGATGTCAACGACGGCACGCCGCAGGGACAGCTCTCCAAACTCCAGCAGTACGGAACACAGAGTGACATTGCGGCCATTGGCGTCTCGGCGATCGACGCCAACAACGTGGCGGTGGCCGATGAACTGCGGTCGCTGCAAAAGAAGGGGGTCAAGGTGCTCACGATCGACTCGGACCTCGATCGCGCCCAGTTCCGCGATGCCCGGTTCGCCTTCATCGGGACCGACAATCTGACGGGTGGCAAAGTCCTGGGAACGTGTGCCAAAGGACTGAGGGCCGGGGGCGGAGAATACGTCACGTTCGTCGGTCGGACGGGAGCTCAGAATGCCATCGAGCGGATCGAAGGCTTCGCGCAGGGAGCCGGTGAGAAATTTACGGCCCGGGACAAGATGGCCGATGACACCGACAAGGATCGCGCCCGCGAAAACGTCCGCAATGCGATCCGCAATCACGCGGGGCTGAACGTGCTGGTCGGCATCTGGTCGTACAACGCTCCCGCCATCGTCGATGTGGTGCGCGAGTTGGACCGGCGGAAGGACTTCACCATCGTCGTGTTCGATGCGGAACCGTTGGCCATCACCGCCATGAAGGGTGGCCAGATCGACGCGATGGTCGTGCAGAACCCGTTCCTGATGGGCTATCAGGGGGTGAAGCTGATGAAGTCCATGATCGCCGGCGACAAGGCCGTCATCGCCGAGTTGCTGCCGAATCACGGACAGCCCGACGGAGATATTCTCGACACCGGCCTGAAGGTCATCGTCCCCGGCGACGATTCGCCACTGAAGGCCGATCAATTCGACAAGTCGGTCGAGTTCCTCGCCCTCCCCGCGTTCCAGGAGTGGTTGACCAAGTACGGCCTGACGGGTTCGTGACAGTATTGGCGGCACGGCCAGTTCCTGGATAAGCAACCAGAAGGCGACCGCAAGTGGCTGTCATTCCGAAATCGCGATCGTATGTCCACGACCAGTGCGGTCACGTGACCGAAGTCGACGGGGGTGACTTTAAGAATGTGTCCTGCCCCGTGCCGGGCATGAAAGGCACGATGTGTGCCGCCTGTGGAAGTTTGTTTCCCATCTCCGAATTCAAGTGGAAGGATTCGGATGAGTCGATCGAGGCCTATTACGCGCGCCACAGAGTCCGAGTGCCGGCAATGACGCGTTTGATTTGTTCCCGCCCGGTTTCGATCGCCATCGTGCTCATTGGTTTCCTGGCGGGAATCGGCTTGGGTGTGTGGATCTGGAACTCGTTCGGTGTCTGTCTGGGCCTTGTGGGCGGTGTTATTTCATCGCTGATTGGTTTTGTGGCCAGCATGCTCATCTGGGACAGTATCAGGAGTCGTCTCCTCAGCACGACGTTTGGAGTTCCCGACACAAGATGCCTGAAATAGCGGTAGGCCAAACACGAATTCGTGGCCCAACCCAGCTCGCGCCTCGAAGACGGCAACCGGATCGGTTCCCATCGAATAACCTGCAACGCATGACCAGTGGTGCATCAGATTCTGGGAACCGACGCTTAACAAGGCCGCATCCATGCGGACAGACAGTCCATGAGTCAGCTCTCTTCTTCCGCGAACCGGTTCTGGAAACGGCACGAGTTCGCGTTGCTGGCGGCCGTGTTGGTGGTTCTGGTTCTGACGACGATCCTCGACAGGAACCACAACTATCTGACGCAGTGGCGGCTCAGCACGATCGATCTCACGCGGCAGACGTCGCTCCTCGCGCTGTTTGCCCTCGGCGCGGCGGTCGTGATCATCGCGGGAGGGATCGACCTCTCCACCGGCTCCGTCATCGCGTTCAGCGGGACGATCTGTGCCACGCTGCTGCTGGTGCTCGCGCCCGAGGCGGTCGAGCAATCGAAGCCGCTCGGTGCGGGAGTCATCGCGGCCGCGATTGCGGGCACGCTGCTGGTGGGGTTGCTGATCGGCAGCCTGCATGCCTGGCTGATCACCCGGATTGGACTGCCGCCATTTGTCGCCACCTTGGGGACGCTCGTCGGGTTGCGAAGCCTCAGTCGTGCGATCGTGGAGAATGTCACCGAGTCGCTGCTCGGCGGAGCGCGGACGCAGATCAACATCTCCGACCCGATGTTTCGCGAATTGTCGGGAGCGATCTCGGGGACGGCGTGGAATCTGGCCGGCCTGGTCCTCGTGATCGCCGCCGCGCTGTGGGTGCTGCTGTCGAAGACCGTCACGGGCCGCCATCTGTATGCCCTCGGCGGAAACGAGCAGGCCGCGCGGCTGAGCGGCATTCAGACCGATCGCATGAAATGGCTGGCGTACTGCATCAGCGCCGTGCTCTCGTCGCTGGCGGGGATTCTGTACGTGAGCCAGCTCAGCGTTGCCGATCCGCAGACGCTGGGGCGAGGCTACGAACTGAACGCCATCGCGGCGTCCGTCGTCGGCGGATGCAGCCTGCAGGGGGGAATCGGCACGATTCCGGGAACGCTGCTCGGTTCGTTCTTCCTGCGCGTCGTGATCGACGGCGTGGCGAAGATCATCAAGACGGGAGCCGACGTTTACGAGGGCCTGATTGTCGGCGTGCTGGTTGTCTTCGCCGTCACGTTTACCGGCACGTCGGCCAAAGTCGGATCGAAACGGACGTTGTTCGATGGACCGCTCGGCTGGGTGACGATTGCGAACCTGACGCTGCTGGCCGGCGCGATGATGGCCCTGATCGGCGTGAAGTTTGTCGAAGGCCGCACGCAGATGAACGCCGTCTGGCTGGCTTCCCTGGCGGCGGGAGCAACGCTGCTTTTACTCCTGCTCCTGCGGACCGACTGGTCGTCCGTCACGAAGCGTCGTTTTGGAGCGGCTTGGGCCGTACTGGTCATTGTCACGGCGATTGGCTGCGACGTGGCGTACCCGCGCGTTCAACGCCGTTCGCTGGTCGCGACCGTGCACAAGCTGGGCGGCTCGGTGACGGAAGGAGATCGCGGGATCATCGTCGATCTGAGCGGCACCCACTGCGACGACGCGGCCTTCAAGCGGATCGTGCCGGGTTTGAAGTTCTTCGCCACGCTGAACGAGCTCCGTCTGCGAGACACGACCGTCACCGATGCGGGCCTCGACGCCCTCCGCAAGACGTTCGAATCGTCCTCCCCCCTGAAGCGGCTCGACGTCACCGGCAGCAAGATCACGCCGGGTGGTCTGACGCGGCTCAAACGCACCTTCGGCACGCTCGAAACCGCTCCTTGATTTGCCCCGCACGACCAATCGTGTGAGGATGGACTCGTGGCGGCGCGAAACATCCCGACGCGATCGCCGGTCTGCATCAGGACTTCTGCTCACACATTCCATTTGGCTCAGCATGTCCAACCGACTCGCCGATGAAACCAGCCCGTACCTGCTTCAACACGCGAACAACCCCGTGGAGTGGTGGCCGTGGTGTGACGAGGCGATTCAAACCGCGCGGCGGCACGAGCGGCCGATCTTTCTGTCGATCGGTTACAGCGCGTGTCACTGGTGCCATGTGATGGAGCACGAGAGTTTTGAAAACCCCGACATCGCCGCGCTGATGAACCAGTGGTTCGTCTGCATCAAGGTCGATCGCGAGGAGCGGCCGGATCTCGATCAGATTTACATGTCGGCGGTGCAGGCGATGACCGGCAGCGGCGGCTGGCCGATGTCGGTATTTCTGACGCCCGAGTTGAAGCCATTCTTCGGCGGAACGTACTGGCCACCGTCGGCTCGCTGGGGACGGCCGGGCTTTCGTGAGATTCTGGCCGGAGTCCACGACGCCTGGCAGAATCGGCGCGACGCTGTATTCGCTCAGGCCGACGAACTGACGGGCCACGTCGTGAGCATCGCCGCCTCGAACGTCGAACCGTCGCCACTGAACGAGGAGATCCTGCGAAACGCCATGCGGTCGCTGGTTCGTTCGGCGGATCGAGTCCACGGCGGCTTCGGCTCGGCCCCGAAGTTTCCGCATCCGATGGATCTGCGAGTCGCGCTGCGCTGCTGGAAGCGGTTCGGAAGGGGCGAGGGGCGAGGGCTGAGGGGCGAGGGGGCGGAGAATGAAGTCTCCGCTTCATCCGTCGCTCCGCCCTCCGCCCTCAGCCCTCCGCCTTCTTCGGCCGACGACGTGCTCGACATCGCGACATTGACGCTCGACAAGATGGCCAACGGCGGCATCTACGATCATCTCGGCGGCGGCTTCGCGCGGTACTCGACCGACGAACGCTGGCTGGCTCCGCACTTCGAGAAGATGCTGTACGACAACGCCCTGCTGGTCCCCGCCTATCTCGAAGCGCACCAGATCACCGGCCGAGCCGACTTCGCCCGCGTGGCGCGCGAGACGCTCGACTACGTGCTGCGCGAGATGACCTCGCCGCAGGGAGGCTTCTATGCCACACAAGACGCCGACAGCGAGGGCGAAGAAGGAAAATTCTTCGTCTGGTCGAAGGCGGAGGTCGAATCGCTGCTCGATCCGGCCGATGTCCGTCCCTTCTGCGAGTCCTACGACGTCTCAGCCACCGGCAACTGGGAACACAAGAACATTCTCAACCGACCCCGGCCGCACGACGACGTGGCGGCGCTGCTGAAGCTCAACCCGGGCGACCTCGAAACGATCCTCGCCCGCTGCCGGGAGAAGCTGTTCATCGAGCGATCGAAGCGGATCTGGCCGGGTCGGGACGAAAAGGTGCTCGCCAGTTGGAACGGTTTGATGATGGGCGCGATGGCGATGGGAGCCAACGTGCTGGGCGAGCCGAAGTACGCGGAAGCCGCTCGCGCCGCGGCCGACTTCATTCTGCGAGAGATGGTCGAGGACAGGAGTCTGGAGTCAGGAGACAGGAGTCAGAAGGAAGACAAGACGGGCGCGGCGGGGTCTTCTTCCTCACCCCTCGACCCTCGCCCCTCATCCCTCGCCCCTCGCCTCTCAACCTTCAACCCTCAACCTTCAACGCGCCTGCTCCACAGCTACAAGGACGGACGGGCGCGATTCAACGCGTATCTCGATGACTACGCCGCGTTGATCGACGGGCTGTGCGAACTGTATCAGGCCGTGTTCGATGCGAAGTATCTCGACGCCGCGCTGAGCCTCGCCGAGCGAATGCTCTCGCAGTTCTGGGACGAGGCCGACGGCGGCTTCTTCTACACGTCGGCCGATCACGAGACGCTGATCGCCCGCAACAAGGAAACGCACGACAACGCGACTCCGTCGGGAAACAGCCTGGCGGCGACCGCACTGCTCAAGCTGGCGCGATTGACCGGACGGACGGACCTCGAAGCCAGGGCGGTGGCCACGCTGGAGATGATGTCGGGACTTTTGAACCGAATCCCCCTGGCAGCCGGTCAGGCGCTGATCGCGCTCGATTTTCTCATCGGGCCGGCGCGGGAGATCGTGGAAGTCAGAGGTCAGAGGTCAGAAGTCAGAGGTCAGACTGAAGAAGAGAGCACTCTTGCCCGGCTGCACCGGCGATTCGTTCCGAACAAGGTCGTCCATCAGCGCGACGCGGCCATCGCCGACGAGCAGTTGCCGGCCGCAACTCGCTCGATGCTGAGCGGCAAGACGGCATCGCAGGGCCTGACGACGGTCTACGTCTGCCAACTGGGAACGTGCGGCGCGCCGCTGGTTGGAGAGACACAGATCGAAGCCGGACTGGCTCAGTTGTGAACTCTTGCCGGTCATCCACCAAGGAAAACACCGCTCGGCTTTCGGCTGTTCCCAAAGTAGCCTTCATCGCTCCGCGTGAAGACCAGCCGTGCGCGAGTTCGATGCCGATTTCCGTGCAGTCGTCTACTCGCAGTCGGCTTACTTCACGCGGAGCGATGAAGGCTACGTTGAAGCATCCGACTTCTCCCCCGGCTCGACCGTGCGGTCGAGGATCATGATCTTCTGCCAGATCGTGCGCGACAGGCCGTTGGTGAGGGCCGCCAGTTGATCGGCCGCCTCGACGGCGTCGGCGTCGGGGAACTCCTGCACGTAGATCGCGCCGATCTTGCTGACGATCGAGAGGAGTTCGCTGCAATAGTCGAGATACCGACCCAGCTCGAACGCCGTCAGAGTCCGCGGCGGCGACGAGGGGGTTCGCGCCCCTTGCAGCAGGTTCTCGGGGTCTTTCGTCAACTGGTGCATGTCGACGATGTGGGCGATCGCGCGTAGTTCGTGCAGCGCGGACAACGCTCGTTCGCGTTTCAGTCGTCGTTCGAGGCTGAATAAAAACGCGAGCGTCGCACCGATGAAGAACAGACTGCCGAGCGTCGCCTCGATCGTCTGGGCGAAGTTGTCCAATTGAGTCAACTCGTCGCCGTTGGAATGGACGTTCAGGCCGATCAGCACGAGCACACCCAGGATCGCCGCCACGAGCACCACGCAGGCGGCCCGCAGCCAGACGTGCGGCCGTTTGATTTTCTCGCACCGCAGCACCGCCTCCTGGGCGACGCGGTGCAGTTCGCCCGCCACCTGCCGCAGCCCCGCCCCCGGAAACCGATCCGCGATCCGCCGCTCCAGTTGAGCCGCCGTATCGACGATTTTTTGAGGCCGCAGTTCGCGGTAGTTCACTTTGGAAACGACACCGGTCGGCGCGGGAACTCCCGAGGCAGCGGGAATTCCCGTGGGTGCGGAGGGACTCGCGGGAGGTGGAACACTCACGTTGGATTCCTGGAGGCAGTGCCGGACACGACAGGAGACTCGCTCGAATCTGGTCGGTTCCGTCGAGGAATGCAACCAACGCCGATCACGCCCGAGAGGCTCGAGACCACTGACGTTCGTGAACTCCGTTTTCTTCGTGACTTTGTGTCTTCGTGTGAGACGTTCTTCCCACGGATGAAAGTAGCCTTCATCGCTCCGCGTGAAGAAAGCCGTGCGCGGGGTCGACGTTGATTGTTGATTCACCGGTCCACTCCCATTCGGCTCACTTCACGCGGAGCGATGAAGGCTACATTGTGCGGAAGAAGGGTCGCACGGCGACGTGGCTTGGCCGAGGTGGAGAGGTCTCAAAACGGCACGCCGAATGGAGTCTGTCCGTGGCGAAGGGTAAGCTCAAGAACGGACGGAGCGCGAAGCAGAAGCGCGTGATCCGCGTTTGTCCCTGCTCGATTCCTCACACCCGTTGTTTCCCCGCTAGACACCACCATGCCGACCGACTCATTCTCCTGGCTGCACCTGACCGATTTCCACTACGGGCTGAAGGCGCTGGGGCATCTGTGGCCGACGCTGCGCGAGCCGTTTCTCGACAGCCTGGCGGCACTGCATGACAAGTGCGGTCCCTGGAAGGCCGTGCTGTTCACGGGCGACCTGGTGCAGGCGGGCAAGTCGGACGAGTTCAAGAAGATGCAGGCCGAGGTGCTGGAACCGCTGTGGGAGAAGCTGACGGAACTCGGATCGGGCGACGCCGTGCTGCTGGCGGTGCCCGGCAATCACGATCTCTTTCGGCCCAATCCGGCGGACGACGATCCGGCGGCGGAGCGGTTGCTGGAACCGGGCGGCTTCGAGCGGATCGAAGAAAAATTCTGGGACCAGCCCGCTGGCTCCTATCGGCGCGTGGTCAACAACGCGTTCGCGGCTTACAGCGAGTGGTGGAAGGGGACTCCGCGCCGGCCCGGTTCGATCCGCGACGGGGTCTTGCCCGGCGACTTCTCGACCACGCTGAGTTGCGGCGACCGGCGCATCGGCATCGTCGGGTTGAACACGACGTTCCTGCAGCTTGGGGGCGGTGATTACAAGGAGCGACTGGTTTGGGACGCGCGGCAGGTTCACGCCGTGTGCGAGGGGGGCGTCGATGTTTGGACGAAGCAGCACGATGTCTGTCTGCTGCTGACGCATCAGGGGCCGGACTGGTTGACGCCTGAGTCGCGGAAACACGGCGAGTCCGAGATCGCTCCGGCCGGGCGGTTCGCGGTGCAGCTCTACGGGCACCAGCATGAGCACGACATCAACTACGTCCGCAAGGTGGGGAGCAACAATTCCGTCCGGCTGTGCCAGGGCTGTTCTGTCTTCGGGATGGACAAGTACGGCGAGCCACCCAAGACCGAAAGATCGCACGGTTACTCCGCCGGCCGAATTGAATTCGGCGACGGGCAAACGGTCCTGCGGATCTGGCCGCGCGTGGCGACGAACAAGATCCCTCCTTGGCGCTTCGTGCCGGATCACGACCATGCCGTGTTGATCGAGGACGACGGAACGGAGCCGGAGCCGGTCGGCGCACAGAAAAAGGCGCGGGACACGATTTCATCCGGCTCGAAGACCGGCGAAGTCGCAAACGGTGGAAACGTCCCTCCCGTTTTGGAACCGGGCGTGGCGACGAAATCGGCGCCTCATTCCACGCTCCCGTCGCGGCGGTCGTTCTTTGGGCGGAAGCCGGACCTTGAGAAGATCGCCAAGTATCTGTTGCCGGAAGATCGGAGTTGGGGCGTGGTCCTGGATGGTCCCGGCGGCGTGGGGAAGACCTCGTTGGCACTGGAGGCGGCTCATCGCGCACCGGCGGAGCATTTCCCGCTGAAGCTCTGGATCACGGCGAAGAACCGGGAACTGCGGCCCGACGGCGAACAGGAACTGACTGATTTCCGCGTCGGTGATTACCACGAACTGCTCAACGAACTGGGGCGGGCACTCGGTCGGGACGACATCCCGCGAGCCACACCGGAAGACCGGCCGGGTCTGATCCGCCATGCGTTGGCGAACCACCGGGCGCTGCTCGTGCTCGACAACCTGGAGACGTTCCGCCCCGAGGAGCGGCGGAGGTTGTTCGAGTTGTTGGCCAACCTCCCCTCCGCCTGCCGCGCCATCGTCACCAGCCGCCGCCGTACCGACGGCTCGTTCGCCTCGCACGTGATTCGCCTCGACAAGCTGGAGCGAGAGGCGGCGGACGAACTGCTGGCCGAATTGGGTCGGCGCTGGGAACCGGTTGCCCGGCTCACGTCGGCGGAGCGCGATCAGCTCTATGCCGAGACCGGTGGCAATCCCCTCCTCCTGACCTGGACGGCGGGGCAACTGGGCCGCACCACCGGCCGCTGCCGCACGGTGGCCGAGGCGGTCGAGCGACTCCAGGAGGCGCATCGGCTCCAGTCGCTCGGTGAGCAAAACGATCCGCTCGACTTCGTCTTCGGCGACCTGCTGGAGACCTTCACGCCTGACGAGACGGCGGTGCTGGCCGCACTGGTGCACTTCACGCGACCGGCAAAGCTGGAGTGGTTGCTTCCCATGACCGAGTTGAGCCGAATGGCGGCGGAAACGGCGCTGGACGGCTTGCGCGATCGTTCGCTGCTGGTGGAAGACGACGTGGCAGGCACATGGTTGCTGCCGCCGCTGGCCGCCCGGTTCCTGCGCCGCGCCCGCCCCGAAGCGGTCGGAACCAGCGGGGAGCGTCTGGCCGACTGGGCCTACGCTCTCGCGGTCGAGAACGGCTACCAAGAGCACGCCCGCTTTCCGACACTGGACACCGCCTGGCCGCGGCTCGCCGCTGCCCTGCCGGTGCTGCTCGCGGGGGACAATCGCCGCCTGCAGACCGTGTGCGCTGCGTTGACGTTCTTCCTCGAATTCTCCGGCCGCTGGGATGATTGGCTCGCCTTCAGCACGGAAGCAGAGACCACGGCTGTGCGGGCCAAGGATTTTTCCAAGGCCGGTTGGCGAGCCTATCAGGCAGGCCTGTGCCATTCTTTGCGAGGTCAGTCCGCCGAGGTGCTAGCCTGCGCCGACCGCGCCGCCACCCACTGGGAAACGGCCCGCGCTGGCGGACGCGAGCGAGCGTTCGCCAGCCAACTGCGCGGCATCGGCCATCAGTTGGCCAAGGACTACCCCGCCGCCATTGCCTCTTTTCGCGATGTCCTTGGATTACACCGCAGCCGGTCACCCAAGAGCATTGACGTAGCGATCGGCCTGAACGACCTTGCCGATGCGCTGCGCGTGGCTGGCCAGTTCGACGAAGCGGAAACCCATTACCGCGAAGCCCTCGCGATTGCCACTGCACTGCCGTATCCCGAAGCAGTCGCTAATCACACCGGCAACCTCGCCCAGTTGGCACTGGATCGCGAGCAGTGGGTGGAAGCCGAACACCTCGCCCGCCAGGCTCTGAAGCTGTCCGAGGCAGTCGGTCGCAAGGAACTCATCGCTCGCGATTGTCGGCGGTTGGCCAAAGCCCTGGCTCGCCAGAATTGCGGCGGCGAAGGGCGCGGCAACGCCGAACGGGCGGTGGCGATCTTCACCGAACTCCGCTCGCCGGATTTGGCCGAGGCTCAGGCTGTGTTGGCCGAGTGCCAGGGATGACGATCAGGGAAGAAGGAGTCGATGGCGGCTCCCCCGTTCCCCTTGTCCCGTGCCGCTACGTCGGCATCGGCGTATTGCAGGTCAGTTTGTCGAGGAACTGGAGCGGGCATAGGGTTTGTTGAGCCATCGGGCGGCTTCAATCCTCGTGCTGCCGCTGGTACGCTGTCGCCTCGTTTCGACACGATTCTCACCAACGGATGCAGAAGAGGGGGCTTCACGTGATGACAGGACGATTTGCAATGTTGGCCATGCGGTTGTTTGTCGGGGGGTTGGCGGCCTTCGCCGGATTCTCGACGAGTTCACTTTGGGCCGATGATCCCTGGATCGTGTTCGAAGGGGGCTCGGGGCCGGGGCAGGGGAAGCACATCGTGCTGATCAGCGGCGATGATGAGTACCGTTCGGAAGAGGCGTTTCCGCAGTTGGCGAAGATTCTCTCCCAGCGCCACGGTTTCAAATGCACGGTGCTGTTCTCGGTCGACCCGGAAACCGGATTCATCAAGCCGAATCACGATGACAAGTCGCCCGACCACACGCCGGGGATCGAGGCGCTCAAGACGGCGGATCTCGCGATCCTCGGACTGCGGTTCCGCAACCTGCCGGACGAGCAGATGCAGCACTTCGTCGATTACATCGAATCGGGCAAGCCGGTCATCGGCACGCGGACTTCGACGCACGCCTTCAGCATTCCCAAAGGGAGCAAGTTCGAGAAGTACACCTGGACGTTCGGCGACAAGAGCTACGAAAAGGGCTTCGGCAAGCAGGTCCTCGGCGAGACCTGGATCAGCCACCACGGAGCGCACGGTTCGCAGAGCACTCGCGGCTTGATCGCGAAGGGGCAGGAAGGCCATCCGATCCTGAAGGGGATCAAGGACGGAGACATCTGGGGACCGTCGGACGTGTACGGCGTGACGCTGCCGCTGCCGGGAGACAGCCAGCCGCTGGTGATGGGTCAGATTCTGAAGGGAATGAAGTTCGAGGACGCTCCGCTGGAGGGTCCGAAGAACGATCCGATGATGCCCGTCGCATGGACGAAGTCGTACAAGAGCGAATCGGGCAAGGTGGCTCGCGTGTTCGCGACGACGATGGGGGCGGCGACCGATCTGGAAGCCGAGGGGACTCGGCGGCTGCTCGTCAACGCGGCGTATTGGGCCGTCGGTCTGGAGTCGAAGATCGCCGACAAGTCCAACGTCGAAGTCGTCGGCGAATTCAAGCCGACCAAGTTCGGCTTCGGCGGATTCGTGAAGGGGAAGAAACCGTCCGACTACGCGAAGTAGTGGCCGAACGCCGGCTCGGGTCTCTCGTTTGGCATCACAACCCCGCCGGAGCGTCTCTCCGTCGGGTGTAGTCGCCAATTGGTGGTCGTCTTCCGGTCCCCTCTCCCCCGTCTTCGGGGGAGAGGG
>JANODP010000001.1:0-28979 GCA_031412755.1 Schlesneria sp. | reverse complement strand
GGACCAAGTCGAAAGCTATGCTGCTCGCAAGGACGTTTCAGTTGCCGAAGTCGAACGCTGGTTGTCGCCGAATCTAGGCTACTGAGTAGTTGCTCCGCCGCCCAACGACCAAGGTAACGCGGGCGGCGGCCAGCGACGTGGAAGACAGAACCCGTGCGAGCCGCCACTTGCGTTGACCGACTTGTTGGGCGATTACTCGTTTGCGGTTCATTGACCTTTCGGACGCCGGACGACTGTCAATTCGCCGACCGAACATCAGTTGGAATTGTCTTGTTTCAAAACCAGCCCGTCCAGCGACGTCTTCGAAATCGTCACGGCTCTTCCCAATTTCAACGTAGGGCGGGACCAGCTCGCTTCGAGCGCCGGCCCACCAGAAGAAAACATCGAGAAATGATGGTGGGCCGGCGCGGCGAAGCGCCGCTGGTCCCACCCTACGTCTTTTCCAATTTGAAACTGGCCCGACCCCAGAGCGGCGGGATCACTCGTCCGTGGATTCGGTTTTCAGCAACCGACGGACTCGCACCAGGATCGCGTCGGGAGTGTCGGCTGAATCCATCAATCGCCGCAGTCGCGCCTCGTGAACCTCCAGGACCAGTTGGCGGTTCTCAACCCGATCGAGGGCGTCGAGGAACCGGTGCCATTCGTTCACGGTCGGCTCGGTCCATTCGCCCGTCGTTTCATCCGGAGGCGGAGTGGCCAGGCGGAGCAGCGCGATGTCGAGCTTCCTCTGTCCTTCCGGCGTGATGAAGCGGCTGTATTGTGGAAGGCTGTCCAGCACGACCCGGTTGTCGCGCAGAATGTGCTCGCCTTCGGGAATGCCTGCCAGGACGTCGAGGATTTCGCCCACATCGGCCTCCGTCCACAGTGTGAATATCGGGAAGTGATGTCGTCCGAGGGCCGCATCCAGCTTGTCAAAGTAGAGTGTGCGCACCCACGGCGCGTCGTCGGGTTTGAGAGCCGCGATCACTTTCAGAATGCGACGCCGCTCGTGGTTGAAGCCGATGCGCGGCGGCGGGTCCCAATGCAGCGGAAAGTCTGCGAGTTGGTGAGCCGACAGGACGTCGAGAGCTTCGCGAAACCGACCCGCTCGCATCGCCCGTTCGACTCCGCCGCGAAGCTGCTGAGACGGCTGGGTCCACGGCAGTACGAAGCACCACACGACGAGGGACGCGGCGACCAAGGACCACACCGAACGGCCGATGGGCGCGACGCAGGGAACATCACCGCCCGTCCAACCCCAGGTCGTTTTGTGCGATTGGACAACAAGCAGCGAACCGAGCGCCCAGACGGGCCAGCTCAGGACGCCGAAGAACAACACCAGCATCTTCGCGCCCACCAGCACCCTCTCCGCGTCGGTCATCCTCACGCCGCCCATCACTACGAAGACCCGCATGTCGATCGTCGAGACCAGTCCGATGGCCACCGTATCGGCGAAGAGCATGACCAGGAAGAAAAAACTGGCGGACGACACGGCATGGGAGCCGGACGAATACAGAACAGAAAGGACTCGCGTGATGAGCAGGACTCGCCAGAAAGAGACGAGGGCCAGCAGCCAGAGGTTGGCCGCCGCCGCGTCACCTGCCGAAAGGAATCGCTCGAAGGGAATGGCATAGAGCCAGGCGATGGGTGCTGTCATCCAGTACAGACCCAGAAACGAGCGATAGCGAGAAAGAAATCTCGTCCGCTCGACCCGCCGACACCGGGCAACGAAATCGACCAGACAGAACAACACGAATGATGTCCCGAGTGACGCGACCAAAGGCAGCAGCAGATGCCACGGTTCGTGCAGCAGGTCTTCGCCGTCGTACTCGCGTGCGAAGGCTGCCGACAGGACGAAAAGCAAGCCCAGGCCCACGGTGTCGCGATGAGCGGCCAGAGTGCGAATGGCCTCGCGCGAACCGAACAGGTAGCTCACCAGGGTGCCCAGCGTGACGGGGCCATGTTGAGAGATGGTTGGCTGTGCCGTGACATCGGTTGGCGCGTCAACGGATTTGGTGAGTTCGGAGTTGCTCAAAGAAACGCTCCCTGCGGTGGCGGGTCGCGGTTGCGTTGTACAAACTTTGGCTGACGTGAATCAAACCCGATTGTCGTTCGGCCGAGCAGGGGGTTGGGGTGCGAGGTACGCCCACAGGAACAGCGCGAGCATCACCGCATCAATCACCGCAAACGGCTGAAACAGCAGCGGGCATTCGCCCTTCGACCAGTAGTATCCGACCATGCCGATATAGCTGACTTTCAACAGGATGCCGTACACGATCAGATTGCGATTGCCGACCGGGTCGCGGCTCACCGACAGGAACATGGCCCCGAAAATGACCAACTGCAGGGCGGCAAATTGCAGATATCCCCAGTGGTTGGGGGCTGGAATCGCCGCCCACTCCAACAGCGGACCTCCGAATAACAGAAAGGTGAGCCCGATCAGCAGGTCGTACAGGCCGGCGACCAGAAACAGCAGCTTGAGCATGGCGAGCGGCATGATCTCTCCCGATTCTAAAATGGACGTGGTTCAGACTTGAAACTCCACAGTGGCGGTGGGCATCGTCGCCTTGCGGGTGGCGAGGCGATCGAAGAAGCGTTTCCGACGATGGCCCGTCGCCTCTTCGTTGTAAAGTGACTGCGAGACGTGAATCAGACCCGATCGCAGTTCGGCCGAGGTCATCCCCTGCGGATTGTGCGTCTGGTCGAACAGAGTGCATTTCTCCCAGAAGCGGTCCGCGAACAGGCGGCCTTCGCTTTGCAGACGGGTATAAAGCGGCGTCCCCGGGAACGGCGTTTGGACCGTGACCTGGACTTCGTACAGGCCGGATTCCTTCACGAAATCGACGACCGCATCGAACACGCCGGGAGTGTGACCGTCGAGGCCCAGAATGAAACAGCCGTTGACCGTGATCCCCGCCGATTGGATGCGGTCGATCGCCCACAGATAGCGATCGTGCTGCTTGAGCTTCCAGTTGGAACGCAGCTCCAGGCCGTCGAGTCCCGTCAGGTTGGGACTTTCGAGACCGATCAGCACCTGCTTGCAGCCGGCGTCGTGGGCGAGGGCGATCAACTCGGGATCGTCCGCGAAGCTGATGTCGGTCTCGGTAAAGAAGCGAATCCCCTCGGGAATCAACGCCCGCATCAGTTCCTTCGAGTAGCCCTTGTGAACGAACGTGTTGTCGTCGGCGAACTCGATGAAGGGGCGATGCCAGATCGACTTGATGCGGCGAATCTCCTCGACGACTTTGGCGACCGGCTTGGTCTGGTAGCGCGGGGCGATCAGGATCGAGCTCGCGCAGAAGTCGCACTTCCACGGGCAGCCGCGCGAGGTCTGCACCGTGATGCGGTTGTACTTGGCCGGATCGAGCAACTCGAATCTGGGAACGGGTGAGTCTGCGAGGTTCCACTGGTGCGAGGAACGATAGACCCGCTTCAGCGTCCCGGCCCGGGCGTCTTCGATCACCTGCGGCCAGACTTCTTCCGCCTCACCCACGACAATCGCGTCGGCGTGGAGCATCGCCTCGCCCGGCAAGGAACTGACGTGCAGACCACCCAGCACGACTCGCACGCCCGCTTGCCGGTAATGGTCGGCCAGTTGGTACGCCTCTTCGATCTGGGCGGTGAAGCTGGAGATTGCAACCAGATCGAACGGTCCTTCGGGGGGCGCGTCCTTTGTGAAGTCGA
The DNA here is from genome assembly GCA_031412755.1 of Schlesneria sp. Classification (GTDB taxonomy): domain Bacteria; phylum Planctomycetota; class Planctomycetia; order Planctomycetales; family Planctomycetaceae; genus Schlesneria. The sequence goes on along the minus strand of JANODP010000001.1, from coordinate 25,316 downwards.
AGATCTCGTGATACGAGGCCTCGTCACTTTCCGGCGTGAGTCCCGCCAGGGTCAGCAGCCCGAGGCTGGGCAACTGCGCGATGACTTCTTTCCGCTCGACAAAGCCCGGCATCGAGAGGCCGAGCGCGAGCAGCTCGGTGTCCCACGCCCGGACACCACTCATCGCGATGAAACCAATCTTCATGGCCTTCATGGAAGACTCTCCCAACCGGCGAGGACGGCCCCCACGACCAAGGCCGTGGCGGGAACGATGAACAGAGGGCGGCACGACCACCGCCATGCTGTCAGAAAGCAGACCGGTCCCATCGTCAACCCGCCCACGATAAAGCAACCGGCGATCATCGGCACCAGCGACGAAGCCGTTCGCGCCACTGCGGTCATCGGCCAGAAAACGTTGAGCGCCCCGAGGGCCACCAGCGCGATGTGCCCCAACCGCACGAGCCGCCTCGTCCGGCTGGTGTATCCTCCGAGCCAAAGTTCGTTCTGAGCGAGCAGCCCCATTCCGGCCCCGCTGGCGAACCCCGCCGCCATCAACCACCAACCGATTGCCGCAGACATCGTTCAGGCTTTCGAACAAAGCGTTTTGCCGCCGACTCCTCACAAGGCGGCGGCACGGTCTGGGTATCACGCATTTTTTTGAGGCGGAGTGGCCGGATCAGGTCCAGGTGACCGGCGGATGGACTGCCGATGGTTCGGGTTCCACAGTTGGTCCGCATGTTGTGTCATTCGTCGCTCAGAATGGAATCCAGATCGGCTGACGAGCTGACTCTCATCAGGCCGCTCTTGAGTCCGGCGAGGTCGATGTGGTCGCCGTGTTTCATGATTTCAAACCGTCTCGCCCCGGTCTCCGTGGCCGGGACACATGCCAGGACATACGACGAGCCAATCACACCGAGACGGCCCCTGTGAACCTGAACCACGAGCGCGGTTCCTTCGTCGATCCCAAAGGCGACCCGGTCGGGATGGCTTTCCAACAGGCCGATCAAGCGGCTCAGGCGATTGCGACGGAGAAAGTGCTGATCGATGATCGCGTCGCGAAAGAGATCGAAACCGCGGCCCTCATTGGCTTCCTCGGCACCTTGTTCGATCATGACCTTCGTCATCGCGGCGGCACCGGCCGAACTGCCCCCCACGACGCCACCCCGGTCAAGGACCGCCCGCAACCGCTCCTCGACCCGCGTCCCGGCATAGCGTTCCGACAGCCGCGCTTGCTGTCCTCCGCTCAGCCACACGCCGGTGGCCGCGTCGAGCGGCTGGCCGAATGCGGCCAGATCGGCTTCCTCGCGCGAGGCGGCTTGCAGGACTTGGACCGACATCGCACCGAGTGCCTGCCACGATTCATGGATTGCGGCGATCTGCTTCTCGTCAGCGTCATAGGCCGGGATGACGACGATCTGCGCACGTTGGGGACCGCCCGCGAGATCGAGGAACCGCTGACGAATCTCGGGCGGCAATTGGCCTCCCCCGGCGATGACCAGCGTCCCTCCTTCAAACCGCCGCAGGAAGTCGGTTTCAGCAGAATGATCGGCGGGCGACCGTGTCAGCCAGTGGCTGAAGCCCAATGTCGCCAATGACAACAACGCGATTCCAATCCATCGGAACAACGGTCGCCGCAAGCCGGGCCGCACCGGTGTGTGTGAACTGTCGGGAGTCATCGCATCGTCCTCAGAGGTTGCTCCGGCAGTGTTGATCTGACGCCGAGAGACAGGATGCGTGGCGGCTTCTACTTCTCATCGCCGGCACAGGTCCACGGGTCGAGCGACGTGGAGTAGCTTACCAGTTCTTCGGGTTTGAAATAGATCGGGATCTCACGGGCGGCGGCTTCGGGGCCATCGCTGCCGTGGACCATGTTCATCTGGCGGCTGAGGCCGAAGTCGCCGCGAATTGTACCGGGGGCCGCGTCGCGTCCGTTGGTGGGGCCGAGCATCGCGCGAACGACACCAATCGCACCGGGGCCTTCCAGCACCAGAGCCACCACGGGGCCGGACGTGATGAACTCTTCCAACATCGGATAAAACGGCTTTGACACGTGCTCGGCATAGTGCTTCTTCGACAGTTCGGGCGTGACCTTCAGCAGCTTGATCGCGATGGCCTTGAGGCCCTTCCGCTCGAAGCGACCGAGGATTTCGCCGGTCAACTTGCGGGCCACGGCATCGGGCTTGAGCAGAACGAAGGTGCGTTCGACGGGCATTGAGGGATCCTTGCTGGAATTGAGTGTTTATGGACGGGAAGAAAACTCAAATCTCAAGTTCCAAATCCCAAACGAATCTCAAATCACAATGTGGGAAACTTCAAACGAAGATCGACGCAGAGAGTCTTCGCGCCGGCTTCGTTTCGAGATTTGAGATTTCTGTCATTGGGATTCGTTTGGTGTTTGGTGCTTGAGGATTTCGTGCTTCAGGCGTCACGCCGTGGTCATCAGTTTGCGGAACGACTCAAACAGGTAGCTGCTGTCGTGCGGACCGGCGGAGGCTTCGGGGTGGTACTGGACGCAGAAGGCGGGGAACTCTTTGTGTCGCAGTCCCTCGACCGTCTCGTCGTTGAGGTTGATGTGCGTGACTTCGAGACAACTCGGCAGGGTCTCTGTGGCGATCGCGAAGCCGTGGTTCTGGGAGGTGATTTCGACGCGGTTGTTGTCGCGATTGAGGACCGGTTGGTTGCTGCCTCGATGACCGAACTTCAGTTTGTAGGTTTCGGCTCCGCACGCGAGGCCCATCAGTTGATGTCCGAGACAGATCCCGAAGGTGGGGACCTGACCGAGCAGTTCGCGAATCGTGTCCACGGCGTAAGTGAGCGGTTCGGGATCGCCGGGCCCGTTCGACAGGAACACGCCGTCCGGTTTGTAGGCCAGGACTTCGGCCGTCGTCACGTTTCCGGGGACGACAGTGACTCGGCAACCGAGGTCGCGGAGATGCCGCAGGATGTTCCACTTCATGCCATAGTCGATCGCGACGACATGGAATTCTCGTCCGTCGCGGGCGGGCTTGGTCGGCTCGAAGTGCGTCAGCGGGGAGAGTCCCTCGATCCACTCGAACGATTTCGCCGGCATGACTTCACGGACCAGATCGCGTCCCACCAGATCGGGACTGTTCTGAGCCTTCTTCACCAGTGAAGCGTCGTCGAGATCGATCGTCGAGAGAATGCCCGTCATCGCTCCGCGAGTCCTCAGCCGCCGCACGAGTGCCCGGGTGTCGATGCCCTCAATCCCGATGACGTTCGCCCGACGCAGATATTCGTCCAGGGACATCGTGGAGCGGAAATTGCTCGGCGCGCGACAAAGTTCGCGGATGACGAAGCCTCGAATCGAGAGCTGGCCGCTTTCGATGTCCTCGGGGTTGATGCCGTAGTTTCCGATCAGCGGGTACGTCATCGTGACGATCTGCCCGCAGTAGGAGGGGTCAGTCAGGATTTCTTGATAACCGGTCATGCTCGTGTTGAAGCAGACCTCGCCAAACACTTCACCAACGGCTCCAAATCCGGTTCCGGAATAGACCGTGCCATCGGCCAGGGCAAGCTTTGCGGGCTGGGGCATGTTGAACCTTGCAAGCGGGAAAATCAGGATCGTTGGTCTTCATCGGGAGAAACTGAAGCCCTCTCGTCCCAACTCTCTCCCCGCCGGTGTTCGCTGTGGACGACAGGGCGGGGCGCGGGGACAAGAGCCGTTCGGAGACCATCGGGCCAGCCGAAAATCGCACGGTTTGTAACACACGGCACGACGAAATTGAAGGAATGGAAAAGAAGAGACCGCTCGTTGCCGAGCGGTCTCCGGTGGTCATCGGTCATCGCTGAAACTGCGGATCGAACTACTCGTCCTTCGTCACGACGAAGCTCTTGAAGCGGAACTCGTCCCGCTGTGGATCGCTGATCGTCGAGAACAGCTCACCCATCAGCAGGTGGAAGCGATCCTGACAGACCGAGTAGTAATTGTGCTTGCCATCGCGCCGTGGTTCGATGATACCGGCCACTCGCAGCAGGGCGAGGTGGTGGCTGACGGCTGGCTGGCTCTGGTTGAGCATGTCGCACATCGCGCTGACGTGCATCTCACCTTCGCGCAGCAAGCCCATCAGAATCTTGAGACGGGTCTCGTCGGCCAGCAACTTGAAGACTTGGACCAGGTCCTTCTCCAACTGCTGAGACAACTCGGGGAACGGAGGATTGGCGCGGTCAACGCCGGTCTGTTCGGTAAACGGGGACTCAATCGTGGAAATCATATCTTTCTCTCTCTCTACTGGAGATCGAGTCTGGGACTCCGGGACTCGATCAGGATCCTTGCTTGGATCGGACAAGGGGCCATCCTTTGGAAGGAACTTCAACAACCGGCCAGACTCAGACCGCCAGCGCCGGAACGCGGGCTACCGTTTTGTCAGGCCGGACACAAGTTGGAACAGAAACGCCAGATTGAACTGTGATCACGGCATGAGACAGAAAGTCTCATACTTCTTGGTCATGTTGGCGACAGATGCGAATCAGTGAAGACAAGGTCACGGAAGGGTCAGATGGGATACTAGAGATGCGATGATTCATTTCGATTTTCCAGCGGTGTTTACGCCGGAATTGGTTTGGGATGAAAAGTTGGCGATATTATGGATGCGTGCGTTGCATCAGTCAACGAGGCACTTGGAAATTCATGTGACTTTGATAATCGGACACAACCTGTTGACGAGACAAGTGCATAGGAAAAAACACGGGGTGAGGGCATTTCTTGCCGAGTTGTCAGCCAATGGGAATTGGTCGAAAACCGAGCGACCGGATTGTAGTGGGTGGCCATCTGGTGTCACATCAAGCAAACTTTGAGCCAGTGGGCGGATAGTTCGGGGATGCACTTTCATAACCGATTGGTATGCTGAGACTTTCGGTGAATGAGCCACCGCAAACAGCGAGGTATTTCGTGTCGAGATTTGGCGATTTGACAGGCAAACGTGCAATGGTGGCCGGTGCTTCGAGTGGAATCGGGCGAGCCATCGCCCTTGAATTCGCTCGCGCAGGGGCCGACGTCATCGTTCATTTCGCGAAGTCGAGCGACGCTGCCGAGGCTGTTGCGGCTGAGGCTCGTCAGTTGGGAGTACGCACGGCCACGCTGGCCGCTGACTTTTCGAGGCCGGGCAGTTTGGAGCCATTTCTCGGCTCGGCGTTCTCCGTCTGGGGTGGACTCGACATTTGGGTTCAAAACGCCGGAGTGGACTTGTTGACCGGCGGGGCCTCGAAACTGGATTTCGATGAAAAGCTCCAACGTCTGCTCGACATCGATGTTCGCGCCGGGATGCTGTTGGCCAAATACGCCGGCGAGCGAATGGCAGAGGCGGGGCGAGGCTCGCTGATCACGATTGGTTGGGACCAGGCCGGTCGGGGCATGGCGGGTGACAGTGGCGAACTGTTTTCCGCAGCCAAAAGCGCCATCATGGGGTTCAGTCGTTCGTTGGCGATGAGTCTCGCTCCGAACGTTCGCGTCAATTGCATCGCACCCGGTTGGATCAAGACGGCGTGGGGCGAAGCGGCCAGCGAATCGTGGCAGCAGCGCGTGCTTGACGAAACACCGCTCCAGCGATGGGGGCAGCCCGAGGACATCGCGCGTCTGGCGCGGTTTCTCGTCAGTGACGATGCGGCGTACATCACAGGGCAGGTCATCAACTGCAACGGCGGCGCGGTGCGATAATGTGGGGGCAGGTTTTTACATGCCCATTCATTTTCATGCGACACAGGCAGGTAAGAAACCTGCCCCCACAAACGCCTGCCGGTCAGGTAGCGGCGACAACCATTCATGTCGAGTGAACGCATTCTTTTCGTGACCGGTCGTCTGGCGGAGCCTTCGCTGCGCGAGCTGCTGGTACCGCTGGCCGCGCATGCGGGGTTCGAGTACGAGGTCGCGGTGCTTGGCATTTCGGTGGCGGCATTGATGCGAGCGGACTGGGTGCGGCGGAAGCTGACCGTGCCGAGCGGCATTCAGCGCGTGGTCGTTCCCGGCTGGTGTGGTGGCGAAATGGAATCGCTGACCGCGCACTTCGGCGTCCCGTTTGAACGCGGGCCCAAAGACCTGTTCGATCTCCCCGAGTTCTTCGGTCGGGGAGGGCGGCCGAAGCCGACGCTCGATGAGTACAGCATCGAGATCCTCGCCGAGATCAATCACGCTCCGAGGCTGTCATTCGACGAGTTGCTTCGTCAGGCCAACAGCTACCGCGACTCGGGGGCCGATGTGATCGATCTCGGCTGCGTGCCGGACGAGTCGTGGTCGGGCATCGGAGACGCGGTGAGGCGGCTCAAGTGCGAGGGATTTCGTCTCTCGGTCGACAGTTTCGATCGAGCTGAAGTCGAAGCGGCGGTCGAGGCGGGCGCGGAGCTGGTTCTCAGTTGCAACGTCACCAACCGCGAGTGGGCCGCGCAACTCGACACCGAGTTCGTCGTGCTGCCGGACGATCTGAGTGACCTCGCCTCGTGGGAGGCGACGCAACTGTTGCTGGCCGCCAATGGACGGCGATTTCGACTCGACCCGATTCTGGAACCGATCGGCTTCGGGTTCGCCGCATCACTCGCGAGGTACTACGAGACGCGGCAACAGCATCCCCACGCCGAGCTGATGATGGGGATCGGCAATCTGACCGAACTGACCGAAGTTGACAGTGCGGGGATCAACTTTCTCTGTGCCGCGATTTGTGAGGAGTTGCAGATTCGCAGCGTCCTCACCACGGAAGTCATCAACTGGGGACGGACGGCGGTGCGCGAGTTCGATCTCGCCCGACGGCTGGTGCGGCACAGCGTCACCAATCACGTCCTGCCCAAACATCTCGGTGGACAACTCGTGCTGTTGCGCGATCCGAAAACGAGGCAACTCGGCGACGAGGGACTGCGCCAACTGGCAAGCCGGCTGACCGACCCGAACTTTCGCGTCTTTGCCGAACGGGGCGAGATCCACCTCATGAACCGAGACGGGTACTGGCACGGAACGGATCCCTACGAAGTCTTCGATCGGATGGCCGCTGCCGTGGGCGTGCTGACGGCGGAGCACGCGTTCTATCTCGGGATGGAATTGTGCAAGGCACGAACGGCGTTGACGCTGGGCAAACAATACACACAGGACGAGGCCTTGCGTTGGGGCTTTCTCACGGTCGATGAGGTCAGTGCCGTGCAGCGTCGCAAACATCGAACAGCATCACCCGACTCGCCGCCAAGTTGACGGGCGGGCAAGACGTTGAACAGAAGCGAACGAAGGCCACGAAGGGGTGCAGCGGCGGACCAACACGGCGATGAGCCGATTGTTGTGCATCATGAACTCGGTTGATTTTCTGGGATGCGTCGATTGACTGCTGGTTTCTTTCTCAATCCTCCTCCGTGACCTTCGTGTCCTTCTGTGCATTCCTCTGTCGGTTCAGCAACCAGATGAACACAGCATCCGCATCGCCGCTCATTGAGGAACTCGTCCCCGCGCCGGACGTGATGGGGGCGGTGCGCGCGGTGAGTGGCTGGCCGCACCTGCTGCTGCTCGACAGTGCGTTGCAGCGCGAGCCGGTGGGACGTTACTCATTCCTGATGGCCGATCCGGTCGAAACGTGGACGTTGGACGGCGCGAAGTTCGGCGACGATCCGTTTGCCTTGCTGGGGCCGGCGATTGAGCGATGGCGATGCGACACGGTTCCCGCACTGCCGCCGTTTCAGGGAGGGATCGCGGGGTTGATGGGTTACGAACTCGGCCGCTGCTGGGAGCGGGTTCCCGCCGCGCGGCAGGATGAGTTTCAACTGCCGGTGCTCGCGGCGGGCCTCTACGACTGGGTGATCGCGTGGGACCATCGGTCTCGCCGCGCGTGGCTGATCTCCCACGGGTGGCCCGAGAACGATGAGGTTCGGCGAAGGGAACGGGCTGCGGCGCGGATGCGAACTGTGCGCGAGGTGCTGGCCGGGGAGAGTCACACTGTTGAAGAGAAGCCCCCTAACCCTCTCCCCCAAAGTCGGGGGAGAGGGGACAGGGCAAAAGTCGCAGCCGCAGCTTCATTCGCGACTCACCGTGCTTCGTTGTCGCCTCGCCCCAAACGGGCACGTCGCCGGCTTCTTGTCCCACAGTTCCTGGTGGAGGGGCTTCCCGGATTGATGAGCAACTTTTCGCGGGAAGACTATCTGAAGGCAGTGGCTCGGGTCATCGAGTACATCCGGGCGGGAGACATCTTTCAAGCGAATCTGACTCAGCGGCTGCTGGCCCACGCGGGTCAAGACACGCTCGATTTGTACGAGCGGTTGCGGCAAGTGAACCCCGCTCCGTTTGCCGGGTTGATGCGGTGGGACGACTGGGCGGTGGTCAGCGCCTCGCCCGAGCGCTTCCTGCGCGTGGACGGTCGCGAGGTGGAAACGCGGCCGATCAAGGGGACTCGGCGCAGGGAGCGCGGTCCCGAGGCGGATCTCTTCACGCGCGATGAGCTGCGAGAAAGCGAGAAGGATCAGGCCGAAAACGTGATGATCGTCGATCTGCTCCGCAACGACCTGTCGCGAGTCTGTGAAGCCGGTTCGATCCGCGTACCCCAGTTGTGCGGCGTCGAGACCTACGAGACGGTGCAACACCTGGTGTCGGAAGTGCGCGGTCGACTGCGAGACGACGCGAGCGTGTGGGATTTGTTCCGCGTCACGCTTCCGGGTGGTTCGATCAGCGGCGCGCCAAAGGTGCGCGCGATGGAGATCATCGCCGAGTTGGAGCCGACCGCGCGCGGACCGTACTGCGGCAGCCTGTTCTATGTCGGCGCGAACGGCCAGACGGACAGCAACCTTTTGATTCGGACCTTCGTCGAGCGAGACGGCTGGTTGCAGTTGGGAGTCGGCGGTGGCATCGTGGCTCAATCCGACCCGGCCGCCGAATACGAAGAGACGCTGGTCAAGGCGGCGGGAATGGTGAGGGCGCTGCGATGACGAAGTGAGGCTTCAAAGTTCAAGAGCCAAAGACCAAGCGAATACCAACAAGTCGTTCATGACATCCCGTCGCCACCATCAAGGTGACATCCCATGCTGTTTGTAGAAGACGTTGACGAAAAATCTGTGATCATCGGCAGCGCCTCTGAACCTTGGCTGTCTCGGATATTGAGGACGCCCATACCTAACGAACTTCCCATCACAATTCCGGCGTCCAAAGACAGCTTTGGCCATCTTCGTGTGGAGTACGATGGTGAACAAAAATTAGCAGGCATTCTCTCCGCACTACGCGAGGTTGGATTGCCGTTCTTGAATAGTGGTCCTGGCTGGCCCGCAGCATTCGTCTTCGTGGCACTGCGAGACAAAGGTCTCGTTTCTGGAGAGATAGAAACGGTGTGTTGGTCAGGCCCCGGAAAGCCGATCTTCGGCAAGCTTTAGGCCATGTAATGAGACCGCGAATGGGGTAGTCAAAAAGGGGGAAGGGTGCTTCTGCTGATCGACAACTACGACAGCTTTGTCCACAACCTCGCCCGGTACTTCGTCGAGCTGGGTTGCGAGGCTCGCGTCATTCGGAACGATGCGGTGACGGTGGCCGAGGTGCGCGAGATGGCTCCGTCGGCGATCGTGATCTCACCGGGACCATGCACTCCGCGCGAGGCGGGAATCTCGATCAGCCTGATCCGCGAGTTCGGGCCGTCGATCCCGATGCTCGGTGTGTGCCTGGGGCATCAGGCGATCGCGGCGGCCCTGGGTGGGGAGGTGATCCGTGCGGACGAGCCGGTTCACGGACGAACGTCCTGGGTGCGACACGACGAACGACGACTGTTTGCCGGTCTGCCCAATCCGTTGCGGGCGACGCGATATCACTCGCTGATCGTCGATGAGGTGACTTTGCCGGCTGATCTGATTGTGACGGCTCGCACGGAAGACGGCGTGCCGATGGCCCTCGAACACGAACGCTGGCCGCTGTTCGGAGTGCAGTTTCATCCCGAGTCGGTCCTCACGCAACAGGGCCGCTCGCTGCTGGGCAATTTTCTGACGCTGGCCGGCCTGTCTTCGCGACCTTGTTCTATCGAGGACTGGATCGAACCCGTTAGTCCCGGTGACGACGCGAGTGTCTCGCTGCCGTTCCCCCGGTGACGCGCCGATCATCTCCCGCCGGGTTCTCCCCGTGTTCGATCCGGACGAACCCACTTTACCGGGACGGCAAAGTCGGCAGGATCGGCATTAGTGGTCGGCGTTTCTTGTCGTGACGGGCATCCCGCACGCGAAACACCGCGCCCCCGGCCCGATAACAAATGATCGGGGGCGGTGCGCGACGACTGACAGAGCGGGGGCAGCCATGATGCGAACCTTAAACGACAGCGGCAACGCTGTTTCATCGGCGCAATGGGCGGGCAGGGGACTGTGGTTTCTGGCGTGGGCCATGCTGGTGGCCGCAGCCTCGCGAACCGTGGTCGGTGCCGAACCGTCGACGATCTGGCGGACCGACTTCAAGGCCGCACTCTTGGAAGCCGAGCAGAAGAAACTGCCGCTCCTGGTTCACTTCCACGCCGAATGGTGCATGCCGTGCCAGCGCATGGAGCGGGAAGTCTTGACGTCCCCCACCGTCAAGGAGTTTGTTGGCAGCCGGTTTGTCGCGGTCAAGTTGAACTCGGATCACCACCAGGACCTGGTCCTGCGCTACGGTGTCAAAACTCTGCCGAGTGATGTCGTGATCGACTCATTGACCGGCAAGGTGCTCCTGCTCCATTCCGAATTTCTGGACAAGACGCAATACCTCCTCCTGGCCACGCAGGGTGAAGCCAAGTTCACGAAGATTCACGCGGCGAACTTGAAGCAGAATGACGACGCCGGGGCTGACGGGACGACCGAACCGGGTGAGGACGTGACGGGCAAGGGCGGCGTGCCGGAATTGGGCGAGCCTCAGCCCGTCGTGGGCCTCGACGGATTCAGCCCGGTCGCACTGATGAAGCATCGGAAGTGGACGCGCGGAGTGGCACGGCACGCCTGGGACTACAAGGACGTCACGTACTACATGACCACACGCGAAGAACTGTTGGAGTTCCGCAACAATCCCGAAGCCTTCGCTCCGAAGTTGCTCGGCTGCGACCCGGTCATCCTGTGGGAGACCGACCGCGCCGTCGCGGGAGACATCCAGTTCGGAGCCTTCTTCGACGGCGAGCTGTATCTCTTCAAGACCGATGAGCGGCGCAAACAGTTCAAGGCGAAACCGGACAAGTTCACTCGCCTGCAACATGCGTTGAAGATCGACCAGGTCGAGCGAACCGTGATGCGGTGATGAACTCGGCTGACCGTTGAAGCCTCCCATTCCCGGCCACGCGCAGTGGGGCGGTCCGGGCATCACCGCTGCAGGTCTCTCCTCGGAGGCATAGTAGAACGAATCGTTCCGCTCCCAACTCGCGCCACTTTCTCCCATGTGTCTTTCTTTGCGGGGCCGATTGGAGACAGGTCCGACTCGATTTATACTCTCGCCCTGTCCGGCTGAGATTCCGTCAGCCACACGTCGTCTTCAAGTGAGATCGACATGGCAGCACCTCTGGTTGCCGATTCATTTTGGAAGCAGCTTGCGGAAAGCGGGCTGCTCACGGCGCGGCAGTTCTCGGCGCACAGGCGTGATCTGGTCGCGCGCGGCGTGACTTCGGGTCCGGAGGCCGCCGAGGCTCTCGTTGGACAGGGAGTCCTCACGCGGTTCCAGGCCGATCGGTTGTTGGACGGCCGGTCGCGCGGCTTCTTCTTCGACGAGTACAAGCTGCTGGATCTGCTCGGCGTCGGTGGCATGGGCTGGGTCTATCAGGCGGTGAATACGGTGACCGGTGAGAAGGTCGCCCTCAAGGTGTTGCTCGAACAGTTCAAGCACGATCGCGGCATGCTGGCGCGGTTCCAGCAGGAGGCTCGCGCCGGGCTGCGGCTGAACCATCCGAACATTGTTCGCACGCACAAGCTGGGCGTCGCCGGCGGGTCGCACTACATGATCATGGACCTGGTGGCCGGGCCGAGTCTGCTGGAAGTGTTGCTGCGAAAGAAGCGGCTGCCGTGGGGACAGGCCTGCGATTTTGCGAGACAGGCGGCGCTGGGACTGCAACACGCGCATCAGGCCGGACTCGTGCATCGCGATGTCAAACCGCAAAACCTGCTCATCGAAAGCACCGGCCAGGTCAAGCTGCTCGACTTTGGCCTGGCCATGATTCTGGAGGGAGAGACCGGCGAAGAATTCTCGATGGCGATGATCTTCGGGCACGAGTCGGTGGGAACGGCGGCCTACATGGCCCCCGAACAGGCCGAGGACAGTCTGGCGGTCGATGCCCGCGCCGACGTGTACAGTCTCGGTTGCACGCTGTTCGCGGCCCTCACCGGCGATACGCCGTTTCCCGAACGAAGCGTCGCGGACCTTCAGAAGTCTCACCGCGCCCGCGCCCCTCGTTCGGTGCGCGATCTCGCTCCTTCGATTCCCGATGGCGTCGCCAAGGTCGTCGCGAAAATGTTGGCGAAGAATCGAGACGACCGGTTCGCCTCCGCCGCCGAAGCCGCCGAGGCGCTGACCGAATGGTCGCAGCCGGGTTCCATTTCGTTCGACTTCGAGGCGATCCTCAACGAGCGAAAGCAGCACGCGCGCGACAAGCTGGCGGAGTATCTCAAGAGCCGTCCGAAGGGGTCGGGGGCGGGAAGTTCCACCGCGCGGCCCTCCGCCATCAGTTCGGTGATCAAACCGGGCCCGGAAATCCGGGTGAGATTTGACGCGCGGGGCCGACCGCTCACAGTTCCCGCCGAGCCGAGCGGTTCGCACGGTGTCTCGTCCACACTGTTGCAGCAGATGTCCTCATCCGCCGCACACGGCCCGCGCGCCGCGACACGGCTCGAAGCGTCGGGCGCGGTACTCGTCCCGGTCGGTGGCGGTCGTTTCCTGCCACTCACTCAGGAACGCGTCAGCATCGGCCGCAATGAAGACTGCACGGTGCAACTCACGGATACCGCCGTCTCGGGCCGCCATTGCGAGTTGTCCTTCGACGGTTCGCGCTGGTGGATCACGGACCTCGGCAGCCGCAACGGCACTCACGTCAACGGAGTCCCCGTCAAACACCGGCCGCTGCGCCACGGCGACGAGATCACCATCGGCAGCCATCTCAAGTACCGCCTCGATTGCGCCGAGGTCGGCGAGAAAAAATCGCGACTGTTGACCCGGCAACGTCTGCAAATCCTCGGAGGGATCGCGGCCGCAGCAGCCCTGTCGGCGCTCATGTGGTGGCTCACGATGGGACGGTGACACGAGACCGTCACTCCCGAACTTTGGACCCCGCATGTCGGCACCGCGTTCTAACCCTTCAGTGGCGGTGGAAATTTCGTCCACGGCTGGGTGGGGCGGTCGCGCATGTAACCGCGCAGCCATTCGTATTGAGGGTGCTGCGCGAGAAAGGTCCGGACGTCAAGCGGCGTTCCGCAGGCTCGGCCCCAGCGACCCCAGAGCTGCATTTCGGAGGCGAGTTTCGTGGTGGAAACCTTTCCATCGAGCGAACCCCAGGGGTAATTCGGAGCCTGACCGCCGGGGAAGCGGCCGTCGTCGTTGTCAAAGTGGCCGCAAATGGTTCTGCCGCTGGGACCGTCGGAGTTCAAGTACAGGTCGTGATGGTCGGCCAGAATCCGTTGGGCCAGTTCGTCGTCGATCTTCCCCTTTTGCTGTTCCAGGAGTTGATCGAATCGAACCCGGCGACCGGCACTGACCAGGACATTGTCGTATCCCGACGGACCCGCCTGGTCGAGGTTGCGCACCTCCACCGAAAGCGGGATGTTGCACGAGGCGTAGTAGCCCGACCGTTTGACGGGCTGAAGCACGTCATGGTTGAGCGTCAGTTCGTAGGCGGCGATCTCGTTGCGGTGCGTGTCGCCGAGCAGCCAGGTGTTGACGTAGCCGCCGTTGTTTCCGAACCGGAACAGATCGCACCACGAACTGATCGAGTCGGCGTACTGTCCCGCGCGCCGCGCCCGAAAGAACTCGGGAAGCTTGGTGGGATCGAATCCCGCCGTGTTGAGCGAAGTCTCGGCCACGATCAGCCCCGCGCCGGTCACCCAGAAATCGGTGCTGCTGTAGACGTAGCCGGGGACCGACTGCATCAACAGCCGGTGTCCGCGAGCGGGCTGAATGTCGAGGATGACGTTGTAGGCGTCGCCGTTGGCGAACCGCTGCCAGGTTGTCTGAGCCGCCACGATCCCACCGCCGGCCGTGTAATCTCCAACCGCCATGAAGGAACTGCAACTGTGAGAAAAGTGATGAGCCCGCGCAGTGACCGGCTTGGACGCCGTCAGTCGCGCCGCGCGTCCGGCATCGCTGGCGTCCATCGGAACGGGCGGCTTCAAATGTCCGGACGACACCTGGGGCCACCATTGGCAGATCATTTCGGGATAGGCATTCCAACCAATGACGTCGGCCAGCGTGATTTTCGGATCACCCCGACCGCGGCGCGAGTTGGCCCCCTCCACGATCCCTTCCATTTCCTGAAGGATCTCCGCTCCCGAGCCATCGGTCAGTCCGCCGTTGAAGTTGCTGCGCAGCGGCGACTCAAACAGTGCCTGGGCGTTCGCCGCGAACCAATCGAACTTCATGCCGGTGTCTTGGAAGATGAGATACCGGATGCAGCGCAACGCCTCGCGCAATTCGTCCGCCAGCCAGTAGCCGTGTTGGAATCCGCGATCGCCCGGCGGGCCGACGATGCGGGCATAGACCCAACCATTGACCTCACTGCGGGAGGAGGCGCCCAGTCGAGCCTGGTGATCAGTCTTGACGGCCTTGGTCATCGGAGGGCTTTCATGGTGACAGGGAACAGGCAGAGACCCGAACGACCGGTCACTATTGCTGAAGGTTGCACCAGCGTCGCACGAGTTCGCGTTTGCCTCCAGACAGATCGCGGGTGATCGGCATGTAGATGGTCGAGTTCCAGATGTCGGGGTCGGTGAACGCGAGGATGTTTGAGGCGAAGGCCTTCACTTCCTGAGGGTTGTTCGGCGCGCCGTCCGGTCCCCACGGAATGACCTTCGACATGATCGGGTACATCACCGAATAGAAGCCGAGCACGTTCGAGTAGAGGAAGTTCCAGTTGTTGATCTGCGCGTCCGTGTACTGGCTGAAGTCGTCGAAGGGCAGGATGCGGATCACGGCGTAATCGACATTGTCCCAGCCGAAATTGGGCATCGGAGGCGACGTCAACCAGAGTGGCGGGGGATTGTTTGCCGGCGCCGGAGCGAGCGTCGGATCGACGAACCGGATCATGCTCACCCCCGCTCGAACGCCGGTGACATGCAGCGTCAGCCTGCCTCCCGCCGGGACCGTGACCTGATCGGTGATGACGGTCGCGTTCGGAGGCCCTCCGTTGAACACGTTGGGGTAATTCGTCGGAGGCAGGGGCGCCGCTTCGGTCACCGTGAAGTAACGCTCTGCGACGGGAACCTGCCATTTATCGGGGTTGATGAAGTCCTTCTGGCACATCCAGTATTCGAGATTCAGTTTGACGGGCGCTGTCGGCGCGAGGCCGTTCCGCGTGACTTGCAGTTGAATCTGGGACGTCCCCTGAACCGTTCCCGATTCCTGTTTGACCCGCACATCGAAGTAGCGGGCGCGGTCGTCCGTTTGCACGTCGAGGTAGGGCGATTCGACGAGATAGTTCGGCGAGCCGGCGGCGGGTGGAATTGCGGGGGCGATCGCCAGCAAACCCGTGGCGAGGTTCGCGTCGATGACGGCCCTTTGGGCATTGCCCGAGTAACTGACATCGACGACACCGCCGCCCGATTCATAGGTCGCCTTGTCGTACGGGATCGCTCCGATCGTGACCGCATTCGGTGGCAAGGCCCCCGGTTGCGGAGGCGCTCCGTACAAGAGGACGAGGTTCATCACACCCATGTCGAGCTTGTCGCGATTGGCGATATTCTTCTCGGGGAAGGTGCTGATGCAGTCGAGTGACACGACCTGTTTGGCCTGGTCCACGCTGGCCAGAGTCTGTCCGAGCGTGGCCGTCTTGGTGGTGGGATCGGCAGCCGGCACGGCGGCGGCAGCGCGATGGCGATACTTGGCCAGCGAGGCCGCCTTCTTTTTCTTGGCCGCGAACAGATCCGGCGGATGCTCGGCCGGAGGGACGACGTAGGTGTACCGCGACTGATACTTCAGCTTGCGACCGGGAGGGGCACTGGCGAGATCGTCATCGTTCCAGACGCCGAGGGACCCGAGCACCCGGCCCTCATACGGGTTGAAGACGTACTGCCCCTTTGCGAAATCGTCTGCGAGTTCCGTGGCCTGAATCTTAAAGATCGCGTTGTACAAGCAGAACCGAACCATCAGGCCGCGTCCCTGCATCGCCTGCTGCTCCAGTTCGATCAACGCGGGGGAATGGAAATCTCCCCCCTTGTAGAACACGAGGTTCTCGATCGGCAGCCCGAATTGAAAGATGGCCGAGACCGCCTCGAAACCCGTGCAACTCGGGTTCACATTCTTGAACGGGTTGATGTAGTACGAGTAGGCCACAGTCGGGTGGTCGGCCATCAGCACCGGAATCTTGATGTTGGGCTTGGGGCGATACGTCAGTTTGAACTGCCCCGAGAAAATCTGACTGGTGTTGAGCGCATAAGGATCGACATCGACGAGCACCGCGCCGCGGCGCGCCTGATAGAAGATGTCGCCGAGCAACTCGACGTGCAGGTTGTAGGCGGGATCGGATTGCGGCGCGGGGCCTTTCGACAACTGCACGCCGTTGACGAGCGTCTTGCGGAACTCCGTGTTGTGATCTCCGTAATAGTTCCAATGGGCCATCTGAGCCTGGCCCTCGGATTTCGGATTGCCGGGATCGATCGGATCCTCGTTGAGGTCGGGGGCTTCCATGGCGCCCATCAGCCACTTGCGCAGCGCGGGGTTGTTCGACGAGTCCATCCAGTTGAAGACATTGGGCAGAGGGGGGTTGCTCGGTAGCGTCTGGCCTCCCTGCATGAGATTCATTTGTTTGTTGAGCACGATGTTATCGACATCGAAGACGCTGGCGATGTCGTTGTTGGTGGCGGTGGAGGCGTTCGCATACGACTCGCCCGAGAACGAGAACCGGGGCGGGGTGAGATAGCTCATCGTGAGTCTCCGAAGGGGATCGACCGGACTGGGAAGTGTGTATCGAAGGGAGCAGCAGTCGAATTGGCTGGGCGGCAGGCGGTCGCCTCACGGCTTCGTCGCAGACTTCGCGTCGGGGGCCTGAGTGGACTGGGCCTCGCGCAGCGACCAGACGTGGCCCATTTGTTTGATCTTCTGTCCGGGGGCGAGCTTCTCGGCGATGGCCTGGAAATTGATGTCGCCGACTCGGCCCTGAATGCCGCTGTCATCGGCCTGCCACATGTTGAGACGGCGGTTTTCGGGAGGACCGATGTTGGCCATCTGGTGACAACTCATGCAGGACGAGGTCTTGGGGAAATAGGTCTCGATGTTCGAGTTGGCGAGAATGACCGGTTCGCCGTCGGAATCGTTCTCGTCGATCTGCCAGCCGATGATGCGGTAGTACTGCCACTTCGTTCCCCTCGTCATCTTCAACAGCACCTCGTTGTAATTGCCGGCCTGACTGTTGGTCGTGTCGTTCTTGCCGATGGCGTCTCCCTTCTCCCCGAGGAAGTACTGGTAGGTCGCGGTCGGATTATCGACCTGTTCAAAGGTCATCCAAACCCAGTTGGGAATGGCATGGCTGATGACGTGAAAGGCGGTCAGGCCGATCTTGGCGTACTGCAGCGACTGGTTTTCGTCGTAATAAGCTCCGTAGGCCGTCCAGAAACGGGAGTCATCGTCATCCCTGCCCAGTATCCGCCAGGCCGCCTTCACTTCGACTGAGTCGGTGGGGAAGTTGAAGGAGAAATTGGGATCGGACCGCGCGGCTTCCTGCCCTTCGGTGTTGTACAGCGGATAGCCCGCTGGATTTTTTGTCACGTAATCGAAGTAATTACGATTGCATCGGACATCGAACCGGATGAACCGCGATTTGGCATCGACGATCCGCTGGCCGTCGATCATGCTGTCACCCGACAGGAAATGGAGCCACGTCGAGTTCGTCGGGCCGAAATGCTCTTGAAGCTGCCGCGTGGTGGGCGGCCTCACGCCGTCGGGCAGTTCGCAGACGGTCTCCCACGGACACGGGGCCACTCCAAAGGGACGATAGATCTCGGTCGTGTTTTTCAATGTCTCCCAGACGGTGGGTCCAGTACCGAACCTGACTTCTGGGTTGAGGACACCACGTAATCCTGGAGCTGCCGGGCTATTAAAAAACATGAAGAACTCCACTGTGAATAAGCCCGGGTCGCCGAGGATGGCCTTCGCATCCTTCGTCTGCGGACCGACCGGCCCCCGCTGCAAAGCCTCGGCGGGAACGCGGCGGATGCTCAAGAGGGTGACGCTCACGATGGCGAGGCTCGCCACGAGCAGGGCGAGTGAGATGCGGCGTCGATTCATGATGGGACTCCTCGGGGGAAAGGGTGTTAACTGACATGCGTCGTACGGTGGCAGGTCTGGCACCGTCAGATGGTGTGCTTGAGGTGGGCCGAGGCACCCCAGTCGGCGAAGCATTTCTCGGCCAGGGATCGATGGAGTTGAGCCTGGTCTTTGGAGCCGTTCGAGCTGTGAAACTGTGACGCGAGTTGATGCGCGATGGCTTCGACCTGGCGGTAGCCGAACTGGGTGGCCGCGCGGATGGCGGCATCGTAGGCCGACTCGGCGTCCCCGCTGGCCCCCTTGAGTCGCGCGAGTTCGGCCGACAGCAGTCGGGCCTTGTGCTCGAAATTGTGCGGGCAGCGAGCGGCCCATCCGGCGAGACGCTTCGCCGCGGAACGGACTCCGCCAACAAAGCGGCGGCGCTTACCACCCGTCTCCCGATCGGCCAGGGCGGCCTGAATCAGACCGGTCAGGAAGAAATGCTCGGCCGAGTGCAGCATGCCGGGAGACTCTTTGAGATACTTTGCGGAAATGAGTGACGTCGTCAGGGCCGCATCATACTCACGCCAGAGATATTGCGAGAGCATCTTGTTGACGAAATAAAAATGGGCGAAATGTCGCGAGCCATAGCTGGCGAGCCCGGCGACATATTCCTCTTCGTCAAACGAGTCGGTGCTGAAAGAGGATCTGCCGCGCGTCTTGCCGCACAGATTGCGAATCAACTGCCGCACCGACCGGATGGCACCGATCGGCTCGCGCAGGTTGACCGGCTTGAGAAACTCGAGAAATCGGTCGGACGCGGTCCAGATCTCCCCCAGCGTCACGCCTCGCATGAGCAGGCTTTGAGTCGTGGCGGCGCAGGCACAGCCGGTGTGAAACAGATCGCCGGTGGCCCGGCCCGATTCGTAGGTCGTGCGCCACAGTGCTTCGGCCTCGGTCGCGGGACGCATCCAGCTCGTGCCGAAGTAGCCGACGACAAACGTCACCTCGGGCCGCTGACGTTCCTGTTGGAACTTGTCGATGATGTTCAGCGCGAGCCGGCCGTATTCGTGACCGACCGGATGATTGCCCAGCACGCCCCCCTGAAAGATCGCTCCGAAGACCATCCAGCCGATCGCACAATCGGGCGTGTTGCCGTGCTTCAGGCAGAGATTGACCACCTTGGTCGAGACGGCGACGCACAACTCCGGCCGGACCTGATAGGCCGCCTTCGCCGCGGCGTTGATCAGGCGGACGGCCTGTTCCAGGCGGGCATCCTGCATGACCGGCAGGTTGACGAGATCGGCGGTTTTCTTGCCCAGCAGCCGCCACTTGGCTTTGAGGAAATCGATGATGAACAGCGGCGGCACGAAGCCGGCGGGAAGCGACACGCCGAAGTGTTTCGCCGCCTCGCGACCCTGCGCATAGGCTTCGGGGAAACGGGCCATGTCGGTGTAGAAGTGAATCAGCCGCTCATGGGCCTGCGACGTGTCGTCGTCGCTCTGCGCGAGCCGCACGGCGTGCTTCGAGAACTCTTCGGCGCGGTCGAACGCCAGCTTCTGCAGCGCGAACCGGGCCGCTTCGGAATAATAGCGGCCCGCTTGTTCAAACCGCTCGGCCCCTTCGAGGTGTCCGGCGATCGTTTCGGGAGCCGCGCCTTCGCTGCGCTCGAGCGTGTCGGCGAGTTGTCCGTGATGTCCCCGGCGGACATCCGCGCTGAGATGGCCGACGACCGATTCGCGAATGCGGTCGTGAAATGCCTCGATCTCGGCCTGCATCCCGGGGCCGTTGCTGCGGACGAAACGTTCCGTTCGGAGCTTCGCCAGCACGCGCGGCGACAGCGTCTGCAATCCCGCCGCTTCCAACACATTCTTCAGCGGGATCGGTTGACCGGACACGGCCAGGACCTGCATCAGCCGTTGGGCCTCCTCCGACAACCGCTGAACGCGCGCCCACAGAACCTCGTCGAGACCGACTCCGGCGATCGAGGCGAGATCGAGGCCCGCGTTCAAATGCCGGGCCAACTCATACACGAAGTAGGCACTGCCGCCCGACTGCTTCACGATCCGATCGGCGCTGGCTTCCACGTTGGGCAGATCGTCTCGCAGCAGACTGCGCGCGAGCAGCCGCGTCTCGTCGGCCGTCAGCGATTCAACCACCAGTTCCTTCCAGCGGGTGCCCGATGTCGGCGACGCGGCGGACCGGGAGGACGCGGCGCCGACCGACTCGCCGGTCGAAGCCGCCACTTTTGTCATCACACTGCTGCCGAGCACCGATTCGTCGGCCGAGGCAACACCGCCGGAACGGTTCGCGTTGGCGGGATCGTCGAGCGAGCGGTTCGCCGACGTTTTTTCGGACTCGATCAACGCCTTCAGGCAGACGCTCGAATCGACGTACTCGCTGCGATACGCGGCCAGCAGCAGCATGCGCGGCGGCTGCTCGCCGCCGAACAGATCGGCCAGCAGTGCGGCGCTGTCGATGTCGCCCCATTGCAGGTCATCGAGGTAGATCACCAGCGGACGCTCGCGACCCAGGTGTGACAACAGCTCGCGGAACGCTTCAAACGCCTGGCTTCGCAGTTCGTGCAAATCGCTCGTCACCATCTGACTCTGACCGAGCGTCTCAATCATCTTGATGCGGTTCAAGACCGGAAAGATGCGGGCCAGCGCGGTGATGTGCGTCGGCAGCAATGACGTCAGCGGCAGCGTGGTGTTCCTCAGAAACTGAGTGACCGCGTCGAAGAGGGAATCGACACCCTTGTACGGCACCGACTCCTGTTCGTAACACCGCCCCGTCAGGACAATGGCCTGTTGCCGCTCGGTCAATCCGTCCAGGAAATGCTGGATCAGTGCGCTCTTGCCCGCGCCCGAGCGGCCATGCACGCGGATGACATTCGTCTGCCCCGCCAGCACCTCCTGAAACGCCCCGTCGAGTTCCGCGAGATGTCGCTCGCGCCCGACAAACAGCATGGCTTGAGCCTGCGGCACCGCCTCGTCGTCCGCTTCCTCCACCCCGAAAAAGGCGGCCACCTCACGACCCGACGGTCGCTGATCCGGCTGACGCCGCAGCAGTTTCACGCACAGCTCGTTCAGATCGGGGGGCACACCGTCCACCAGGTCCGTCGGTGCCGGTGCCTCTTCCACCGTCTTGCGCCGCAGAATTTGAATGGCCTTGCCGGTGAAGGGGAGTGTGCCGGTCAACGCGTGAAACAGCATGACCCCCACCGCGTACCAGTCGCTGGCTTCGGTGAGCGGCAACGCCTGGGCCTGCTCGGGCGACATGTAGGCGATCGTGCCGGAAATCTCGCGACGTTCCGTTCCTTCCACTCGTTTGGCCGACAGTTCGGCCACCAAACCGAAGTCCAGGAGCACGACCGTTCCGGAGCCTGACACCAACGCGTTGGCCGGCTTCAAGTCGCGATGCAACATTCCCGCGCGATGCAGTCCGCGAACGCCCGCCGACAACTGCCGGAAGGCATCGCGCAATCTCGCGAGGTTCCGCACGGCCATCGGACCTCGCGAACGAGCACCCACGATCTCGGGCGTCGGAGACGGGGCCGCAGCTCCCCGCACTGGCGGCTCCTCACCGCCCGCCACCAACTCCGATGAACCGATCATCGTTTGCTCGATCGCGCTGTCCGCCAGCGGACGAATGACGGTTTGATTCAGCGCCTCGTCGGGCACCGTCCCAAGTGGGTGCTGTGCGGCCACACCAGCCACAGCGGCGCTGGAAACAATCTGCTCGGTCTCATCGTTGCGAACTTCCCGAATGATTGTCGCAGCGTCCGCAGTGCCGGAAGAGAGCAGGACCGTCGTGTCGCCAAACCCCATGGCAACAGTTTTGTCGATGGAGGGGGAGCATTCTTTAAACGGCACTCCGACATCGCGATCGGAACTCATGCCCGAATGGTCGACGTGGAATGGCGAGTTCGATCCCGCCGCGCGGGCAGACGCAGACGCCATGGCAACCGGAAGTTCTGCCGATGCCGGCGATCCGCTGAACTCCTGCATCCGGGTGGCCGTCTCGGCCGCAGCGGACGCGTCCGTGGTTGGTTCCGGCAGGGCCGTCTGATCGAGGAGATAGTCCTGAAACTCGACCGCTCCCTCGACCAACTCCATGACGAAGAACCATTGATCGTTCTCGCAGATCAACTCGTGCATCCGAATGAGGTTCGGATGCACCAACTCGGACAGCGACCGGAACTCCTGCTTGAATTGGAAAATCGCCGTCGGATCAACCGCCTTCAGGGTCTTCAACGCGACGGCCTGGCCGGACTCCCGATCCGTGGCCAGATACACGATCCCCATTCCACCGGCACCGAGTTGCCGTTGAATCGAAAACCGCTTGGATCCGACAAACTCGACTGGCCCGTCAGTAGTCATGATCACGACTCTCTCGGGATCACAAATCCCGCTGCATCAAAGGTGGCTGTTGGCTTCGCAAGCTACCAAAGCGAATCACCAATCACCAGTTGCAAAAGAAATCTGCGAATCGGCTCCACGGTTGAGGATGACGCGGGCTTGTCTGGCCACCCCTTCGTTGGCGCGAGCCTCGACCGTCGAATCGTTGACACCACGGCGCAAACGAAGAGAGCCGGCTTCAAGTCCCAAGTCCATCGAGAACCAACCGGCAACTCATCCCCCAGACTGCGATTCCAGTCCGTGAAATCATCTGGGGCGAAGGGAGAATCAGATCTCGACTCTCCGTTGATGCTGCTGCTGAATGGGCACGGAGTTTTTCGAGTCGGGGGGCCACCAGCGTGTCCATTGAAGCCTGAAGCGCGAGCGAAGGGGACGAGCGCACACCTTCGCTTGCGCTTCAGGCTTCGATGACTCGTGAGAAACGCGGGCTAGAACCTGTGGACGTAACGGAGATTCAATTTGAATCCTTCCGGACGATTCTCGGCGTCGGTTTCCCAGTACAGATTGCAGAAGACGTGACTCGTCTGGGAGAAGCTCAGAATCGCACCCGGCCCGATCCCCAGAACCTGCTCGCTCGAGCCGGCCACATCGACACCGTCCATTTGCGCAAGGGACGTTTGCTTGACGTAATAGCCGTTCACGCCGACCCGCAGCATCTTTGGGACGACTTCGTGCTCGGCGGCGAAATTGATGTGGAACGCATCGCCCGCCCGCGTGCTGGTCGCGCCCGGCGCGATGAACACGTTGGGATCGTTGTTCTCGGCGCACCACAAATAGTGGGCGCGAAACGACACCGTGTCCTTGGGGGTGAGGAAGACGGTACCGGCCCAGTAGGGGTTGAACGAGAAGAAATTCGCCCCCGGATTGACGAGATCGAAACGGTTGTAATCGCCCGTCGGAATGTTGAACTGAGCTTCCAGGCGGTGGACGAACCGCGGACCATTCGGACCCATGATCGGATCGAACTGCAGGGCGGGACCGATGAGGAGATCGCCCACGCCACTGTTCGCGGTCAGGGGCACCGGTGCGGCGAAGTCGAGATCGGCACCCACAAACGGGATCAACACATCGAGCGCGGGCTTGGCGGGAAGTTCGAAGTCGCCAATCTGCACGTTCGAGTCCCACATGTAGATGAACTGCGTCAACGAGACCCACACGTCCAGGTCCGGACCCGGCAGCGGCAGCACCGCGCCGTTCGCTCCCGTCAACTTGTCCGCCGTGTAATACGACAGATACTGGGCGTAGTACAGCCCCGGTCCGGCAGGAGGCGCACCGTCGAGAAAAGTGGTGAATCCCAGATTCACCGGCGGCAGGCCTTGAGGCGATTGTCCCCAGGCCGAGGTCTGAACCACCGTCAGCAGCACGGTGGACACGAAGAGAAAGAGCCGGCCCGCTCGCATGTTCGCCATCCTTGGTTGGCTGAGTGTCCGGCGTTTCCCGCAGTGAGCTTGCTGCGGCGCGCAACGCCAGAATCCTCAAATCAAGGATCGTCGCTCGATGTGTCCGTTTTCACGACAATTACCGTCGTCGTCGGCAATCACGGCAATGGCTTTGCCGGTTGAATCGATCGCGCCAGTACAACCCGCACGCAGATGCAGATCTTGCCGATGCCCCCGATCCGAATTCGTGATCGGGGAGGCGATCTCCAACAGGCTGTCCCGGATAATTCATGGCTCCTCGTGGAACCGTCGCAGCCTGCATGTAGCTGAGTTCGCAAGAACTCAGCCCAACTCACAATAAGGAACTGAGTTCTTGCGAACTCAGCTACGAGGCCATGAATAATCCGGGCTAACGAGGAATGGCACTGACATAGCGGGCCTGTTGACGTAACCCATTCCTTGGAATGTCGTTAGCGAAATGAATCCGGTCGCCCATCAACCAGAGTGCGACCGGTACGAACGCTTCGTAGTCGCGAACCGGAAGGCTCAGTGTTTCGAGAAGCGGGTACATTGCTTCACTCACTAACGATATCTGACAGCGGCACACCTACAGCCTTTGCAAACTTCCGCAATGTGCTGATGCGAGGGTCGTGCCCCTTAAGAAGTTGGTGGGCTGCTTGACGAGCAGAAGTCGCCGCCGCACCCATCGCGATTCCGAGCCGTTCTTGCGTCCAACCTTCCGTCTGTCTCTTAGCCCAAATGATCCGCACTTTTGCCATTGCGGCATCGTCCGTGTTGGGTGCGGGGGCGGCTTTGGGCTTCTTTTTCGCCATAGTGCCGAAGTCTATTCAGTATTTACTCAAAGTCAAGGGTTACAGTGTCCCCGCCTCAACTTTTCGCTGGATGCTAGCGGCTTCGGTCGGTGAGCTTGCTGTCATGGTAAATGGTTGACCGGCACGGTTCCAACCCTTCACGACATACCCGGTGAGCGTCCGCTGAATGACGACTTTCTCGCCTTCGTTGAACAGACGTTCGACAAGTCGCTCAAAGTGTGAAGTTAGGCAGCAACGTCAAAATAATCTCCCGGTCAGGCTGGGTGAATGGTGAGGCTCCATTTGGGGAGTGTGGAGTGGCGTTTCAAGCGGTTGGCGATAGGACGGAAGGCGGATCGAGTTAGCCGTACTCCTTTGTCGTAGG